>CBDDRX010000065.1:0-53173 GCA_965233165.1 uncultured bacterium | reverse complement strand
CAGTGGTGCGTCGTGGCCGTGGTGTTGGGTCTGCTGCTGCGGCTCGCGGCCGCGGCCCCCGCAGCGACCGCGCCGCCCGCGATCGCGGCCGCCGGGACCGCAGCCGCCGCGGCCGTTCCTGCCGCCCCGGCCGCTCCGCCCGCCGCCCCGCCGGCCGTGCCCGCGGTGGTCACGCCGGCCGCGCTGAGCGTCACTGCGCTCATGCTGCCGAATGACGCCGCCGCCGCCGCCGGCAGCGCCGCCGCCGAGATGCCGGCTGCCAGCGTGGCGGAAGTCGCCACGGTGCCGAGCGCTCCGGCGCCGAATGCGGCCGTGCCGGCTGCATTCGTCGCCGCCACCGCGCCCTGGAGCACGGAGATGTACGCCGGGTTCACGAGCACGACCATGAAGTCCGTGCCTCGCAGGCCGATCGTCGCCTGCGGGATGCGCAGGGCGAACGCAGCATTGTTCCGCTTGCCGATGGCGCCCGAAACGATCCGCAGCGCCCCTTTCAGCATCTCGAACACCGAGCGGTCGTTCGCCGGCTGCGCTTCATTGAAGCGGTACTCGGCGATCTTGAACGAGGTGTTCTGGTTGAGGACCACCTGCTGCCCGTCGTCGAACCGGAGAACCGCCTGAGAATTATCGCCGGTGGTGATCGTCATGCCAGGATTGATCCGGTCGTTCTGCGATGCCGGGCCGTGTCGGCTCTGGTCGATCACCATGCGCACTTCGCCGCGCACGCTGGTCAGCGTGGCCGCCGCCTGCGCCGCCGGTGTTGCGAGGGCTGCGAGGAGCCCTCCGAAAATCACCGCCATCCCGATCTTCGACGTATCGGTCCTCAACATGCGTTCATCCTCCCTTGACTACTTGTTGTGCTGGTTGCCATGGACTGCGGAATTTTCCAGGTCCGCGTCGAACCCCTGCCCGGACGGGTTGCTGCGCGCGGGAAGCGGCCACCGCAAGGCGCGCGGCGTGCGAAAGCGCACGATCTGCCAGTAGCACCACACGTACAGGGCCACGAACAAACTGAGCGCGAGCTGGAGTGCGCTCGTGTCCTGCCAGAAGAGGAAGGCAGGAACGCACCCGGCGCATGCGAGGGCCCACAGGTAGGGCGAGGTCCGCCAGTTCGCGCCGACGCCCGTCAGGCACCCGGGCCTGCGCACCAGGCGCTTGTGCACGAGCATGTGCAGGTGCAGGCCGTCCGGGTCGCCCGGCGAAGTGCCCTGGAGAACGCGCTTGCGGTAAATCGAGAAGACGGTCTCGACGACCGGGTACGCGAAGAGCGTGAGCGCGAACCACGGCGAGACCTCGGAATTGCGGTGCACGAGCAGCACGGCGAGCTCGGCGACGAGGAAGCCGACGAGATAGGCGCCGCCGTCGCCGAGGAAGATCCGGCCGAACGGGAAATTGAACACCAGGAACCCGGCGATCGCGGCGACTAAGGCGAGGCTCGCCATCATCACCGGCTGGTCCCCGACCTGCGCGGCGACTCCTGCAATCGCGGTCAGGAACAGCATCGCGACGACGCCCGCGAGGCCGTTGAAGCCGTCGATGATGTTGGTTGCGTGCGCGAGACCTGCGACGGCGAAGACCGTGAAGGCGAACGAGACGGCGCTGAACGAGAGCAGCCAGTCCGCCCCCGGAATACTCAGCTCGGTCACCCGCGCATCGAGGAACACGAAACCCAGCGCCGCCGACACAAACGTGAGCATCAGGCGGAACTGGACGCGAACCTTGCGCGTGCAGTCCTCGACGAGGCCGACCCCGAAGGCGCCTGCCGCGCAGAGCAGCGCGGTGAAGAGAAGGATGCCGGCCGCTTCTTCGGCGCCCCCCAGGCCGCTCGCTGCGGCCGCGAGGCCCGCGAAGACCGCGAGGCCGCCGATCCTCGGCGTGGGGACAAGGTGGAATTTCTGGGGTCCGGCGCCGGGCTGGTCCGCCGCCGCGCGCGCGAGCATGCCGGGATACCGGACGATCAGGTACCCGACGACAAACGCGACGAGAAACGCTCCCAATGCAGCAGACACAAAATCCCCTTCCCCGAGGCAATCTTGGCAGCTTTCGGTACCTAAATCCATAGGCAGGCCCTGGGAAAGTGCAAGAATCCTGCAGCGCATGAGCCCGCTGGTCTCCGTTGTAACTGTTACATCCAACGCGGTGCAGACCATCGAGCACGCTCTGCGGAGCGTGCGCTCGCAGCGTGGAGTGCAACTCGAGCACATCGTGGTCGACGGAGCTTCCCGCGATGGCACCGTGGAGCGCATTCATGCCTCGCCCCACGCGCCCGACGTCCTTATTTCCGAGCCAGACCGGGGTATCTACGACGCCATGAACAAGGGCTTGACCCAGGCCCAGGGCGACTACGTGGGTTTCCTGAACGCCGACGATTTTTTCGCCTCGGACGACGCGCTGGCCGAGCTGCTCACCGACGAGGCCGCCCGCGGTACCGAATGCGTTTATGGGGATATCGAGCTCGTGCGCGCGGACAGCACCAACTCGGTGGTCCGCGTATGGAGACCAGGAGCGTTCAGTCCCTTGCGCGCGCGGCTGGGTTGGCAAGCCCCGCATCCGGGCTTCTATGCGCGGCGGGATTGTTTCCTTAAATGGGGCGGGTTCGACGCCAGCATGAGGATCTCGGGAGACTATGAGGTAGCGCTTCGCTTCCTGTTGAAGCATTCGGCGACGTTCGCATATCGCCCGGTCCGCGTAGCCCGGATGCGCATCGGAGGACGCAGCACCCGATCGCTCGGAGGAATCGTCGAGGGCAATCTGGAGTGCTTGAGGGCTTGGAGGCAAAATAACCTGGCGGGAGGTCTGTTCGTCCCCATCATCAAGCCGCTAACGAAGCTTCAACAGCTTCGGCTGCCCGCACAGTAACGGAGCCGCAATGCAACGCCCTTCGAATCGCTCGCGATGAACCTGACCGCCCTGTCGGATGAGCAGGCGAGCACGTTCGATACCGAGTACGTGACGGACGCGCGCTGGCAGCCGGTTCTCCGGTGCATACAGCGAGACTTCCCGGAAGGCAGTTTCCGTTTCCTCGACGTCGGTGGGGGGAACGGCGTGTTTGCGGACCGGGTTCTGGCAGCCTTTCCCCGCGCTCGCGGCACTCTGCTCGATACCTCCGAACTGCTCCTAGCAAGGAACCAAGCTTCAGACAGGAAGAAGACGGTGCTGGCAAACATTGCGGATTGGCAAACCAGCGAGAAGTACGACATCGTGTTCTGCAATTGGGTCCTGCACCACCTTGTGACCCGAGGAGCCTATTGGCAGACCCGCGCGAACATTTCGAAGGTGCTCCGGGTTTGCGACGGTCTCCTAAGCGAGCGTGGGCGACTGTCGATCTACGAGAATGACTACAACGGTGTGGTCGATTGGTTTCCCGGGCGGGCTATCTTCGCACTCACGTCTTCCATCACCCTCGCGCCGTTCGTGAAGAAGCTGGGGGCGAACACTGCAGGAGTCGGAGTCTGCTTTCTCTCGCACAGACAATGGTTGGAAACGCTCGCGGAATTTCGCGTGCTTGACTATGCGCCCGATGTCCCGTGGCCGTTTCCCTGGCGAAGGGCCGCACCATTGCTGCTCCGAGAGGTTCGATGTGCTCACTATTGGGTATGCGCTTCCGCTGCCGGTAAGCACTAGCAGTTCAATCTTTCCGCTCGACAAAATACGAGCCCATCGCAAGCGCATCCATGTGCGTTCGAAGGAAGCAGTCGAGCGCTTGCTCGGGTCGGCAGACGACAGGCTCGTTCTCGTTAAAGGACGTGTTCAGGATCATCGGGACCGAGGTTATGTCCCGGAACTCCTTGATGAGGTCGTAATACAACGGGTTTGATTCGCGCTCGACTGTTTGAAGTCGTCCCGAACCATCGACATGAACGACTGCCGGCACCATATCCCGCTTCTCAGGACGGAACTGGAAGACCTGCATCATGAACGGGACATCGTCGTCGATCTCGAACCATTCCGCTACGGCCTCGCGCAGAATGGAGGGAGCGAAGGGGCGAAAGGATTCTCTGCGTTTGATTTTTGCGTTCAGGATGTCTTTCATATCAGTCCGTCGGGGATCGCAGAGAATGCTCCGATTGCCGAGCGCACGCGGTCCCCATTCCATCCGGCCCTGAAACCACCCCAGGACCTTCCCGTTGGCGATGGATTTGGCTGCGCGGTGACACAACGTTCGAGCATCGTGTCGCTGGATCGAACAGTTCGCCGCATCCAACCTTTCTTTGTGGGACGCCAGAAGGCCTTCAATGCATGCGTCCGGAAAGCTAGGACCCCAATATGCGTGATCCATGTGGAATCGCGGCAAGGACGCAGACGCTACTAGCTGCGATACATGAAGAGCCGCACCGATGGCACCGCCGGCGTCACCGGCCGCCGCTTGCACGTACACCTTCTTGAAAGGGGTTCTGAGGGTTACTTTCCCGTTGGCGACCGAGTTCATCGCACATCCCCCCGCCAATGCCAAGCTGTCCGACCTGTGCTTCCGGTGCAAGGCGTTCAATAAACTGAAGAAGGCGTCTTCGTACATCGCCTGTATGGAGTGCGCGATATCCTTGTGTCGTTGCGTGATCTCCGTACCTTGGAGGCGTGCAGGACCGAGAATATTCTCGAGTTTGCGAGAGAAGAGTGGGCCGACGGTGGGTTCCCCGTTGTCCCAGGCGTACGGAACCCGGGTGCTGTGGTGGAGAAAGCAATCTAGATCCAGGGAGAAGGTGCCGTCGACCTCTAGATGAACGATGCGGCGCATTTCATCCATCAAACTGGGTCGGCCATATGGGGCAAGCCCCATCACCTTGTACTCATCGCCATACTTTGGGAATCCCAAGTACTGGGTTAGGGCCTGATAGAAAAGACCGAGTGAATGTGGGAAGTGCACCTGGCCATCGACGGAGATTCTGCTGCCCGTTCCGATCCCCCACGCCGCACTGGCGAAATCGCCGAATCCATCCACCGATGCGACGCATGACGTCTCGAACGGGGAGACCAAGAAGCCCGACGCAAGATGGGACAGGTGATGATCGACAGCGTGAACTTGACCCGAGAACCCGGGACCGAAGCTATTGGCGAGGATGCGCCGAAAGTCCTCTCTTTTACTTCTATTGCGAAGCCGATCTGCTACCAAAGACAGGTTCGGGCGCTTAAGTAGTCCATAGGCGATCTTGCGCCAGAGGTTCGATCGAGGATTCTGGTTGATCGCAACATGATCTATGGCACTTAGGTCCAATCCGGCTTCCATGAGACAGTATCGAATCGATTCCGTCGGGAAGCCGGCCCAGTGCTTGATCCGGCGGAAACGTTCTTCCTCCGCCGCGGCCACGAGTTGGCCATCCCGTACGAGGCATGCCGAAGAATCCCCGTGGTAGGCGTTCAGTCCAAGGACGTTCATGACTTACGTGCAGGCTGGTATCGGCGGAACGTCGGTATGCCCTAGCCCTCGACTACCGAGCGATAGAGCGCCAGGTAGGTAGGTGCCAGGGCTGCCGGTGAGAACCTATCGCGAGCGTACTGCCGAGCCAATCCGCTCCGGCATGCTCGCTCCGGCATTGTCCAAGCGGCGGCTTGCTGAAGGCCAGCTCGCACAGAATCGACATTTAGTTCCGCCTCGAGAGATCCGGCGCTCCGCAGATCAGCGAGACCAGATTCTTTGCTGGTCAAAACAGGAGTTCCGGACGAGAGCGCTTCCAAGGCCGACATGCTAAGTCCCTCTGAGTAGGAAGGTGCGCATAGGAGCCATGCGCCCTTCAATAGCTCGTACTTCTCGCGGCCCGATACGGAACCGATGAAGCGAATGCGCTTGCAGCTCTTGGCTCTAGTCCTGAGAGCCTGCTCATACCTCGAGTCTGCTGCGGAGCCCGCTATGCGGAGTTCGAGATCCCCAATGCTGGGCAAGAAGGCGTCTATCAATAGTTCAAGACCTTTTACGGGATGGAGGCGTCCGAGGAACAAGAAATACGGGCGCGCAGTGTCGACCGCAGCGGAAAGGGTGAGTCCTTGTATCAGATCAACATCGATCGGATTGGGGAGAACTTCGATTCTCTCGGAAGGGAAGAAGCTCTCACGAAGGACTTCTCTCTCGAACGGATTCAGCGCTTGGATGATTCGCGCATGACGGAAAGCCGGCCTGGCGACAGACGTCCAGTAAATGGATTTCTTGATCCGGCGCAAAGATCCTCGACGCCAAAGCCATCCGCCCAGCATGTTGTGAGGCGTCAGGATAAATTGTCTCGATCGACTGCGACACCGCTGGGCGGCCAACCATTGCGGGTACATCCAGATTCCGTGAATGTGCGTTACGGTGTTGCGGCTGAGCCTCTCGTCCAATTCAGACTTGAGAGAGGAAGACCAGAACCACGGCCGAGGCGCTGCTCTGACGACGGACTTGACCGCGGGCCGTGCGGAATACCGCGACGCAAGCACTCGAGTGTCCACTCCGTTGTCCTGCGTAAGTGCTACCAACATGCTTACGGCCGACGCCACTCCTCCGTTCAACTCCGAGTAGTCCTCAAGAACGTGAGTTATCGTCCAGGGCGTATTACTAGTGGACGGCTTGTCGTTCGGCATGCTGCCCGATAAGGCTGCGGCTGGTCTCAAGTCCGACTCGGTTCGAGCAGCGCCAGGAGACCTTCGGAGCATTGAGGAAGGAATTTCCTGGTCCATCCAAGGACGAGCGAATCGAGGAGGCGGACATGTAAGCGTTGAGCGCGGGAGGCATAGAAACCTGCGATCCGGCACTCTAGACCGCACATGGCGGCTAAGCGGTGAAGAGTGGCAGAGGAGTAGTAGCAGACGTGCTCTGGATGAACCAGCTCGGTCCCGAGGGCCACGCGAAGCATCGACTTGGCAGAAAACGCATTCGGAACCGAGATCGCGATGACGCCGTTTGCGCTGAGCAGTTTCTTGGCTTGCAAGAGGCATCTACCGGGATTGGGTAGGTGCTCGAGAATCTCCCCGGCGACGATCACCTCGTACGTCGAGTGGTGGTCAAACTCATCGAGGCGCTCAGCGTTTCCGACCTTCACGGTACTCACTCCAAGATCCTGGAGTTGTGAGACGGCACCATGATCGAGATCGATGCCCACTATGCTCTTGGCCCCCTGAGCAAGCTTTGTATGCAGAAGAGTCTTGGTCTCGACTCTCTCGCGGGTATAGGGAGAGTCCGCACAGCCGAGATGCAACACGGCCTTACCGCGGCATTGCTCTACAAGAAACGTCTCGCGGTCGAGCAAGGGAACCTTCGGTATTTGAAATCCAAGAAGATTCACGAGCTTCGAGCCGCCTTTCCCTGAATTCCGGAATCGACAACCCCGTCCACTTCAAGGAAGGACTTGGCGATCACCCGCCAGTCGAAATCCCGCCGCATGTGCGCCTCTCCCATTTCTCCCATCTTCGAGCGAAGGGCCGGGTCCTCTACCAGCGCACGGATATGAGCGGTAAGTTCCACCTGGTTGGCTGCCGAAAGGCCGCCCCCACCCGCTATCCGCTCACGTGACACCGTGGACGGCCCAAGAATTACGGGCCGACCGCAGGCGCTTACTTCGAGCGCAGTCATCGATTCTTGTGTGGGCCAAACACCCAGATCTGCGGCCGCGTAGTAGTCGGCAAGACTCGCGTGCGGCACTGCCGGTAGCCACGTAACCCGCTCTGCTAGCCCCTCGCGATCCAGATCTGACTTGATCCGACGCGTGTACTCCTCGTCCTGAGAGCCGATGAACAGAAGCCTGACCTGCGGGTGCTCCTTCATCACCGGAATAGACGCCGCCACGATTAAATGAGGACCCTTCTCCCGGATCAGCTTGCCCGCATGCACGAGGACGATGTCGCTGCCCGCGATGCGAAGCGTTTGACGTACCCGTGTGCGCGCTATGGGATCGAACGCAAACGTCTCAACGTCTACCCCGATTGGTATGACCCTTATCGCGCTCCGCGGTATGCCGTAGTGCTGAACCATGAAATCACCTGTTTCTCCGGTTACGGCGACAAACGAGATGCCGTTACGGAGAAACCATGGCACTAACGCCAGAGAAACACACGAGTAGAACAGCTTGTACCGAACTGCTGCGGCTCCTGAACGATCGAGCACACTGTACAACATGTGCTCGTCCATCACTATCCGAGTGCCAGGCGAGATTCTCCCTCGACTTCGAAGTGCAGCGACGCGCAATGCATTGAAGCTGGTGACTCCGTGCACCACTACTAGATCAGCAGCGCACTCCAGAAGGTGTCGTTCGAGCCCTTCGAGCCAGACACGCAATCCTTGCTCGAATCTGGTGTGAAGTCGGTGAACGGCCACACCAGTAACCTCGTCGTTGTACGTTCCGGGCGCCTTCTCGCGGTTCCCTAAGACGTCCCGAAGCACTTGATATTCGTTGCCCGGGTACCGCAGATGCGAAGTAATGACATGCACGGTGTGTCCCATCGCCGCCTGGAGTCTGGCGAGATAGGTCTCCTGATAACCCATCTCAGGAATGAAGAAATTCGTGACGTGCACGACAACCATGAATTCAGGACCCCAGCTAAGGCTTAAGAACGAGATGCGAAAAGCGCCGAACTCTTCTCCGAGTCCCCAAAACGTATAACAGCAGAATCGGGAAGAACCCGAACCCCGCGAGCGTGGACAGCATGGAAACCTGCGCAAACCTGTGGGCCGTGACGATCAGCGCGATATAGATGGCCAAACCGAACGCAGAGGCGAGCCGCGTGTGGAACCAGAGATTCAGCCACTGCAAAGATAGTCCGAGCAGCAGCGATTGGCCGATGATTCCTGCCCATCCGAAATCGGCCCAAGCATCCCCGATATAGCCAATGTTCCAGGTCGTGTCGGAGACGCCGAACGTCAGCGGAATTAGGGTATGGGGTGGAATCGCATCCGACTCACCGAGCAGGTTTGCGACCAACGGGGAGCTCGTACCACCACGGAAAGGAAACGAGTCGGGGTAGATGAACAGGAAGGTTTGAAGAGCTCGATTGGGTTCGATGCAAACCCGAAAGAACGTGCTATAGAGACCATCCCAGTAGCTGAAATCCTCGTATTGCATGAGGAAAAGCAGGGGAACCAACACCAGCACCGAGCCCAAGCCGACCGCGATTGCGGAACCGCGAAAGCGAAGACGAAACCCATTGTGCGCGATGTGATAGGCGATGAATGTTCCGACGACGAGGAGTAGAACAAGAGATTTGTGACCGCTCACAAGTGCGCGATAGGCGGAAATGGCGAACAACAGAGCGAACACCGCGGCGTGAAGCGGAGACCTGCGGGCGCAGATCAGCGAATAGGAAAGCGCAACCGGGATCACCGTATACCCCGCAACCGCGATCAAGTAATTGCCGAGACCTACGCGAGACCCTGTGAACTCCCCGAACCCAAGGCGCTGCTCCGTATAGTCGTCGAAGGTGGATGAGAACAGAAGAATGGATACAAGGCTGTCTGGAACGCCGAACTCGTACAACTGATACACGGTTGCGGCAACGGTTGCGAGTACTAGCAGGCGAAAGAGAATGTTCGCGTCAGGCCGGGAGAACGACTCCGTTCCAACTGGGAATGCATTGGGTCGGTTCAGCCAGGTCTTATTCGCAACCAGGGCGCCTATGAGCAGAAACACGTACATCAGAGCAAGCGCTGCTAACCATCGTTCGGTAACAACGTCGGGCAGCGAGATGCCGTCCCGGATCTCGGTGGTGGTAAGGGAGAAAGGTACCCCGGCGCCATGATGGAGCAGAAGCACGGGTACGAGAAAGCTGAATAGGTTCCATGTCTGAAAGCATCGCGTTACTTTGTTGAACGCGATTGCCCAGATAAACAAGGAGGGGAACCAGAGCGCGGCAAGTATCAGCTCGTCGCGCATGTGAGATCCATCCATAAGTGCAGATTCAGCGCTCTCCATACCCACTGGGGGTCTGATGATTCCGCGCTGAAGGAAAGTTTCAGGGCGTCGCGGTCTATGTAGGCGGCCGAGACGCTGCTACTGGAAAGCCTGTCTATCGCGTAGTTTCTGATCTGGCCGAGCCAGTCTCGGTCCGGCACTGCGAAGCCGACCTTGTCGAGCCGGTCATTGAGCGTCTTAGGCAGCAGAGCTGCTGCAGCGTCACGCAGCAACGCTTTCGAGATGCCATTGCGTAGAAGTAGTTCGTCGGGGATCCCGAGTGAGAACTCCACTAGGCGGTGGTCTAGAAAGGGCAGCCTCGCCTCGAGAGAAAAAGCCATCGAGTTGCGATCCTCATATCGCAAGAGCGTTGGGAGAACCGTATCCGTTATCTCCTGAGCTCGAGACGACAGATTCTCGGTACCCACTCGGCCCTTTATCCGAGTGCGCCATTTGGAAAGAAAGTCCGGATTGATTCCTTGCTTAGCCCGCCACTCGTTGCGCGAATTGCGCACTACAGGCAGGCGGAAGAGCAGTAAGAGTGCAAGCAGGCGATGCAAAGGAAGATCGACGCGATTCATCGCGACGTCCCGGGAGAGGCCGAACGCTGATGTCAGCCGGCCTTGCGCGAGCAGTCGGGCGAGATGGGCTGCCATATGCCAGTGATATCCGAGAAAAATCTCGTCCGAGCCTTGACCGTCCAACAGCACCTTGACTCCGGCTGCACGCGCCTCTTGCATGACGCGATACTGAGCATAGACGGTCAGGCCATGGAACGGCTCACCTTGAGCCGTAACTAGATGGTCGATGTCATGGACGAGTCCCGTCCCGTTCGATCGGATCTCATGATGCCTTGTCCGGAAGCTTTCGCTGGCAATGCGAGCCCATTTGCTTTCATCCCTACTGTCCCCCGGGAACACGGCCGTGAATGTTGAGAGGTCGGACTGAGGTTCCAGCTCGCGCATGCACGCCACGATAAGCGATGAGTCCAGGCCGCCTGAGAGGCACGCGCCCACTTTGACGTCGCTTCTAAGTCGTATGCGAACGGAGTCTAGAACTAGGGCCCGGAGCTCCTCGGCGGTTCCTGGGCTCGAACCGGAAACCGCTGACGGCTTCCACCAGGTTCCCCGTTTCACCGAAGGAGCCGATCCTCCTAGGGAAACAGTCAGATACTCACCCCCAGCAAGCTGACTAACTTCCTTGTAGAAAGACTCCCCCCGAACGGGGGGTTCGTTATGTACTAAGTATCGAAAGACCGACGTCTCATTCGGCACTGGAGAAACAATTTCCGTGGCGAACAATGCTCTTGGTTCAGAAGCGAATGCGAATCCTCGTGAGGAAGTTGCAAAGTAAAACGGCTTGATCCCGAAATGATCAATCGAGCAGAACAGTTCATGTCTTCGGCTGTCCCAAATCGCGAATGCCCACATCCCATTTAGACGTTTCACGCATTCGTTTCCCCACTCCAAGTACGCAGTTAGGAGCACTTCCGTATCGGTCCGGGTTCTAAAGACGTGCCCCAGACCCTGTAGAGCCTCCCTAAGCTCGACGTAGTTATAGATTTCCCCGTTAAATGCGATCCAAACCCTCTTCGCGGAATCGGCCATTGGCTGATGGCCGTCGGCAGACAGGTCGAGTATCGACAGCCGGGTATTGGCCAGAACAAGGCGTTTGCCACTGCGGTCGGCAGCCGTGCCGAGGCAATAGCGTTGAACCGCCGATTTCTCGGCGAGCAAATGACCGCGTTCCGTATCGAAAAGGCATATGCCTTCGTCATCCGGACCTCGGTGCGAGAGCTTCTTTGTTATCGCCATGAGTCGCGGCGCATCCAGCGCTAGGTGCCCGGCCATTCCCCAGATCCCACACATAAATGCGCCCTACCCTCTGACTTTTGAAGGTCCCGCCAACTCGGTTCCGGACGTCTCGGCACGGCGGGCAAGGAAGACTCGAATCAGACAGACTGCCAAAACGATGTAGCCGGTCGCAGCGCCAAGCGCCGCTCCGGTTGCACCATGGGAGGAGGCGAGATACGCGCACGCGGGAACTTGAACGCTTAGCGCGAGCACATGAGCCCGAACGTATGACCATGGGTAACCGCTGCCCCCGAGGTAATTCGCAACAGGCGACACCGTGCAAAGGAAAGCGCATCCAGGAAGAAGCGCTACTAGGATCGGTCCCGCGCCTGCGTAGTGCTTGCCAGCCAGCCAAGTGATCAGATCCTCTGCGAGAACGGCAAGCACGGGGAAGGTTACGAGTACGCCGATCGCTATTCCCGCGGACATCTTCCATACATCGATGATGGACGCCGATCTGTCCTTGCCGAATGCCATGGGAAACGCAAGGTTCCCGACTGAGCTCGCGATCTGCAAGAGCATTGCATTGGCAATGGTGGCGATCGCGTAAAGGCCTGCTGTCTTGCCCGGAAGCAGGAGAGAAACGATAAGAAGATCCACTCGCAGTAACACCTGTCCCAACACGGAGCCCGCAATTGACCTCATCCCGATTCTTAGAGACCGCTGCCAGAGCGCGACCAGGTAGCGGACTCGGGGACGTCGCAATGGCTGTAGGGCAAGCGTCGCTGACGCTAAGAAAGCGCAGGCAGCAGCGAGTGTCGCCGCGAATCCGGTACGTTGATCGAAGATGTACAGGAAGGCCAGGCCGACCACGAAGAAAGCCGCGCGCAGCAACTGAATGAATGCGTGATGCTTGACGCGTTGATGTGCCAGTTCAATCCCACTAACGGCTGCCTGGAGAACCTGGGCTGCAACCAGCATTCCCAAGGCAGCCCAAGAGAGGCGTATCCCTAAATCGAATGATGAGAGCGCCGCCGCTGCACTGGTCATGAGAACCAGAAGCGCCGCGCTGACAGCAACTGCCATCCACCGAAGATACGGGGACCGAGGTAAATGTCGACCGGCAATGACTGCGGATGCGTTCATCAATCCCACAGAGAGGAGTGGGGACGACCAGGCTGCAATACTCAGCAGCAGTGCAAAGAACGCAAACTCTCTTGGTTCGAGCAAGCGGGCAGCAAGGATGCTGCCTAGAGCACCGACCCCTAGTGCAAGGAGATAAAGGAAAACCGCGACCTTACGTTCGTACACGCTAGCGAATGGCGTCTCAACCAAGCGATGAAATGTTCCGCCAAAGGCTGCCGGTACTCGGAGCCTTGGCAAATGGCGCTAGCGCAGTTTCTTTAGCTGCGTCAGGAGGCCGTCTAAGATTGCGGACTGCTCCGGATCCTGGCGAACGCGCTCCAAGGCCTCGAGTACGAGCGCAAGGACGACCCCAGCGAGCGCGGCAATCAAGACTGCAAGAATGACGATGAGACCGCGCCGGGGTTTGGATTTCTGATCCGGTTCTACCGCCTTGTCCAGTATCTGGATGACCGCCGAATCCTTGGCTTCGTCAATCTTCGCGATCTCGAACTGCTTCGCAAGGAGCTCGTATGTCGCTTCGTAGTACTTCATATCGCGCAACAAGCCGAAGTTGTCGATCGCCCCGGAGTTGACCGCCGTCCTGTTCCCGGGCGACTTTCCTTCGCCGGTCTCCATGCGATTCAACTCGCGTCTCATCACATCCAGTTCTTGCTCGTGGCGTTTCAGTTCGGGGTTATTTTCCGCTGCATAGCTGCGCATCGCGCCGATCTGAATATCCTTCAGCGTGATCTGCGCTCTTAAGCGCGCCGTCATTTCCAGTAGCGTCCTGCTTTGACCTTCGACGACGACTAGACCCCCCCTGTCCATGGCCCCCTGCGCAGCTATCTGCGCCTTTAGTAAATTCTCTTTTGCCTCCTCCATCTGCCGCTCAAAGAAAAGTCTGCGCTGCGACGCCTCTGTGACCGCGAGAACCTTGGTTAGCTTGAACAGCTCCTCAACGTACGCATTTGCTAGATCGGCTGTCTTCTTCGGATCCGTGGAGTCCACATGTATTGCAATGATCCCGTCTCGACCAGCGATGATCGAGGTGTCTTGCTCAAGCTTTCTTCTGACGTCCGAGGGTAACTTCTTAGCGTAGACCGTGGCGAGATCGAATCTAGCGATCAACGCGTCCGCGACGGTGCGGCTCCGGAGCATGCCGACATATAGATCGTTCGGGTTCTTTAGCCCCGCCACGCTTCCTCCGCCCACTAGGCCGGCCAGCGACCCGAGTTGAGCCAGAACGGCTGATGTTGATTGCGTCTGCTGAGGCGGGAGAATCTTAGTCGTGCCGGTATAGACGTTGGGCATCAACAGGGTCACACCAGCCGCAAGCACGCCGACGGTGACCGGGAAACCAATGGTCAGGAGCTTGCGTTTCGCTAGAACTAGCGCGACATCTAGGAAGGTAGCTTCCCTCGTCCCCAATGATTTGGAAGCGCCGTCCGCGTTTGGGAGATGGCCCGACATGGTCAATCTCTAATAACCTTCAGCGCAGCCGCCCCAAGGCCGAACTGATAGAAGATCTGCGTCCAGTCTTTCAGATCCTTGGTCCAGGAGGTGCGCTGGAAGTCTTCGGGCACGACGATCGTGTCGCCGGGCATGACGCGCACGCCGCCGAGCGAGCCGACGAGGAAGCCGGACTGCTGGCGGCTCACCACGGAGCCGTCGGCGCGCAGGACGTAGATGCTGTTCTTGTCGGCTTCCCGGCGCGGGCCGCCGGCTTGGGCCAGGTAGTCGTTCACGTCCTTGCGGCGGGTGTAGATGAAGGAGGATTCGTTGAACACCGTGCCGAAGACGCTGACCATGGAGGGCTGCTGCGGGACGTGGATCCGGTCGCCGTCCTCGAGCGCCATGTCGGGGAGGTCGGCGACCTTCGCTTCTTCGGGGAGCTCGAGGACGATCCGCCCGGTCGGCCGGACGGTGCGCAGGCGCGTGACGAGGGTGCGCTGCGCATCGGCCTCCTGCTTGAGCGACGTGGCGTCTTCGGCGGAGACGACGTTCTGCGCGCGGCTCACGGCGGAGCGCTGGACGTCCTGCTCGAGCTGGTCGAGCGCCTGCTTGAGGCGCCGCTCCTGGTCGAGGCGGGTCGACTCGCGGTTGAACTCGGTGCCGAAGAGGTAGGCCTTAGGCGTCACGCCGCCGACGCGGGTGATGAGCTGGCGGAGGGTCTCGTTGGGGAGCGCCTGGTAGACGCCGGCGAAGTTGAACTCGCCCTCGAGCCGCACGACGACCGGGCGGCGGCCGGCGGGGGCGGCGATGTCGGTCTTGGAGAACACGGTGACGATGTCGCCCGGCTCCAGGACGAGGTTGTTCGCGGGGTCGGACTCGAGGACGGCCTTGCCGAGGTTGAAGGGGATCAGGGTGGTGGTGAGGTCGTCGCGCTTCTGCCGCTCGATCACCGCGTAGTCCCAGTTGATTTCCTCGGCGAGGTTGCGCACCGAGGCGGAGAGCTGGCCCTGCTGGATCGTCTCGATGCGCATGGCGCGGTTCTGGCGCAGGAAGAAGCCCTTGGTGAGGAGCACGTCCTTGTCCGGGATCAGGTCGCGGATGCGCATGCCCTGGCGGTGCGGGTAGCGCAGGGGCTCGGCGACGTTGCCGCGCAGGGTGACGGCGTTCTCGAAGCGCGGGGTGATGCTCAGCACCGAGACGACGTCGCCGTCCTTGACGGTGCGGGCGAGGCTGCCCATGTCGAGGCTGAACTGGTCGACCACGCGGCTCTGGCGGTTCTCGATGCGCTCGATGGTGGCCTGGCGCGTCTGGGCGGTGGTGGTGAGGCCGCCGGCGTAGTCGAGGAGGTTGGCGATCGCCGCAGGGCCCTTCAGCTCGTAGATGGCCGGGTTCTTAACGCCACCGAAGACGGCAGCGAGCGGTCCGATGGGCGGGAAGTAGAGGACGTCGCCGGGAAGCAGGGCCGCATCCTTCGACTTGTCGCCGCGCAGGAGCAGGTCGTAAAGGTCGAACTCGGTGACGGTCTGGTTGCCGCGCTTGAGCTGGATGGCGCGCATCGAGCCGCGCGCCGAAGGGCCGCCCGCAGCGAAGATGGCGTTGACCAGCGTGCTGAGCGAGCTGACCGTGTAGGCGCCGGGCGATTTCGCCTGTCCGACGACGAAGATCTGCACCGAGCGAAGCTGCCCCATCGTGACGAGCAGCTCGAAGTTGCGGAAGTTCTTGCTCACCGCCATGCGCACCTGGCTGGTGAGCTCGCGGTACTGCACGCCGCCGACTTGCACCGAGCCGACGCGCGGGATGTTGATCATGCCGTTGCGGTCGACGGTGGCGCGGTAGTCCACGTCGATCTGGCCCCACGCCCGGATCAGCAGCTCGTCGCCGGGCCCGATGACGTAGTCGGGCGTGACGGGGATGTTGTCGACCGGCGCGAACGTCGAGGGCGCGCGCTGGAAGAGGCTGTAGCCGTACAGCGGAAGGCGCTGGCCATGCGTCTGGAAGATGAATTCCTGGAAGTCGTTGTATTCGGCGGCGTCCGGCACCGCTCCGGGCTGCGCAGAGGTGGGCACTGGCTGTTGCTGCGACTGCGACTGCTGCGATGGCTGCTGTGGCGACGGAAAGCCGAGACGTCTGGCCATGTCCGGCGTGATCTCCGGAGTCGCGTTCGTGATCGTGGGCGTCTGCGTCGGCGGCACTGCGACCGACGGCACTTGGGAGGCGGGGCCCGAAGCGGCGGCGGGTGGCTGCCCGCCCAGGAAGCTGCGCGGATCCTGTGCGATGGCGCTCGCGGCGAAGCCGAGGCTCGCGGCGATCAGCGCGGCAGAGAAAAGACGTCGGGCCATCGGCACTGCCTCCCTAATCGGCTTTGCTTTTTTCTTGCAAGGCGGTCCCCCCGGACCGCCGAGCCGGCGCGCCGCAGGCCACGACCGGATTTATGGGGCGATTATAGGGGGCGGTGCAGGGCCGGGACGACGCCCTACAAAGGTTTTCGGGAGGACGAAACTACACGCGCCCCTGCGCTAGCCGAGGACGGCCCTGAGCCCGGCCGAGAAGCCGTTGCCCGTGCCACGCCAGGCCACCGCGCCGCTCAGCTCGGCCACCAGCAGCTCGTCGTGGCGGCCGAGGTAGGGCCGCAGCTCGTCGCGGATGTCGCCGGCGCTTCTGTCGCTGGCGACGATCCAGGTGCTGCCCGGGCACTCCCACGCCCTGCCGAGCCCCTCGATCGCCTGCACGAGGCCGATGTAGTCGTCGCCCGGGCTGCCGAGCCGGCAGCTGACCATGAAGCAAGCCATTTTCTTCTCCCTGCCGGACGCTTGCCCCCGCAAGCGGTGTCCGGACAGCGTGGACTATACGGACGTTTTGCGGTGCACATCAGTGGCCGGGAGGCGACACTAAGAGCCGTCCTGACGGAAGCTTTTACAACCGCACGTCGTAAGTCATCTATATAGATAATCCTGACCCTGCGCACGCAAGTGCGGTCGGTCTTCCACAAGACCGGCACCAACCGGCAGGCGGACCTGGTGCGGCTCGCGCTCGCCGCGAGCGCCTTCCGCATCAAGCTTTAGCGCCGCATCGCCAGGAAGTCGGCGTAGGCGCGCTGCAGGCCCTCGCGCATCGGCACGCGCGGCTGCCAGCCCAGCGAGCGGATCAGCGAGGTGTCCAGGAGCTTGCGCGGGGTGCCGTCGGGCTTGCTGCGGTCGTAGACGATGTCCACCTTCGCCCCGACCGCCTCGCGCACCAGGGCGGCGAGCTCGGCGATCGTCTGGTCCTCGCTGCAGCCGACGTTGACGAGGGGCGGATGGTCGGCCTTCCGGTGCAGATCGAGCTGGTCATTCTCGAGAAGAAGAATGCACGCATCCGCCATGTCCTCGCTGTAGAGGAACTCGCGGCGCGGCGTGCCGGTGCCCCAGACAGTCACGGTCTTCTGTCCCGCCGCCTTCGCCTCGTGGAACTTGCGGATGAGCGCGGGCAGGACGTGGCTGCCCTGCAGGTCGTAGTTGTCACCGGGGCCGTAGAGGTTGGTCGGCATGGCGCAGAGGTAGCGCGTGGCGTACTGGCGGTTGTACGACCAGCACAGCTCGATGCCGGCGATCTTGGCGATCGCGTAGGGGCGGTTGGTCGGCTCCAGCGGCCCGGTAAGGAGGTACGCCTCCTTGATCGGCTGCGGGCAGTCGCGCGGGTAGATGCACGAGGAGCCGAGGAAGAGCAGGCGCTCGACGCCGTTGCGGTACGCCGCGTCGATGACGTTCGCCTCCATGGCGAGGTTCTGGTAGATGAACTCGGCCGGGAGGGTGTTGTTCGCCAGGATGCCGCCGACCCGTCCCGCGGCGTGGAACACGACTTCGGGCTTCTCGCGGGCGAAGAACTCGCGCACCGCCCGCTGGTCGACGAGGTCGAGCTCCGCGTGTGGGCGCGTGACGATGTTGCGAAAGCCCTTCGCCTGCAGCCGGCGCACGATCGCCGAGCCGGCGAGGCCGCGGTGGCCCGCGACGTAGATCTTCGAGTCAGGATTCAAGGCTGGGGAACGCCAAGATCCTTGCAGATCTTGCGCGCCAAATGCTCATTGATCTCGTTGTGCCGCGGAACGGCGCTGCGCCGATTCTGCGCCGGGTTGTGCCACCAGGAATGTCTCCCGCCTTCTCGAAGAAGCGAACAACCATGCGCCGACAGATGCCGGAGCAGATCGCGGCGCTTCATACTGCGATCGTCAGCTCCTCGTAGCCCTTTCCGGCAGCCTTCTTCGCTTCAGCCCGGTTCATCTCGAGCGCTTCGGCGAGGGTGACCCGCAAGGTCTCCAGAAGGTCGTCTCGGGTGGCTTCCTGGCAGTTCACGCCCGGAACCTCCTCGATCCATCCGATCCACCAATCGCCGTCCTGCTTTACGACGGCGGTATAGGCCTGGCTCATGGGGCGTAGGCTATCACGGGGCGGAGAACCGCCCGCTCGCCTGTCGGCTCACGGCCCCCTTAACAGGGGGTCGGCAATACTCATTCGCTGTAGCGGTAAGCCTTATGCCCGTGCGCGCGCGCGAGCTCGTCGCGCTCGGCCCAGCGCAGGTCCGCCTGCATCATCTCGCTGACGAGCTGGGCGAAGCCGATCTCCGCCTGCCAGCCGAGCTTCGCCTTCGCCTTCGCCGGGTCGCCGAGGAGCGTCTCGACCTCGGAGGGGCGCAGGTAGCGGGGATCGATGCGCACGATCACCTGGCCGCTCTTCAGCAACGGGAATTTCGGAGAGGCCTGGGCGACCTTGCCGACCTCGGAAGCTCCGGAACCGGAGAACTCGAGTGCCAGGCCGAGCTCCTTCGCCGCCGCCACGACGAAGTCGCGCACGCTGTGCTGCTCGCCGGTGGCGAGGACGTAGTCGTCGGCCTGCGGCTGCTGGAGCATGAGCCACATGCCGCGCACGAAGTCCTTCGCGTGGCCCCAGTCGCGGCGCGCGTCGAGGTTGCCCAGGTGCAGGCAGTCCTGCAGGCCGAGCGCGATGCGCGCCAGCGCCCGGGTGATCTTGCGCGTCACGAACGTCTCGCCGCGGATCGGCGACTCGTGGTTGAAGAGGATCCCGTTGCACGCGTACATGCCGTACGCCTCGCGGTAGTTCACGGTGATCCAGTAGCCGTAGACCTTCGCCACGCCGTACGGCGAGCGGGGATGGAAGGGCGTGGTCTCCTTCTGCGGCGTCTCGGCCACCTTGCCGAACATCTCCGAGGTCGAGGCCTGGTAGAAGCGCGTCTTCTTCTCCATGCCGAGGATGCGCAGCGCTTCGAGCAGGCGCAGGGTACCGATGGCGTCGGAGTTCGCCGTGTACTCGGGCTCCTCGAACGACACCGCCACATGGCTCTGCGCGGCGAGGTTGTACAGCTCGTCGGGCTGCGACTCCTGGATCACCCGCACCAGGCTCGACGAATCCGTCATGTCCCCGTAGTGCAGCACCAGGCGCCGGTTCTTCTCGTGCGGGTCCTGGTACAGGTGGTCGATCCGCTCGGTGTTGATGAGCGAGGTGCGCCGCTTGATGCCGTGGACGACGTACCCCTTGTCGAGCAGCAGCTCGGCGAGGTAGGCCCCGTCCTGGCCGGTGATCCCGGTGATGAGGGCCGTCTTAGGGGTGGGCATCCCCCGATTGTAAAGGCATGCCGCAGAGGAACTCGGCCATGAGCTGCGCCGCGGCGGCATGGCCGTCTTCGTTCCAGTGGCCGAGGCCGAGGGTCTCGCCGAAGCCGTGCAGCGGCTTGCCGGCCGCCAGCCGGTCCATGCCTTCGGTGAGCGGAAGATAGGCGATGCGGTGCTTTGCCGCGAAGCCGGCGAGCCGCCGCTCCGCGTAGAGGAAGTCGGGCATCTGCAGCTCCGCGGCGTAGCGCTCGCGCATCTCCTTGCTCGGATGCACCGCGGCGGCCTCGGTCACCGACGCGATCGCGAAGGTGGCGCCGTGGCCGGCGACCTCCTCGTGCATGGCGAGAAGGAGCCGCTCGGTGATGTCCCAGGCCTCCACCCACGCCGGCGAAGCCGGCGGCCGGAAGACGAGCCAGTCGAGGCCGAGCTGGGGGGCGCCGGCCTGCGGCGCGCGCAGCGTCATGAGCCCCTTGCGCGCCTTGAGGCCCAGCATCAGCACCCGCGAGTGGCTGCGCAGGAACCGGTAGGCCGGATTGGCGAGCAGGCGATAGGACCGCTGCTGGCGGAACGAGGTGTCGAGGACGAGCGCGTCGCCCTCTTTCACGAAGAAGGGGCGCAGCTTGTCCGCCTCGAGCGCGCGGGAGTTGTTCACCACGTCGTTGCTCGGGAAGAAGCCGAGCAGGACGACGTCCGGGGCGTAGTCCCACACTTTCGAGCGCAGGGTCAGGAGCTGCTGCGCGGTGCCGAAGCCGGATACGCCGAAGTTCAGGACCTCGACCGGCCGGCCGCACGTGTTGAGGTGCTTCTCGAGGAGCGCCGGATAGGCGCGCGCCCGGTCGACCTGGATGGCTTCCGTGTACGAGTCGCCGAGGACGGCGATGCGCAGGCGGCCCGGCGGCTTCTCGCGGGCCCGCTCCAGGTCGCGCATGCCGGCGCTGTTGACCTGGACGTAGGCGCGGCCCTCCTCGGTGTACCACCCCTGCGCGCCGGGCTTGAGCGTCAGGCCGAGCGTGTCGTGGCGCTCGTGGAATTGGGGAAAGTCGAAGCCGATGATCCGCAGGCCGGCCTCTGCGAGGCCGAAGGAGACGAGGAGAGTGGCGAGGAGGAGCAGGACACGGCCGGCCATTGCGATCCATCGTACAGCCGAGACGCGCGAACCTTCCTAGTCCGGCAGGCCCACCCGCCCTAGTCGGGATAGCCGTCGGGATTCGTCGACTGCCAGCGCCACGAATCGCGGCACATCTCGTCGAGCGCGGCGCGCGTGCGCCAGTTCAGTGCGCGCGCGGCGAGCGAGGCGTCGGCGTAGCAGGAAGCGACATCGCCGGGGCGGCGCGGGCCGATCTCGTAGGGCACGGGGCGGCCGGAAGCGCGCTCGAACGCCTTCACGACCTCGAGCACGGAGTACCCGCGGCCGGTGCCGAGGTTTACGGTCAGGGAGGCGCTCTCCCGGAACAGGAAGTCGAGCGCCGCCAGGTGGCCCTGGGCGAGGTCCATCACGTGGATGTAGTCGCGTACGCCCGTGCCGTCCGGCGTCGGGTAGTCGTTGCCGTGCACGACGAGCTTCGGTCGCTTGCCCACCGCCACCTGCGCGACGTAGGGCAGGAGGTTGTTCGGGATGCCGCGCGGGTCTTCGCCGATGCGCCCCGACGGATGCGCGCCGATCGGATTGAAGTAGCGCAGCGCCGCGTGCTGCAGGCCGCTTCGCGCGGCGAGCAGGCGCTCGATCCCGGCCTTGTTCTCGCCGTACGGGCTTTCCGGCTGCAGGCGATGGCCTTCGGGAATCGGCAGCCGCTCCGGCGTGCCGTACACGGTGGCCGACGAGCTGAAGACGATGCGGCGCACGCCGTGGCGCTGCATCGCATCGAGCAGCACCTCGGTGCCGCGCACGTTGTTGTCGTGGTAAAGCTCGGGCTTGGCGACCGATTCGCCGACCGCCTTCAGCCCCGCGAAGTGAATGACCGCCTCGAAAGGGGTCGCTCCGAGTATTTTTTCCAGCCCTTCCTTTTCACGGATGTCGCAGGCGTGAAAGGCAATCTTCGTCGAAGCGAGCGCTTCGAGGCGGGGAAGGACCGAGGCCTTGGAATTCGAGAGGTTGTCGACGATGACCGGCCGCCAGCCGGCCGCGCAGAGCGCCACGCAGGTGTGCGAGCCGATGTAGCCCAGGCCGCCCGTGACCAGTACGGATTTGATGGAGGAACCTTTCAGCCAGCCATCCGTCCCGGCAGCCACGTGGCGATCGCCGGGACGAGGGCGATGATCAGGAGCCGGATCGTATCAGCGGCGACGAAGGGGAAGATCCCCCGGACTACGGTGGCGAGCGGAATGCCCGCGATGCTCTGGATGACGAAGAGATTGATGCCCACCGGCGGCAGGATCATGCCGATCTCGCAGACGGTCACGAGCATGACCCCGAACCAGATCGGGTCGAAGCCGAGCGCGACGACCAGCTTGAATACCGGCCCGACGGTAAGCAGCATCATTGCCAGCTCGTCCATGAGCGCCCCGAGGATGAAGTACATCAGCATCAGGAGCGCCATGATGGTCCAGCGCGACAGCCCGGTGTCCTTGACCACCTGGATGAGCTGGTCCGTGAGCCCGGTGGCGGAAATGAAGTAGTTGAAGATGCCGGCGCCGATCAGGATCATGAAGATCATCCCGGTCGTGGTCGCCGTCTCCTGCACCGCGCGCAGGAAACTGACCCGATCCATCTGGCCCCTCGCCCAGGAGAGGAGGACCGCGCCGAAAGCGCCCACGCCGGCCGCCTCCGAGGGGGAGAAGAACCCGGCGTACATGCCGCCGAGCACCACGCCGAACAGCACGAGCACCGGCCACACCTGGAGGAGCGACGCGCGCCGCTCCGGCCCGCCGGCGCGCGGCGCGGGCCGGCCGAGCTCGGGGCGCCGGCCGGTCCAGACGCGGATCGCCGCCATGTAGAGGAGCATGCCCAGGATGCCGGGCAGGATGCCGGCGGCGAAGAGCTTGCCGATCGACTGCTCGGTCATCAGCCCGTAGATCACGAACAGGATGCTGGGCGGGATCATCACGCCGAGCGTGCCGCCGGCCGCCACCGAGGCCGAGGCGAGCCGGTCGTCGTAGCCCATGCGGCGCATCTCCGGCATGGCGACGCGGCCCATCGTCGCCGCGGTGGCGATCGCCGAGCCGCACACCGCGCCGAATACCCCGCATGCGCCGACCGTCGCCATCGCCAGGCCGCCGCGCCAGTGGCCGATCAGCGCCGTGACCAGGCTGTACAGGCTGCGGGAGAGCCCGCCGTGCGCGGCGAAGACGCCCATCATGATGAAGAGCGGCACCACCGTGAGGCTGTCCGGATACACGGATTCGAAGGGGGCGCGGCCCAGGACGAAGCCCAGGGTGCCCCAGCCGAACACCAGGCCGTAGCCGATCGCGCCGACGACGCCCATGGCGATGGCGACCGGAACGCGCATCGCGATGAGGACAAGGACGGCGGCGAAGCCCAGCGCTCCGGCAAGCGTTCCGCTCATCGTTGGGCGGAAAGGGTAATTCTTACAAGAACAACAATAGAGGCGAGGATCGACAGCGCGGTTCCGAGCAGGAGCGGCGCCCAGTAGAACGCCATCGGGATGCCGAGCGTCACCGAGCGGTCGCCCTGGCGCACCTGGATCGCCGCCTGCTGCCACGAGTACCAGAGGATCGCCGCGAGGAGGGCGATGCCGAGCAGCGCCGAGGCGACCTCGACCGCGGCGCGCAGGCGCGGCGGCAGCCGGGCGGTGACGAAGTCGACCGAGATGTGCGACTCGCGCAGGAACACGAGCGGCAGGACGAGGAACACGCACGCGACCTGCGCGAGCTGCATCAGGTCGATCGTGCCGAGGATGGAGAAGCCGAGGGTCTTGCGGGTGCTGATGTCGACCATCAGCACCGCCACGCCCGCCATCAGGGCGAGCACGCCGGCCAGGGCGATGGCGCTCAGCGCCCGGTCGGCGATCCGCTCGAGTTTTTCCAGGCCTATTTCTTCGAGAAGGTGGACACCTGCTTCAGCATTTCCTCGTACACCGCGCGCGCGTTCGGCACGCCTTCCTTCTCCAGCTTCGCCAGCTCGCCGTCGAGCACCGGCTTCAGCTCGCCGCGCCACTTCTCGCGCGTCGCGTCGGGCACCGCGACGATGTTGTTGCCGAGCTTGCGCACCTTCTCCAGGCCGACCTGGTCCCACTTGGTCCAGAGCGGGCCGAAGCGCGCGACCAGCGCGTCGCCGGTATGCGCCTCGAGCGCCTTGCGCACTTCCGGCGGCAGCGCCGCGAAGCGCTTCGGGTCCATGACCAGGTGGAAGCACGCCGTGTAGACGCGCGCGTCGAGGTGATTCTTCAGCAGCGTCTCGAGGCGAAAGCCGTTGATCGCGTCCCAAGGGAACACCGCGCCGTCGATCACGCCCTTCTCGAGGTTCTCGTACACCTGCCGGGGCGGCAGGCCGACCGGCGTCGCGCCGAGCGAGGCGAGCAGCGCCTGGGTGGGCGGGTTGGGCGCGCGCATGCGCAGGCCCTGCACGTCGCGCAGGTCCTTGAGCGGCTTCGTGCGCGTGTGGAAGAGGCCCGGGTGGTGGCAGTGCAGGGCGGCGAGCTTGAACTCCTTCCAGTCCTCGGCGAGCGCGCCGTTGCGCATCGCCCAGAGCGCGCGCGAGGCGGCGTCCGCGCTCTCCGCGACGAAGGGCATCTCCATGATCGAGGTGCGCAGGTAGCGCCCGCGCGGGATGCCGTTCAGGCCGAACGCGAGGTCGACCACGCCCTGCTTCACCTGGTCGGCCTGGTTCTCGACCTTGCCGAAGGGCGAGTTGCCGGCGAAGACGCGCACGGTGGCCTTGCCGCCGCTCGCCTTCTCGATCTCCTTGCCGAGCGGCTCGAGGACATCCACCACGAAGCCGTGCGTGGGCGGCACGAAAGTGGAGAACTTGAGCTCCGTTTGCCCCTGAACCGGTGCGGACAAGGCAAGCGCAGCGGCCGCGATAGCGAAAATAGTCTTGCGCATCATGACTCCTCCTCGAAAACGATTATAGCGACGGGGCCGGGCGGATCTTCCCGGCGGCCTCGCCGAAGCCGATGGACGCGGCGCCGGCGCGCGCGCAGCGGCCGCGCTGGATCACCTCGTCGCCGTCCTGCAGGAAGGTGCGCGTCTCCCCGCCCGGCAGCGTGAGGGGGACCTTGCCGCCCTGCGAGAGCTCCATCAGCGAGCCGAGCGCCTCCGGGCTCGCGCCCGACAGCGTCCCGGAGCCGAGGAGATCGCCCGGCCGAAGGTTGCAGCCGTTGGACGCGTGGTGCGTCACCATCTGCGCCGCCGTCCAATAGGCGTCGCGTGAATTGCCGATGGAAAGTCTTTCGGGACTTTTCATCGCCGGCGTCTTCAGGCGCATCTCGAGCTGGATATCCAGCCCGCCCCGCGCCTGATCCTCCTCGTCGAGGAGGTACGGCATGGGTCGCGGGTCGCCCTCCGGACGACGGAACGCGGGGCAGCGGAAAGGCTCCAGCGCTTCCATCGTGACGATCCAGGGCGAGATCGTCGTGGCGAAGCTCTTGGCGAGGAAGGGCCCGAGCGGCTGGTATTCCCAGGCCTGGATGTCGCGCGCCGACCAGTCGTTGACGAGCACGACGCCGAAGACATGGCGCGCCGCCTTCCCGATCGGGATCGCCGTGCCGAGCGGATTTCCCGGGCCGATGACGAATCCCAGCTCCACCTCGTAGTCCAGCCGCCGGCTCGGGCCGAAGACCGGCTCGGCATCGCCGGTCCGGGTCTGGCCGTTCGGCCGCACGACCGGCGTCCCCGACACGACGATCGAGGAGGCGCGGCCGTGGTAGCCGATCGGCACCCACTTGTAGTTCGGCAGCAGTGGATTGTCCGGCCGCATGAGCTTGCCGATGGCGGTGGCGTGGTGGATGCCGGTGTAGAAGTCCGTGTAGTCGCCGATCGAGACCGGGACGAACAGCTCGGCCTTGCGCATCGGGATCAGATGCTTCTCGAATCTGCGTCTCTTTCCTGCGTCCGAAAGCGCGATGGACAAGGCGTTTCTCAGCTCGCGCCAGGCCGTCGGGCCCGCGGCCGCAAGCTTGTTCAGGTCCGGGCCGGTGTCGATGCCGAGGGCCGCGAGGTCGAGCACCTGGTCGCCGATCGCCACGCCGCCGCGCGGCTTTTCTTTCGCGCCCTTGCGGCGGAACACGCCGAAGGGCAGGTTCTGGATCGGGAAGTCGCCCGCCGGGTCGTTCGCCGACTCGACCCAGCTCTTCAGATCAGGATCGTGCGTTCGGCTTGAAGCCATCCCAGACCTTGTCGTAGTCCTGCTGCAGTTCCTTCGCGTTCAGAGCCGCGGCGGTGGGGCGGAAGACGTAGCGCGACTCCCACATGAACGCCAGGGTGTCTTCGATCTTGTGCGGCTTCAGTTCTGCCCGGGTGGCTTTATCGAACGTCGCGGCGTCCGGCCCATGCGCGCTCATGCAGTTGTGGATCGACACGCCGCCGGGGAGGAAGCCCTCGGCCTTCGCGTCGTAGACGCCCTTCACGAGGCCCATGAGCTCGCTCATCAGGTTGCGGTGGAACCAGGGCGGGCGGAAGCTGTGCTCGGCGACCATCCAGCGCGGCGGGAAGATGACGAAATCGCAGTTCGCCACGCCCGGCTGGCCGGAAGGCGAGGTAAGCACCGTGAAGATCGACGGGTCGGGATGGTCGAAGCTCACGGTGTTGATGACCATGAACCGCGCGAGGTCGTACTTGTAAGGCGTGTAGTTGCCGTGCCAGGCGACGACGTCGAGCGGCGAGTGGCGAAGCTCGGTCGCCCAGAGCTTGCCGAGGAACTTGGCGACCACCTCGCACTTGCCGTCCTTGTCCTCGTACGCGGCCACGGGGGCGAGGAAGTCGCGCTTCTGCGCGAGCCCCTGCGCGCCGATCGGCCCGAGCTCGGGGAGGCGGAACGGTACGCCGTAGTTTTCACATACGTATCCCCTCACAGCATCTTCGATTTCCACACGGAACTTCACGCCTCGAGGCACCACCGCGATTTCTCCCGGGTCCACCCGGAGCGCGCCGAGTTCCGTAATGAGGGAGAGCGTTCCCTGCTGGGGAACGAACATCAATTCCCCGTCCGCGTCGTAGAAGACGCGGTCCTTCATCGAGCGCGTGGCGCGGTAGATGTGCACGGCGATGCCGGCCTGCGAAGCGGCGTCGCCGGAGCCGGCGAGCGTGAACAGGCCGTCCACGAAGTCGCCGTCGCCGATCGGCAGCGGGTCCCAGCGCAGGCGGTTGGGCGGCGTCTCCGCCTCGTCGAACGGCCCCGAGCGGAGGCTGCCGTCGCCGATGCGCTTGAACGGCGGGTGCATCGCCGAAGGCCGCAGGCGATAGAGCCAGGAGGAAAGGTTGTCGGCGCGCGGCGCGGTGAAGGCGCTGCCGGAGAGCACCTCGGCGTACAGGCCGCGCGGCGTGCGCTGCGGCGAGTTCTGCCCGACGGGAAGCGCGCCGGGCTCGGCTTCGGTGGAGAAGGTGTTGCCGAAGCCGCTTTGGTACTTGGATGTCATCGCGTCAACTGAGTCCGGTGACCGGCAGGGCGGCGCCATGTATAGCACGGGCGTCCTGCGAGGCGAGGAAGACGATCGCAGCGGCAAGATCCTGCAGCGCGACCCAGCGCCCGCGGTCGGCCTTTGGCATGTCGGCGCGGTTCTGCGGCGTATCCAGGATGGTCGGCAGCACGCAGTTGACGTTGATGTTCTTCTCGCGCAGCTCGAGGGCCATCGACTCGGTCAGGCGGATCACCGCGGCCTTGGAGGCGACGTACGCGCCCATGTTCGCCGCGCCCTTCTGCGCCGCGAAAGCGCCGACGTTGACGATCTTCCCGCCGCCCGCCTTCAGCATGTGCGGCACCACCGCGCGCGCTGTGTGCAGCACCGTGCGCACGTTCACGTCGAAAAGGAAATTCCAGTCCTCGTCCGAGGTCTCGTGCACCGGCTTGCCCATGCGGAACCCGCCGGCGATATTGCAGAGAACATCAATCTTCTTCTTTTCATTGATAATCTTTTCAATAGCGCGGTCCACGACCGCCTGGTCCAGCAGGTTCGTTTCGATGTCGAGCGGAACCACAACTGCTTTTCGAAGAACGAAGGCCTCGCAAACGGCGCGGCCGAGATTTCCCGCCGCGCCGGTGACGACGACGACCTGGTCAGTGAACGGCACGTTTGCTCGCATGGTAGGCGCCGGTGCCGCGGTGGAGGACCCGGTCCTGCGGCAGGATGTCGCCGGGCTCCAGGTCCGGCAGGCGCCGCACGCGCTCGTAGAGCGGCGCGAAGTCGATGCGCGCGAGCTCGAGCAGCTCGTCCAGGCTGCGCAGGACGAAATAGGTCTCCTGGAAGTCGTCGATCCGGTAGCGGGTGCGCATCACGCGCTCGAGGTCGAAGCGCAGGCGGTTCGGCGAGGGGTCGGCGAGCGAATAGACGCTCTCGGTGCGCGAGGAGGCGATGCCCGAGCCGTAGATGCGGATCCCGTCGGCCTGCTCGACGAGGCCGAACTCGACCGTGTACCAGTACACGCGCGCGAGCTGCGGCAGCACGCCGAGCTTCTGCGCGCGCAGCCCGCCCACGCCGTAGGCCTGGATGTAGTCGGCGAGCGTGCGGTTCATGAGCATCGGCACGTGGCCGAAGACGTCGTGGAAGACGTCGGGCTCCTCGATGTAGTCGAGCTGGTCGGGCTTGCGGATGAAGTTGCCGGCGGGGAAGCGCCGGTTGGCGAGGTGCTCGAAGAACACTTCGTCCGGGACGAGCCCCGGCACGGCCACCACCGTCCAGCCGGTCGTCTTGTACAAGGTCTCCGAAAGATTCAGGAAGTTCGGGATCTGCTCCGGGCCGATCGGCAGCCGCTTCATCCCGTCCACGAACTCGTCGCAGGCGCGGCCGGGGAGGAGCTTCGTCTGGCGCTCGAACAGCGTGCGCCAGGTCCGGTGTTCCTCAGCGGTGTAGCTTTCCCACCCCTGGTCGATCATCCTTTGAATTTCAAGTAACACTCATCACAGAAGGAAGCCAGCGCAATGTCCTTGTCGGTGATCCCCCCGGCGTCGTGGGTGCTGAGGGTGATGCGCACCTTGTTGTAGACGTTGAACCACTCGGGATGGTGGTCGGCCTTCTCCGCCGCCAGGGCAACCTGCGTCATGAAGGCGAATGCCTGGTTGAAGTCCCGGAAGGCGAACTCGCGGGTCATCGCATCGCGCGCATCTTCCTTCTTCCATCCCTGCGGGACGGCGATCATGCCTTGCTCAGGACGCCGCGGCGCATCTGGTCGAGCTCTATCGACTCGAAGAGCGCCTTGAAGTTGCCCTCGCCGAAGCCTTCGTCGCCCTTCCGCTGGATGAACTCGAAGAAGATCGGCCCGAGCTGGTTCTCGCTGAAGATCTGCAGCAGCAGCTCGCCCGCCTTGCCGTCGACCAGGATCTTGCGCTTCTTCAGCTCGGCGACGTCCTCGCCGTGGCCGGGGATGCGCTTGTCCACGAGCTCGTAGTAGGTGTCGATCGTGTCGAGGAGCTTCACGCCGTTCGCGCGCAGCGCGTCCACGGTCCGGTAGAGGTCCTTCGCCCCCATGGCGATGTGCTGGATGCCCTCGCCGTGGTACGAGTCGAGGTATTCGGTGATCTGGCCGCGCTTCTCGTTGCCTTCCTCGTTGATCGGGATGCGGATCCTGCCGCAGGCGCTGGTCATCGCCTGGCTCTTCACGCCGGTGACCTGGCCCTCGATGTCGAAGTAGCGGACCTCGCGGAAGTTGAAGATCCGCTCGTAGAAGTCGGCCCACTCCTTCATCCGGCCGCGATGCACGGTGTGCGTCACGTGGTCGTTGTACAGCCGCCCGCCGCCCTCCGGGGTCAGCGTCGCTCCCGGCAGCGGCTCGAAGTCCACGTCGTAGAAGCCGATGTTCCCGATCTCGCCTTCCTTGCGGCCGCCCTTGCCGCGCCAGCGATCGACGAGGTAGATGAGCGAGTCGCCCACGCCCTTGATCGCCGGGATGTTCAGCTCGCCCGGCCCCGCCTGGTTGGCGAATCCCCACGCGCCGAGGCTGGTGGCGCGGTGGTACGCCTTCGCCGCGTCGTGCACGCGGAACGCGATTGCGCACACGCTCGGCCCGTGCTGGCGGGCGAAGCGCTGCGCAAACGAGTCCTTCTCGGCGTTGAGGATGAAGTTGATCTCCCCCTGGCGGTACAGCGTGACGTCCTTGTGGCGGTGCTTCGCGATGGCCCGGAAGCCCATCCTCTCGAACACCGAGGCCATCGCGGCCGGATCGGGCGCGGCGTATTCGATGAACTCGAACCCGTCGGTGCCCATGGGGTTGTCCCAGGGGGTAAATTTCATGAATCCATCTTAACCCCGCCCCGTTACGGATGACCATGCCCCGCCTGGAACCTCTGCCCGCCTCCCACACGCCCGAGCTCAAGCAGCACTTCGACTTTTTCCTCACCACGCTCGGGTTCGCCCCCAACAGCGTGCTCACCATGCAGAGGAAGCCGAAGCTGGTGAAGGCCTTCGCGCAGCTCAACGCCGCGGTCATGGACCCGGAAGGGGAGGTGGACCTGGGCTTTCGCCGGCTCGTCGGCCACCTCGCGAGCAAGGCCGCGGGCTGCCTCTATTGCCAGGCACATACGATGCTGGGCGCGAAGAACTTCGGCGTCAGCCCGGAGCGCATGGCGGCGCTCTGGGACTTCCGCACCAGCGCGCTCTTCAGCGATCGGGAGCGGGTCGCCCTGGAATTCGCGCTCGCCGCCGCATCCCAGCCCAACGCCGTGACCGATGAGCTCTTTGCCGAGCTGCGCGGCCACTGGAGCGAAGGCCAGGTCGTGGAGATCCTCGGCGTCGTCGCGATGTTCGGGTTCCTGAATCGCTGGAACGACTCGATGGCCACGCCGCTGGAGCCGATCGCGGTTTCCGTGACCGAGAAAGCGCTGGGCTCGCGAGGCTGGAGCCCGGGCAAGCACGCCCGCTAGGCGGCAACCCGGACCGGGAAGCGCTGGAAGCCGCGGAAGCGCACGCGGCGGTCGCGCTGCGGTTCTCCATCGAGCTGTATTTTTCCGAAGCGGGAAAGAAGCCGGGAAAAAGCGATCCTTCCTTCCATCCGCGCCACGTTCATGCCGACGCAGACGTGGTCGCCGTGGCCGAAGGCGACATGGCGGTTCGGCTTGCGCACGACGTCGAAGCGGTCGGGGTCCGGGAACTGCGCCGGGTCGCGGTTCGCGGCACCGATCCCGATCGTGATCAGCGTGCCTGCGGGAAACGTGCGCCCGCCGATTTCCATCGGTGCGGTGAGCCCGCGGTTGTTTAGCTGGATCGGGCCGTCATAGCGCAGCATCTCTTCGAGGGCACTGTTGATCAAGGATGAATCCCCCTTCAGGGAGAGCATCTGGTCCGCATTGTTCAGGAGCGCCCAAAGGCCGTTGCCGATAAGGTTCGTCGTGGTCTCGTGGCCGGCGTTGAGCAGGAAGATGCACTGGTGGTAGAGCTCGGTCTCCGTGAGCCGCTCGCCGTCCTTCTCGCCCTGGACGAGGCGCGTCAGCACGTCGCTCTCCGGGTCGCCCGGCTTCCTCCTTCTTTCCGCAATCAGGGACTCGAGGAAGGACGTGAACTCGGTGACGGCCCTGTTTCCTCGATCGAACATCTCGGGCGTGAGCTTCGGCTCGAGGCCCGAGAGGATGGCGATCGACCAGGCGCGCAGCGGGCTGCGCTCGGGGCGCGGGATGTCGAGCAGGTTGCCGATCACCTCGATCGGGATCTGCGCGGCGAAGTCGGCGATGAAGTCCGCTTCGCCCTTGTCGTGCATTTCATCCAGCAGCGCATCGACGAGCCGCGTGACCTGGGCCTCCATGCGCGCGATCGCGCGCTGGTTGACTGCGCCCATGATGAGGCGGCGCACCCGCGTGTGCAGGGGCGGGTCATTGAACACGAGGCTCGTGGTGTGGTGCTCGTAGAGCGGCGAGTCGCCGAGCTTCGGCTTGAACTCGACCCTCTTGTCGGAGCTTGCGACCGGGCTGCGGTACACGGCGACGGCGTCGTCGTAGCGCGTGACGAAGATCGCGCCGCCCTCGAGCGGGTAGAGCGGATCGCGCTCGCGCAGCGCGGCGTAGTAGCGATACGGGTCGTCGTGGAAGTCGTCCGGGACGCGGGTGAGCTGGAAGTCCCCGATATTCATTCGGTTATTATCGCGCCATGCCCCACGTGCCCCTCGCCGAGTTCGAGCCCGCCACGAAGAAGCGCCTCGAGGAGCTGTGGGGCACGCCGCCCAACCTCTATCGCGCGCTCGCGAACCACCCGGCGCTCGTCGCCGCCTGGACCGAGTTCGCGCGCGCCATCCGCTACGAGAGCCGCACGCCGCGTCCCCTGCGCGAGCTCGTGATCCTGCGCGGCGCGCAGCTCATGGCCTCCGAGTACGAATGGGCGCAGCACCTGAAGATGGCGCGCAAGGCCGGCGTGCCGGAGGCGCAGATCGCGGCGCTTGCCTCGTGGAGAACCTCTCCCTCCTTCGACGCGAAGGAGAAGGCGGCCCTGGCCCTCGCCGAGGAGGTGACGCGGGGAAAGGTCTCCGATGCCACGCAGGCGGAGGCGCTGCGGCACTTCGACATGCAGGACTACGTCGAGCTTTCCCTCACGGCGTCCTTCTATGCGATGGTCGGGCGGATGCTCGACGCGATGGGCGTGCAGCTCGAGGCCGACGCGCGCGACTACGCGCCGAAGCTTCCATGAGCGAGAAGCGCGAGTACCGCTACTTCGAGTTCGTGATGGCGGCTTTCGTGACCGTGCTGATCTGCTCCAACCTGATCGGCCCGGCGAAGATCGTGCAGTTCGACTGGCTGCCGTTCGCCTTTGGCGCGGGGGTGCTCTTCTTCCCGATCTCTTATGTCTTCGGCGACATCCTCACCGAGGTCTACGGCTATGCGCGCGCCCGGCGCGTGATCTGGGCGGGCTTCGCCGGCCTCGCCTTCGCCTCGTTCATGGCCTGGGTCGTGGTGCAGCTTCCGCCGGCGTCGTTCTGGGAGAACCAGAAGGCCTACGAGATCGCCTTCGGCAGCACCTGGCGCATCGCCCTTGCCTCGATGATCGCGTACTTCTGCGGCGAGTTCGCCAACTCCTTCGTGCTGGCGAAGATGAAGATCCTCACGGCCGGCAAGCACCTGTGGAGCCGCACCATCGGCTCGACGGTCGTCGGCGAGGCGGTGGACTCGACGCTCTTCTACCCGCTCGCGTTCTACAACTCGGGAATCATCCCGAACGAAATACTGCCCGCGGTCATGCTGGCGCAGTTCGGGCTGAAGGTGGCGGTCGAGGTGCTCTTCACCCCGGTGACCTACAAGGTCGTGCGCTTCCTCAAGCGCGCCGAGAACGAGGACTACTACGACCGCAACACGGACTTCAATCCCTTCGTCCTGAAGCCCTAGGCCGCGACGCGCTGCGTGGCCGGCGCCGTGCGGTATTCCGCCAGCAGCACTTCGCCCTTCTTGCGCGCCGCGGCGACGTTGCGCGCCTTGATGTGCCCGAAGCCGCGCATCTCGTCCGGGAGCGAGGCGATCTGCACTGCGCGCGCGTGGTTGGCGGCGTTCAGGCCGGCGAGCAGGGCGTCGACGGTCGTTTCGTACTCGCGGATGAGCTCGCGCTCCATGCGGCGCTCGGCGGTGTAGCCGAACGGGTCCAGGGCCGTTCCGCGCAACGGCTTCAGCCTTTTCAGAAGGCCGAAGACCGTACCGACCCAGGGACCGAAGCGCATCTTGCGTGGCTCGCCGGTGAGCGGGTCCTTCCGCGCGAGGAGCGGCGGCGCGAGGTGGTACACGACCTTGTAGTCGCCCTCGAACATGCCCTCGATCTTCCCGCGGAACGCGGCATCCGCATGCAGGCGGGCGACCTCGTACTCGTCCTTGTAGGCGAGCAGTTTCGCGTAGCTCCGCGCGACGGCCTCGGCGAGCTGCGAGGACCCGACGGCCTGATTCTCGCGTTCCTTCACCTTGTCGACCAGCGCGCGGTACCGGCCCGCATACGCCGCATCCTGGTACTCGGTGAGGAGCTTGACGCGGCGCTCGACCACCTCGTCGAGGTTGCGCGAGAAATGGTGCGCGAGCTGGATCACCTCGGCCGGCGTGGCGATGCGCCGGACCCGCTCGAGGTCGAGCGCGGCGCGCCGGCCCCAGAGGAAGCTCTTGCGGTTGAAGTCTACGGAAACGCCGTTCAGCTCGATCGCGCGCTCGAGCGAGGTGGCCGCGAGCGGCACCCACCCCTTCTGGTATGCGTAGCCCAGCATGAACATGTTGGTGGCGATCGCGTCGCCCATCAGCGCACCCGCGATCTCCGAGGCGGCGACGAAGTCGGCGGCCTTGCAGGTGCCGGCGATATCGCGCTGCAGGTCGGTGCCGGGCAGCTGCCAGTTCGGGTTGCGCACGAACTCGGCGGTGGGCGTGACCGTGCCGTTGACCACGGCCCGCGTGTGCGACGGATGCATCTTCGCCACGGCGTCCGTGCTCGCGGTGACGACCAGGTCGCAGCCGAGCACGAGGCTCGCGCCGCCGGTGTCGAGGCGCGCAGCGTGCAGGTCCTCGGGGCTCGCCGCGAGCTGCACGTGCGACATCACCGCGCCGTACTTCTGCGCGAGGCCGGACATGTCGAGCACCGAGACGCCCTTGCCCTCGAGGTGCGCGGCGACGGCGACGATCTGGCCGATCGTGATGACCCCGGTGCCGCCGATCCCGGTGACGAGGATGCCGTACGCCTTCTCGAGGGCCAGCTTCTGGGGCTCCGGCAGCTCGAAAGCCTCCTCGGGCGCCGCGACGCCGGACTTGCCCTTCTTGAGCTGCCCGCCCTCGACGGTGACGAAGCTCGGGCAGAAGCCCTTCACGCAGGAGTAGTCCTTGTTGCACGAGGACTGGTTGATCTTGCGCTTGCGGCCGAATTCGGTCTCCAAGGGCTCGACCGAGAGGCAGTTCGACTTCACGCTGCAGTCGCCGCAGCCCTCGCACACCGCCTCGTTGATCACCGCGCGCTTGGCCGGGTCCGGGAATTCGTTGCGCTTGCGCCGGCGGCGCTTCTCGGAGGCGCAGGTCTGGTCGTAGATGAGCGCCGAGACGCCTTCGGTCTCGCGCAGCTCGCGCTGCACCTGGTCGAGCTGGTCGCGGTGCCGGACCGTCACGCCGGGGGCCCAATTGGTGCCGGCCGGGTACTTCTCCGGCTCATCGGTGACGACGATGATCGGCGCCACGCCCTCCGCGGCGATCTGGCGCGAGATCATCGCCGGGTCGAGCGGCCCGTCGTGCCGCTGCCCGCCGGTCATCGCGACCGCGTCGTTGTAGAGGATCTTGTAGGTCATCCGCACCTTCGCCGCCACGGCGGCGCGGATCGCGAGCAGGCCGGAGTGGAAATACGTCCCGTCGCCAAGGTTGGCGAAGATGTGTTTCTCGTCGGTGAACGGCGCCTGGCCGATCCACGGCGCGCCTTCCGCGCCCATGTGCGTGAACGTCGCGGTGCTGCGGTCCATCCACACCGCCATGAAGTGGCAGCCGATTCCGGCGGTGGCGCGGCTGCCCTCCGGCACCCGCGTCGAGGTGTTGTGCGGGCAGCCGGAGCAGAAGTAGGGCTGGCGGATGGCCGTGACGCGCGGCTTGGCCAGGAGCTTTTCCTTGAACGTCAGGAATTCCAGCCGCTCCTTGAACTGGCTGCCCAGCGAGGCCGTCATGCCGAGCTTCTCGAGCCGCTGCGCGATCACGCGGGCGACCATCGCCGGCGAGTGCTCGTAGTGCGCCGGCAGCAGCCAGGTGCCGGCCGGCTGGCCTTCGGCGCGGCTCCACTCGCCGTTGTCGTCGAACTTGCCGACGACGCGCGGCGCGCGCTTGCCCGCCTCCCACGAGTAAAGCTCTTCCTTGATCTGGTACTCGATGACCTGGCGCTTCTCCTCGACCACCAGGATCTCCTCGAGGCCTTCGGCGAAGCGGCGCGCGCCCTGCGGCTCGAGCGGCCAGGAGAGCGCGATCTTGTACACGCGCAGGCCGATCTCCCGGGCGACGTCCTGGGTGATGCCCAGGTCGGCGAGCGCCTGCATCACGTCGCCGTAGGACTTGCCGGTCGTGGCGATGCCGAGGCGCGGCTTGTCGGTATTCCACACGATCCGGTCCAGGCCGTTTGCGCGCGCATAGGCGATCGCCGCGTAGACCTTGTAGTCGAGGATGCGCGCTTCCTGCTCGAGGATGCCGTCGGGCCAGCGGATGTTGAGCCCGCCCTGCGGCATCGCGAAGTCGGGGAGCTTGATCCCGACCCGGTCGGCGTCGACTTCCACCGAGGCGCCGGATTCCACGACGTCGGTCACGCACTTGAACGCCACCCACAGCCCCGAGAAGCGGCTCATCGCGTAGCCGTGCAGGCCCAGGTCGAGGTAGTCCTGCACGTTCGCGGGATTGAGGACCGGAATCAGGCAGGCCTTGAAGATGTGCTCGGACTGGTGCGGCAGCGTGGACGACTTCGCGGCGTGGTCGTCGCCGGCGAGGACGAGGACGCCCCCGTTCTTCGCGGTGCCGGCCGCATTCGCGTGCTTGAAGACGTCGCCGCAGCGGTCGACGCCCGGGCCCTTGCCGTACCACATGCCGAACACGCCGTCGTAGCGTGCGCCCGGGAACATGCCGACCTGTTGCGTGCCCCAGATCGCGCTCGCCGCGAGGTCCTCGTTCACGCCCGGCGTGAACTTGAGGTGGCTTGCCTCCAGGTGCTTCTTCGCGCGCCACAGCGCCTGGTCGAGGCCGCCAAGCGGCGAGCCGCGGTAGCCGGAGATGAAGCCGGCGGTGTTCAGGCCCGCCAGCACGTCGCGCTCGCGCTGCAGCATCAGCAGGCGGATGAGCGCCTGCGTGCCCGTCATGAAGACGCGGCCGCGCGCGAGCGTGTATTTGTCGTCGAGGGAGGCCCGGGACAGGTCCGAGCCGGAAACGGGGGCATTCATCGGGCAATCTCCACGAGAATCGTGTTCATGTGGGGGATCGGGGCGCCGGTTCGGATTGTGTCCTCTCCTGCGCCATGGTGGGTCGAGCCTAGCACAGGGCTATCGGGCGGCGCGCCCCTTGATTCGCGGCTTGGGCGGGGACGCGGCGCGCGCGCTCGGAGAAGTGTCCCCATCGCCCGCGGGGCGATCCCAGGACGGGCCCGCGGGGCGATCCCAGGACGGGCCCGCGGGGCGATCCCAGTACGGCTCGGGTCCGAACGAGTCGGCGAGAAACTCGATGAAGGCACGCGTCTTTGCCGGCAGGAAGCGTCGGTGAGGATAGACCGCGTAGATCGCCACGTCGGTGTCGAAGGTGTAGCCCGGACAGAGCGCAACTAGCGAGCCGTCCTCGAGCTGCGGGCGCACGTCCCAGGTGGACTTCAGGGCGATGCCCAGGCCGGCGAGCGCCCATTCGCGCAGCACCTCCCAGTTGTCGCACGCGTAGCGGCCCGAGACGCGGATCGTGCCGGGCTCGCCGTGCGGGCCGCGGTACTCCCAGGTCTGGCTGAAGTCGCTCGTGGTGAGGCAGTTGTGTCCGGAGAGCTCGTGCGGATGGCGCGGCGTGCCGTGCCGGCGCAAGTAATCGGGACTCGCGCAGACGACGCGCCGGTTGGGCGCCAGCTTGCGTGCTGCGAGCGACGAGTCGGCGAGATCGGCGATGCGGATCGCGAGATCGAAGCCCTCCTCGATCAGGTTGACGTTGCGATCCGAGAGGCTGAGCGCCAGCTGGACGTTCGGGTAGCGCTCGGCGAACTGCGGGATCAGGGGGGCGATGTGCCGGTGACCGAAGGAGGCGGGCAATGCGACCTTGAGCGGGCCCTGGGGATCGGCGCGTCCCGCGGAGACCGCGGCATCGGCTTCCTCGATTTCCGACAGCAGGCGGCTGCAGGTGTCGTGGTAGGTCGCGCCCTCGTCGGTCAGATGCAGGCTGCGGGTGGTCCGGTTGATGAGCCGTACGCCCAGCCGCTGCTCCAGCGCCGCCAAGCGGCGGCTAACTACCGCCGGCGAGAGCCCCAACTCGCGCGCGGCCGATGAAAGGCTCCCCGTAGCCACCACCCGGGCAAACACTGCCATTTCCGCCAAGGAATCCGCCATTCGTGCATTTTATGCAAAAGTGTTTTACATCTTGCGGCTATTTCAACAAAAGGCGCAAAGACCTATATTTGCTGCATCGCAATACCGCGACCTCGGTCGCGGCGGCCAGCGGATCCTCCTCCTCCTCTTCCGCACCGAATTGCGCCAGGGGCACGCCCAAAGCGTGCCCCTGTTTTTTTGTCCGCCCGGGTTTTGCCCCGATAATGGCCCGGCACCTGGCCAGGCGGGAGAAGAACAATATGGGACGCCCCGAAAAGATTCGCCTCGGCGACATGCTCGTCGCCCAGAAGGTCATCACGCCCGCGCAGCTCCAGGCCGGGCTCGAGGAGCAGAAGAAGTCGGGCCGCAGGCTGGGGCGCGTGCTGATCGAGCTGGGCCACGCGGACGACGAGAAGATCTGCGAGGCGATCTCGCGCCAGCTCAACATCCCGCACGTCAACCTCAAGTTCTACAACCTGAATTCCGACTTGGTGCGGCGGCTGCCCGAGGCCCAGGCGAGGCGCTTCCGCGCCATCGTGCTCGAGGACCGCGGCGCGAGCTATCTGGTGGGGATGGCGGACCCCACGGACCTTTTCGCCTACGACGAGCTCGGCCGGCTGCTGAAGAAAGACGTCGACGGCGCCGTCGTGACCGAAGCGCTGCTCCTGCAATCCATCGATCGCATCTACCGGCGCACGGACCAGATCAGCGGCCTTGCCAAGGAGCTCGAGCGCGACCTCGGCGAGTCGTACGTCGACTTTGGCGCGCTGGGCGCGGCCCTGGGCACGGAGGAGGCGCCTGTCGTCAAGCTGCTCCAGTCCGTGTTCGAGGACGCCGTCCAGGTGAACGCTTCCGACGTCCACATCGAGCCGATGGAGAACCAGCTGCAGATCCGCTTCCGGATCGACGGCGCCCTCATGCCGCAGACGCAGTCCGACGCCCGGATCGCGCCGGCGCTCGCGCTGCGGCTCAAGCTCATGGCCGGGCTCGACATCTCGGAGAAGCGCCTGCCGCAGGACGGCCGCCTCATGGTGAGCGTGCGCGACCAGAAGATCGACGTTCGGATGTCGACGATGCCCTGCCAGTACGGGGAGACGGTGGTGCTGCGCCTGCTCAACCGGCGCGCGAGCGCGCAGACCCTCGACAGCCTCGGCATGCCGCCGGACGTGCAGGAGCGCTTCAGCGAGATCATCCGGCGCAGCGCGGGCATGGTCCTCGTGACCGGGCCGACCGGCAGCGGCAAGACCACCACGCTCTACGCAGCGCTCAACGAGCTCAACACCACGGACCGGAAGATCATCACCGTCGAGGATCCGGTCGAGTACCGGCTGCCCGGCATCACGCAGGTGCAGGTGAACGAAAAGATCGAACTCACCTTCGCTCGCGTGCTGCGCTCGACCCTCCGCCAGGATCCCGACGTCATCCTGATCGGCGAGATCCGCGACGAGGAAACCGCCCAGATCGGCCTGCGCGCGGCGCTGACCGGCCACCTCGTCTTCTCCACGGTCCATACCAAGGACGCGGCGAGCACGCCCATGCGGCTGATCGACATGGGGGTGCCGCCCTATATGGTCGCGACCTCGATCCACGCCGTGCTCGCGCAGCGGCTGGTGCGCCTCATCTGCGACAGCTGCGCGGCGGACGCGACGCCGACCGCCGAGGAAGGGCGCTGGCTCGAAGCCATGGTCGGCGCGCGGTCCGCGGGCCAGCGCGTTCGCCACGGCCTGGGCTGCTCGCACTGCAACGGCATCGGCTATGCCGGGCGCACCGGCGTCTATGAAATGCTCGAGATGACGCCGGACCTGGTGCGGGCGGCGAACTCCGCCGACCCGAACGCGTTCCTCGAGGCGGCGCGGCCCCAGATCAAGGGCCGCACGCTCACCGACCGGGCCCTCGAGCTCGTGTTCAGCGGCCGCACCACCGTGGCCGAGGCGATGAAGGTCGCCGTCGCCCTCGAGGACTGATGCCCGTTTTCGCCTACCGCGGTCGCGCCGCCGGCGGGGAGCTGGTCAGCGGCCGGGTGGAGGCTGCTGATTCCGGTGCCGCCGCGGACCAGCTGGTCAGCACCGGGATCACGCCGCTCGACATCGACGCCTCCGGCGAGCGAGCCGCGAAGGCCGGCGGCGCGGACGGCGCGCTCGCCCGGCTGTTCGCCCAGAGAATCGCCCTCGTCGACGTCATGCTCTTCTCGCGCCAGATGTACACGCTGCTCAAGGCCGGCGTGCCGATCCTGCGCGCCCTGGCGGGCCTGCAGGAATCGGCGACGAATCCGAGCCTGCGCGCGGTGATCGGGGACCTGCGCGCGAGCCTCGACGCGGGCCGGGAGCTTTCGAGCGCGATGCGCGAGCATCCGGCGGTGTTCTCCCACTTCTACGTCAGCCTCGTGCGCGTAGGCGAGGCCACCGGCGAGCTCGAGAACGCCTTCGACCGGCTGGCGGCCTATCTGGAGTTCGAACGCGAGGTGCGCGAGCGGATCAAGACCGCGCTGCGCTATCCGGCGATCGTGATCGGCGTGATCGCGGCGGCAATCGCCATCGTCAACTTCTTCGTCATTCCGGTATTCGCCCAGCTCTTCGCGGCGAGCAAGGTACCGCTGCCGCTCGTGACGCGCGTGCTGGTGGCGAGCTCGCAGGGATTCCTCACCTACTGGCCGCTGATGCTGGCCGCGATCGTGGCCCTCGTGGCCGGATTCTCCGCGTTCACGCGCACGCCCCATGGCCGCCACGCCTGGGACCGGGCGAAGCTGCGCATCCCGATCGCCGGCCGGATCCTCCTCAAGGCGACGCTGGCGCGGTTCGCGCGCGGCTTTTCCATCGCGGCCGCAGCCGGGGTGCCGATCACGCAGGGGCTCAGCGTCGTGGCCGACGTGGTGGACAACGCCTACCTCGCGCGACGCATCGAGCAGATGCGCGAAGGCGTCGAGCGCGGGGAGAGCATCAGCCGCACCGCGGCCCCCGCCGGGGTGTTCACGCCCATCGTCCTGCAGATGATCGCGGTCGGCGAGGAGTCCGGCGAGCTCGACGCGCTGCTCGGCGAAGTGGCCGACATGTACGACCGGGAGGTCGAGTTCGAGATCCGCAACCTGAGCGCCAGCGTCGAGCCGGTGATCACGGTGGCGCTCGGCGTCCTCGTCCTCATCCTGGCGCTGGGCATCTTCCTGCCGATGTGGCAGATGGGCTCCGTCATGCTGAAGAAGTAGGGCGCCGGCCAATGTACTGGCGCCGGCGCCTCACGCGCCTCGAAAGCGCGCTCTACGCGGGCGTGGCCGCCGTCCTGGTCGGCATCTTCGTCGAGCGCTCGTTCTACCTCATGGCACTTGCCGAGCGCTCGGCGATGGAGGTTACGGTGCAGAGGATCAACACCGGCTTGCGGCTAAGACGCGCCACCGAAATCATCGCGGGCACGGTGCCGGCGGCCGCTGCCCCGGGCGATCTCTTCGCGTTCGCTTACGTGACGCCCCCTCCCAATGCGCAGCCGGGCGCCTGGCGATACGACCCGGCGGGCAGCGCGCTGGTCTACACGCCCCAATACCGGCGGGCGCTGGCCGCGCGCTCTCCGGATGGGACGATTCGGTTCCGGCTGATGCGCGACACCACGGGGTTGTGGGTTCTCGCTCCGGCCGCAGATTTCTAAAGTATTTCCTACGGATAATCACGGATCACGTTGCTTTACTTGACAAATCTTGAGAGCCAATGGACACTCCCCGACCTAAACTTGCGACCAGCATGAGCAGGTTCGCTCCAAGGGAGGCAGGAATGAAGCGTGTCAAGCAAGCAGGATTCACCCTGATCGAGCTTGTCGTCGTCATGGTGATCCTCGGCATCCTCGCGGCAGTCGCGATTCCGCAATTCCTCAGCGTCCAGTCTTCGGCCTATGCGGCCGTCGAGGAATCGGCCTGCAGCGCGCTGACGTCGCAAGCGACCATCCTCTACGCGTCCAATCGTGCCGTTCCGGGACAGGCGGCGCTCAACACGGCCAAGAACGGGATGACCCTGCAAAGGGTCACCATTGCCGACGGAGTGGGTTGCGTCTTCACTGTCACCGCCACCGGGAATACCAGCAACACGGCGTGCACGGTCCCAGCGACGCTTTGCTCCGGTCCGTGAGGTCTTGCATCGCCTAGCATTCCCGGCAGACTTGAAAAGGGGCCTTGCGGCCCCTTTTTTGTTCATGGGCCTCGCGATCGCGGCGTATGGCTCGCGGGATGGGTCTCCGGCCGTGTGGATCGCGGCGCTCGTTTTCATCGCGCTCGCGGCGCGCGCGCTTGGCCCGGCAGGCGCGGCGTGGGCCTTGTCACCCCTGTCCATCGCAGTCGGGGGCTTCGCCGCCTGGCTGGCGATCTCGAACGTCGCGTTCAACCCGTCCTATAACGCAGCAGCGCAGTACCACGCAGCGTTTCTCGTCGCGGGCTTCGTCCTGGGTCGCCGCGCGGCCGGCGATTCCGCAGTGCTGCTTCTGCGCTCGGCGCTCGCCTTTGCCTGCGGCCTCGCCGCATGGGCCCTCTGGCAGCGCACGCAAGGCATGATGCGCCCGTCCGCCGTGTTCGAGACCCCGGCAACGCTCGCTGCAGTGCTGAACCTTTGCCTGCTGCCGGCGATCGTCTGCGCGCTGAGCCTGCGATCGAGCCGCGGGTTGCTCGCCGCGGTCGCGCTCATTGCGACGGGGGTGTTCCTGACCTTGAGCCGCGGCGGCTGGCTGGGTCTTGCTGTCGGCGCGCTCGTAGCCGCCGTGGGCGCGCGGCGGCTCGGCACACCGCTCGTTCCGCCCAGGTTCGCGTTCGTGGCGACGATCCTCGCCTTGGCGGTGCTCGCGATCTTCGCCGGACCCGTGGTCCTCTCGATGACCGGGGACGAGGCGGTCCGGTCCTCCGCCGCCCGCCTCGGGCTCTATGGCCTCGCGGTCGACGCCCTCTCCTTGCGGACGCTTTTCCTCGGCGACGGATACTTGGCCTTCAATTTCCTGCTCGAAGTCGGTCGCGCGCAAATACCCACTTACGAGAAGGCGAGCACATACTTCGCGCACAATGACTATCTGCAGGTGCTGCTCGAGTTGGGCACCCCGGGACTGGCGGCGCTTCTTACCCTCACGGTGGCGCCCATCGTCCTCGTGTGGCGCCGCGGTGCCGCGCTGGACCACCAAAGGCAACGCGTGTGCATCGCAGCGCTCGCAGGGCTTGCGTCCATGGCAGTGCACGCTTTCGTTGACTACCCCTTCTACGTTCCGGTGTGCCTGCTCCTGTACGGCGCCGGGCTGGGCGTGCTGGACGCGACGCTCGCTTCGGTTTCGCCGAAGGAAGGCGTGACCCGCTCCATGGCGCAGCCTTCTGCGCTACGACGTGGTGCGATAGCCGCGATGGGCACGCTCGCCGCATGGCTGCTTATTGCACCGCTCGGCGCGCAGGCGGCGGCCGATCACGCGCAGCGCCAATGGGCGGCGGGGCTTTCGCAGAGCGCCGCCTACTGGTTCGAGGCGGCACGGATCATCGAGCCGAGAGACTGGCGATACCACTGGTACGCGGGCGAGTTCTGGCTGGTCCAGGCCGAAATCGGGCAGCGGCGCACGGCCGCCAACCTCGCCGACAAGGCCTTCGCCGAGGGGTTTTCGGCAAACCCGCGCGAGGCCCGCACTCTCCTCGGGCGAGTCGCGCTGCATCGCCGCCTGGGCGCGCTGCTCACGCATCCGGCCTCGATTGGCACGCAGATCGCGTGGGCCGAGGAGGCGATTCGCCTCCTCCCGAATGATCCGGGCGCGCACAAGGAGCGCGAACGGGTCCTTGAGCAAGCGCGAGCCCGCAAAGAATGAGGCGGCAACCCGAGGCCGGCTACTCCCTGTTCGAGCTCGTCGTCGTGCTCGTCATTTCGGCGATCCTGGCTGCGTTCGCAATCCCTCACCTCCAGAAGCCGGCCATCGACGCGACGTGGTTCGCCGAGGAGGTAAGGGCGGCGGTGCGCTACGCGCAGCGCCAGGCCGTCGCGCAGCGCCGCACGGTGCATGTGGAGGTGCAGCCTGCCCAGCTGCGCCTGTGCTACGACGCCGGCTGCGCGAGTCCTCTGGTGCGCACGACCGACGGACTGCCCTACGTGCTGGCGGCCCCGAGCGGCGTCGCGCTGGGCCCTGCGGCGACGTTCGCCTTCAACGGGCTCGGGCAGAGCGCCGGGATGGTCCTCAACGTGGGCGGCCAGAGCGTGACGGTGACGGGGGAGACCGGATATGTCCAGTAAACGGGCCGCGCGCGGGCTTTCGCTCGTCGAGCTGGTGGTGTTCATCGTCGTGCTCGGGGTCGCCTTCGCCGGCATGCTCGTGCTCTACAACCAGCTCACCCGCGCGAGCGTCGATCCGCTGGTGCGCAAGCAGGCGCTGGCGATCGCCTCCTCGATGCTCGAGGAGATCCAGCTACGCGCCTTCACGTTCTGCGACCCCGACGACCCCGCGGTCCATACCGCCACCATTCCCGGAGACTGTGCGATACCGGAAACGATCGGCGTGGAAGGCGGCGAGACGCGGGGCACGTTCGACAACGTCAGCGACTACGACGGCCTGCAGATGGGATCGGGAACCGGCAACCCCGTCACCACCGCAGGCGGCACGACGATCGACGGAACGGCGGACTATTTCGTCGCAGTTACCGTCGCGGAAACGGCGCTCGCGCCCATCAACGCGCCGGAGTCCCTGCTCGTGACGGTCGCCGCGCGGCATGTTCCGAGCGGGACGACGGTCGCGCTTCAGGGGTACAGGACACGTTATGCGCCGCGCAACCCATAGCGGCGTTTCGCTCGTCGAGCTCATCGTGGCGATGGTGCTGCTGGCGATCATCGGCAGCGCCGTGGTGTTCTTCATCCTGCCGCTGCGCCAGGCCGTGGACATAACGGTGCGGGCCGAGCTCACCGATGCCGCCGACAACGCCCTCCAACGCATGGGCAGGGAGATCCGCCTCGCGCTGCCGAACAGCATCCGGGTTCCGGGGGGGAGCGGCCAGGTGATCGAGTTCCTCCCGGTGGTTACGGCGGGACGGTATCGCTCCGAGGGGTACGGGTCCGGCGCGCCCATCGGTACGCCATGCAGCCCGGGCGTGCCGGAGAGCGACCGGCTCCAATTCGACGCGCTGGATACCTGCTTCAAGACCATCGGGCCGATCGGCGCCTCCATCACGGACGCGCACCGCGTGGTGCTCAATAACTACGGCGAGAATTTCCCCGGCCAGAACGCGTACGCGCTCGCAGGGACGTTGAACTGGCGCGATATCAACGCACCGGCTGCTGCCGGTTCGCACGATCGCATCCGGTTCGATTCCCTGGTTCCTTTCGACCCCGCGTTGCACGATTCGCCGGGAAAGCGCTACTACGTCGTCGCCGACCCGGTCAGCTTCTCGTGCAACATCGCCACCGGCCGCCTCGAAAGACACACCGGCTATGCATTGGACGATGACCAGCCGACGACCTTCTTGAGCGGGGACCTGCTGGCGCTGAATGTCTCGCGATGCGTATTCGAGTACCAGCCGAACGTCGCGCCCGCCATCGGGCTCCTGACTCTGCGCATCGGGCTCACCAAGGCGGTCTCCACTGGAGTTGAAACGATCGAGCTCGTCCACGCCATCCACGTGCGAAACGTGCCATGAAGAGATCCCGGGGTTTCGCCCTGATGATGGCGATCTTCCTCATCGTCACGCTGGCGTCGATCGGCGCCTATCTCCTGACCGTCTCGACCGGACAGGCGGAGGCGGTGGCGCAGGACGAGCAGGGCGCGCACGCCTACCAGGCGGCCCGCAGCGGCATCGAGTGGGGTGCCTATGGGGTGCTGCGCGACGCCACCTGCCCTGGACCCGGGGCGACGACCGTGCCTGTTCCGGGCGGGTTCTTCGCCGAGGTGACGTGCGCGCAAGCCGGCCTCGAGCGAGAGGGGGATCTAGATGTGGCGATTTTTCTGATCACTTCGACCGGATGCAATGCCACGCCCTGTGGGACCCCTGGCCCCAGATACGTCGAGCGGCAACTGGTGCTGACTCTATCTAGATAGGAAAACTATTTGACAACAAGCGCTTATTCAATTATTTTGAAGTGAAACCGAGATCACTCGGACCGGGACCATGGGCATTTTTCGGCGCCGCAGGGGGCGGGATCAGGGCTGGCTGGCCATTTCTTTGCAGCCGGCGACGCTGGCTTTCGCGCATGCCGAGCTGTCCAACGGGAAGTGGCGCATCACGCGCTGCGGCAGCCGGGACACGGGCGAAACCGCGGCGGATCTCGAGCGCGCGGGGAAGCAGCTCGAGTGCGAACGGTATCGGTGCCTTACCCTCCTCCCGCACGCCGACTACCAAGTCATCCTGGTCGATGCTCCGAGCGTTCCGCAGCCGGAGGTAAAGACCGCGGTCCGTTGGCGGGTCAAGGACCTGCTCGACTACCGGGTAGAGGAAGCGACCATCGAGGTGCTCGACATTCCGCCCGAAGCGCCGGGCCGTGCGCACACGGTGTACGCCATCGCCGCACGCAACGTAACGATCCGCGCCTGCATCTCCCGCTTCGAGGCTGCGCGGATTCCGCTTTCGGTCATCGATATCGCGGAAACGGCGCAGCGCAATGTCGCTGCCCTCTTCGAAACCCCGCAGCGTGCGCTCGCCTTCCTCCACGTAGGAAGCGCGCACACCCTGCTCACGATCAACTACGGTAGCGAGCTCTATCTGGCGCGGCGCATCGACGTCTCGATGGCGCAGCTCCTCGACGCGGGCGAAGACGCGAAAGGCCGCATCGTGCTCGAAGTGCAGCGCAGCCTCGACCACTTCGACCGGCAGCACTCCAGCCTAGCGCTCTCACGGCTCATGGTGGGACCGGAGCCACGCGAAACCGGCCTCGCCGCCTACCTGGCGGCAAATACCGGGTTGCCGGTCGCGCCGGCGCGACTGGCCGACGTCCTCGAGCTCGGCGCCGGATGCCCCATGGACGCCAATTCGCTATGGGCGCTGTTCCCCGTCATCGGCGCGGCGCTGCGGACCAACGGCGAGCGCGCCCGGAGCGACGCTTGAGCCAGCAGATCAATCTCTACCAGCCGGCGTTCCGGCGGCAGGAAAAGCGCTTTTCCTCCCGGCGGCTTCCGCTTGCGCTCGGGACGGTGGTTTTCGCGTGCGCGGTCTTCTACGGCTACGCCGCGCTGAAGACCCGCGAGCTCGAGAGCCTCGCCCGTCATGCAGCCGCGGGCGTGGAGACGCAGCGACGGCAGGTCGCCGACCTCACCGCGAAGTTTCCGAGCCAGGGACCGAGCAAGATCCTGGAAGCGGAGGTGGCCCGGCTCCAGGCCGAGCTGCAGAAGCGCCAGCAGCTCGCCAGCGCGCTAAGCACCGGGGAGCTCGGAAACCGGGCCGGGTTCTCGGCGTTTCTCGCCGCGCTCGGCCGGCGCGACCTTCCGGGCGTGTGGCTCGTCGGCGTCACGATCGGGGATGCGGGGGCGAGCCTGCAGGTCGAGGGACGCGCCCTGCGTGCCGAGCTCGTGCCCGCGTACCTGAAGTCGCTCGGGGCCGAGCCGATGATGCAGGGCCGCCGGGTGGCCGAGCTGAAAGTCGCCGCAAGGTCTGCCGCGCCGCAGAAGGGGGCCGGAAAAGCCGGTTCCCAGGGCCCGGAGCGCTTCGTCGAGTTCGCGCTCTCCGCGCCGCTTTCCGGAGCGGCGGCAACGGCCCCCAAAGGCGCCGGCCGGTGAACGCGCGCTTCAAGCGCTATGCCGGGCGCTTCGACGCCGCGCCGCTACGCCAACGGGTGCTGATGTTCGTCGCGCTCGCGCTGGTGATCGCCTTTGCCGCCGAAGTTGCGCTCGTCGGGCCGTTGCGCGAGCGTCACAAGCGGCTTGGCGCCGAGATCACGCAAAAGCAGAAGGAGGCCGCCTCCCTGGGCGCGGCCCTGCAGAGCCTCACGGACCGGAACCGCGTGCACCCGGACGTGGAATTGCGCGAGCGCCACGCGGCGCTGCAGCGCGAACTCGCGCAGGTGAACGCCCGGGTGCTCGAGGAAGGGCAGCGGTTCACCCCGCCGGACCGCATGCGCGGCGCGCTCGAGGGAATGCTGCGTTCCAACCCGCGCCTTGCTTTGCTGGAGCTGCGGACGCTGCCCGCGGTTGCGCTCGCGGAGCCCGGCGCGGCGGCCGGCGCGGCGGCGAAGCCGGGCCTCTATCGCCACGGCATCGAACTCACGCTTGCGGGCACATACCTCGACTTCTATGAATACTTGCGCACGCTGGAGAAACTGCCGACCCAGCTCTACTGGGGGAAGGCCGAGCTCACGGTCGGGCAGCATCCCGGTGCGACCCTCAAGCTCACCGTCTATACCGTCAGCTTCGATTCCGCATGGCTCGTCGTCTGACCTTCTTCCTCGCGCCCGCGTTGCTTGCAGCCGTCGGCGCGTCCGCGGCGCCGTTCGCCGACCCGACCCGCCCGCCAGGCGCGGCGGAGGAAGCGGGCGATGGCGCCAGCCGGTCGGGCCTGCGGCTCGAGTCGGTGCTCCTGTCTCCGCAGCGAAAGCTCGCCGTCATCAGCGGACAGGAAGTTCGTCTCGGCGAGCGCCTCGGCGACGGTCGCGTCGTGCGCATCACGCCGACCGAGGTGGCCATCCAGCGCGGCGGCGAAGTCGAAGTGCTCAAGCTGTTTCCCGATTACCAGAAGCGCCCCGAGGCAAAGGCAAAATGAACATCCTCCGTCCGACGCTCCTGCTCCTCGCCGCGGCGCTGCTGGCCTCCTGCGCCCCGCCGCCACGCCCTGACGGGATCGACCCCGCCATGCTCGCCGAAGTCAGGGAGGGGTCGCCGCGGCGCGTGGCGCCGCCACCGGAGGTGAACGATGCGCTGCTGCCTCGCCCGTTGGTGGAGATGCCGGCGCTGCAGGGCAAGCCGCTCGAGCCGCGCTTCGACCTGTCGGTGAGCAACGCGCCGGCCGCCCAGGTGTTCAACTCCATCGTGTCCGGCACGCGCTACAGCATGCTGGTGCATCCCAGCGTGACCGGCACGCTCTCGCTCAACCTGAAAGACGTGACGATCCCCGAGGCGCTCGACGCGGTCCGGGAGCTCTACGGATACGATTTCAAGATCGAGGGCACGCGCGTCTTCGTCCAGCCGGCGGGGTTGCAGACGCGAGTCTTCCAGGTCAACCACCTGCCCGGCCTGCGGCGCGGCACGACGGACGTGCGCGTTCAGTCCGGCGCGGTCACCGATTCCGCGCAAGCGACCAACGTGGCAGCCACCGGCGTGCCTCCGCCTGCCTCGCTGCCGACCTCGCGCTCGCTCGAATCGAGCCGGGTGACGACCCAGCAGCAGTCCGACTTCTGGTCCGACCTGCGCTCGTCGCTGACCGCCATTGTCGGTGCCGGAGCGGGCAGGTCGGTCGTGGTATCGCAGTCGGGCGTCGTCGTCGTGCGCGCATTCCCGAACGAGCTCCGGTCCGTCGAGCAGTTCCTGCGCGCCACGCGGCTCGCCGTCGAGCGCCAGGTGATGCTCGAGGCCAAGATCGTGGAAGTGACGCTTTCGGATTCCTTCCAGTCGGGCATCAACTGGGCGGCGTTCTACCGCGACCGGCTGTCGGTCGGGCAGGCTGCGCGCGGCACGGTGCTGCAGCCGGGGCGACGCAGCAACCTCAGTGCGACGGGCGCTTCCGACGTTGCGCGCAACGCCGCGGGCGGCGGCACCTTTACGGGGCCGTCATTCAGCGCGCTCGCCGGCGAGGATCTCGCCAATCACACGATCGGCACCGGCGGCTCGGTGTTCGGCCTCGCGCTCGCGACGAGCAACTTCGCCGCGCTGCTGACGTTTCTGGAGACGCAGGGCAACGTGCAGGTCCTGTCCAGCCCGCGCATCGCGACCCTGAACAACCAGAAAGCGGTGCTCAAGGTCGGCACCGACGAGTTCTTCGTCACGAACGTTTCGACGACCACCACGACGAGCGGGACCTCGACGCAGCAATCCCCGACCGTCACGGTGCAACCGTTCTTCTCCGGAATCGTGCTCGACGTGACGCCGCAGCTCGACGATGCCGGCAACATCATGCTGCACATCCACCCTTCGGTGAGCGAGGTGACCGAGAGCACGCGCGTGGTGAACCTCGGCGGCCAGATCGCCGAGATCCGCCTGCCGCTCGCGAAGAGCACGGTCAGCGAAACCGACACCATCGTGCGCGTGCAGGACGGCAACATCGTCGCCATCGGCGGCCTCATGAGCGTCGACATCCGCGATGCGCGCGGCGGCCTGCCCGGGATGGGCGAGGGCGGCCTGGGCGACCTCGCCCGCAGCACCGACCGCTCGATGCGCAAGAAGGAGCTCGTCATCCTGCTCAAGCCGACCGTCATCGAGTCGGAGCGGGAGTGGGAGCGCGACCTGCGCGAAACGCGCCGCCGGCTCGAAGGCATGGGCCGCAGGCCCGAAGAGGCGGCGCCGCGCGGGGCCGGCCGATGAACTACCTGCGGCATTTCGGCCTGCGCGAGCATCCCTTCGGCATCACGCCGGACACCACCTACTTCTTCGCCTGCCGCTCGATTCAGGAAGCGCTCAATACGTTGCTGGTGGCGGTGGCGAACGGCGAGGGCTTCATCAAGATCACCGGGGAGGTCGGCACCGGCAAGACCTTACTGTGCAGGAAGTTCCTCGGAACGCTCGATGCCGGCTGGATCTCCGCCTATGTCCCCAACCCCAGCTTCGAGCCGCGCACGCTGTATCTCGCGCTTGCCGAGGAGCTCGGCATTCCGCTCGAGTCGTCCGTCGACCAGCACCATCTGCTTAAGGCGATCACCCGCTCGCTGCTTGACCTGGCGCGACAGCGCAAGCGCGTTGTCCTGTGCATGGACGAAAGCCAGGCGATGCCGCTCGAGACCCTGGAGGCGCTCCGGCTGCTCACCAACCTCGAGACGGAGAAGCGGAAGCTCCTGCAGGTCGTGCTGTTCGGGCAACCGGAGCTCGACCGCAAGCTTGCATCGCCCGCCATCCGGCAGCTCCTGCAGCGCATCACGTTCCAGCATCACATGGGAGCCTTGGGGGAGAACGAAGTCGGCGCGTACGTTTCGCACCGGATGGCGGTGGCCGGTTGCACCGGGCGCCCGCTCCTCTCGCCGCGCGGCCTTCGACTGCTTCACCGCGCCAGCCGCGGCGTCCCGCGCGTCATAAACGTGATCATGCACAAGGCGTTGTTGCTGGCTTACGGTGAGGGCACCTGGTTCGTGGATCGCAGGCACCTGCGCGCCGCTGTCGCCGATACACCGGCTGCAGCCCCTCTCCAGAAATGGTGGTGGCCGTGGGGCGCCGGCGCCCCGCGGATCGATCACGTCACGTGAGCGTCATCAACACGATGCTTCAGGAACTCGACCGGCGCAATGCGACGGCGGGCACCGAGGCGGAGCAGGCGCCCCGGCAGGTGAAGGTCGTCGGGGCTTCACGCCACGGCCACGAGTTGTTCTGGCGCATCGTCGCGGCATTGATGCTCGCCGCGGTGGGTTGGGTCGGCTGGGTGGCCTATCAGCTCCAGCCGGGACCGTCGCTCGCAACCGAGCAGGCCTTCAAGGCTGCGGAGCAGGCGAAGACAGGGCGCATTTCATCGGGGCAAGCACCCACTCCTGTGCAGGCAGCGCCTCCGCCCGCCGCTCCCCCACAGGCCACGCCTGCAGCATCTGAGCCCGCGCGCCAGAGCGAAACCATGCGGTTGGCGCAGTCCATACAGACGCCGATCGTCGATCGCCCGGCGCCTGCGGCGGCAAAGCCGGAGCCGGCGCAGCCGGCGCCGAAAGTGGCAGGCTCTAAGCCGGAGGCTTCGGCGACCAAGGCCTTGGCCACAAAGATCGCCGTGGACAAGCGCGAGCGCACGAAGCCGCGGGCGGAGCTCGCGGATGCGCAGTTCAGGCGGGCAGCCATGCTGCTCAATCAGGGACGGGTCAGCGAAGCGGAGGAACAGCTTGTCGGCGCCTTGCAGGCCGACCCTGCGCACGTATCGGCGCGGCAGGCCTATGTCGCGCTCCTGCTGGAACAGCAGCGCTCGGATGCTGCGCGCCGCGTCCTCGGCGAGGCGCTGGTCATCAATCCCGCACAGCCGACTTTCGCGCTCGCCTTGGCCAGAATACTCGCCGAGCAGCGCGACTATCCCGGCGCACTGGAAGTCATCGACCGCGCCGGCTCGGCCGGCAGCAACGCCGACTTTCTCGCGCTACGCGGCGCCGTCCTCCAGCGCATGCAACGTCATCCTGAAGCGATCGAGGCTTATCAGGGTTCGATTCGCGGCGCGCCCCAGCCGGGGACTACTTGGGTCGGCTATGGGATCTCCCTGGAGGCGGTCGGGCGCACGCCCGAAGCCGCGCAGGCCTATCGCCGGTCCCTGGGCGCGGGCGGGCTGAAGCGGGAAGTACGGGACTATGCGGAAGGAAGAATCCGCGCCTTGGAGTAGCAGGTCAATCCGGAGAGATTTTCTCCAGGCGGTATCCGTAGTTGTAAATGGGCACGACCCGGAAGCCCGTTTCAGGCCGCAGGTCGAGCTTCTTGCGCACTTGGCTGACGTGCGTATCTACCGTACGCGTGGCGAGATCTCCACTTCGGCCCCACACCGTCTCCTGGAGGTGCCCGCGCGACATCAGGCGCCCCAGATTGCGGAACAGTGCGACGGTGAGCTCGAATTCCTTCGGTGTAAGCTCGACTTTGGCACCCTGCTTCTTGATCTCTCCGCGCTGGATATCGATCTCGAACGGCGGGAAAGAGAGTTGCTTCTGCTCTTCCCTCGGATAGGCCCGGCGCAGCAGTGCGCGCATGCGCGCGATCAGCTCCTGCCGGCGCACCGGCTTCACCATGTAGTCGTCGGCGCCCTGCTCGAGCGCGAAGACGATGTCCTGCTCGGAATCGCGGACCGTGACGAACAAAACGGGAACGCTTTTTGAAACGTTGGCCCGGAGCCACTTGAGCACGTCTGCGCCGGAGACGTCCGGGACCTGCCAGTCCAGCACGAACAGGTCGAAGCTCTCCCGGCCGGCCTGCTTCATGGTTTCCCGGCCGTCAAGGAAGGCGTGGACGTCGTGGCCGTCCTCGCTGACCCAGCGCTTGATCAATGCCAGCTGGTCCGGATCGTCTTCGAGAATCGCAATTCGCACGCGTTATTTACCCCTTCTGACCCGCATGATAATGCCACGCGGCGGCTTCCCAGCCCGTTTGCATCGTGTGCCGGGCCCTTTATTGACTAACCGGCGGAAAAGCCTCAAAATTTCGGGTTCCGCCGGAGGGGTGCCCGAGCGGCTAAAGGGGGCAGACTGTAAATCTGTTGGCCTTGCGCCTACGTTGGTTCGAATCCAACCCCCTCCACCAGCAATTCG
>CBDDRX010000064.1:0-11280 GCA_965233165.1 uncultured bacterium | reverse complement strand
GTTCTCGATCGAGCAGACGATGATGCAGTTGTCCGCCTTGTCGCGGACGACCTCCATCTCGAACTCCTTCCAGCCGATGAGCGACTCCTCGATCAAGAGCTCCCCGGTCGGCGAGGCCTCGAGGCCGCGCTCGCAGATGGTGAAGAACTCTTCCTTGTTGTAGGCGATGCCGCCGCCCGAGCCGCCCAGCGTGAAGGACGGCCGGATCACGACCGGATAGCCGAGCGCCGCCTGGACCTGCAGCGCCTCCTCCATCGAGTGGGCGAGCGCCGAGCGCGCGGAGGCGAGGCCGATCCGGGTCATCGCCTTCTTGAATTTGTCGCGGTCCTCGGCCTTGTCGATCGCCTCGCGCGAGGCGCCGATCATCTCGACGCCGAACTTCTCGAGCACGCCCTCGCGCGCGAGGTCGAGCGCGCAGTTGAGCGCCGTCTGCCCGCCCATCGTGGGCAGCAGCGCGTCGGGCCGCTCCTTCTCGATGACCCGGGCGACCATCTGCCAGGTGACCGGCTCGATGTACGTGGCGTCCGCCATCTGCGGGTCGGTCATGATCGTCGCCGGGTTCGAGTTCACCAGGATGACCCGGTAGCCCTCGGCGCGCAGCGCCTTGCACGCCTGCGCGCCGGAGTAGTCGAACTCGCACGCCTGGCCGATGACGATCGGGCCCGCGCCGATGATCAGGATGCTCTTGAGGTCGTTGCGCTTTGGCATCTGCGGTTACGCCTTTGCGTCCGCCATCATCTTCGCGAAGCGGTCGAAGAGGTAGCCGATGTCGTGCGGGCCGGGGCTCGCCTCGGGGTGGCCCTGGAAGCAGATGGCCGGCCGGTCGGTGCGGCGCATGCCCTGGAGGGAGCCGTCGAAGAGCGACACGTGCGTGGGCTTCAGGTTGCCGCCCAGCGAAGCGGGGTCCACGGCAAAGCCGTGGTTCTGGCTGGTGATCACCACCTTGCCGGTCTCGAGGTCCTTGACCGGATGGTTGGCGCCGTGGTGGCCGAACTTCATCTTCAGCGTCTTCGCCCCGGAAGCCAGGCCGAGCAGCTGGTGGCCGAGGCAGATGCCGAAGACCGGGACGCGGGTGGCATCCAGGATCTCGCCGATCGCCTCGATCGCGTATTCGCAGGGCTGGGGGTCCCCGGGACCGTTCGCCAGGAAAACGCCGTCGGGCCTCAGCCGCAGCGCGTCCTTTGCCGTCGCCTGCGCCGGCAGCACCGTGGCCCGCGCCCCGCGGTCCGCGAGCATGCGGACGATGTTGCGCTTGATCCCGTAGTCGTAGGCCACGACATGAAAGCGCGGCTCCTCGATGCGCCGGTAGCCCGCGCCGCCGCCTTTTTCCCTCTGCCAGCTTCCCTCGAGCCATTCGTAGGGCTTGTCGGTGGAAACCACCTTGGCGAGGTCCATGCCGGCGAGCCCGGGGAAGGCTTTCGCCTGCGCCAGGGCGGCCTGCTCGTTCACGTCGCCCGCCATCAGGCAGCCGTTCTGCGCGCCCTTGGTGCGCAGGATCCGCGTGAGGCGCCGCGTATCGATGTCGGCGATCGCCGGAACGCCGTTCTTCTTCAGGTATCCGCTCAGGTCTCCCTGGGCGCGCCAGCTCGAGCGCAGCCGCGGCAGGTCGCGGATGACCAGGCCCGCGGCGTGCACGCGGGCGGCCTCGTGATCCTCTTCATTGACGCCGGTATTGCCGATGTGCGGATAGGTCAGCGTGACGATCTGCCGGCAGTACGACGGATCGGTGAGGATCTCCTGGTACCCGGTCATGGCGGTGTTGAAAACGACCTCGCCGATCGTGGTCCCAGGCGCGCCGATGGAGCGGCCGCGGAACACCGATCCGTCGGCGAGAACGAGCACGGCGTCTGTCATGGCGGTCATATCGGCTACTGAGTGGCTACTGAACGCAGCGGATGCGAAAAGCGGGAAAGGCTCGTGGCCCCTCCCGCTTCATTGGAGAAGGGATTATACGCGCTTCTTATTTCAGGCCCAACACGTCCGCCATGTCGTACACGCCGGCAGGCCGCTTGCGCAGCCATTTCGCCGCCCGGACCGCCCCGCTCGCGTACGTCATGCGGCTTTGCGAGCGCACGACGAGCTCCAGGCGCTCCCCGGTCCCGGCGAACATCACGGTGTGCTCGCCGACGATGTCCCCGCCGCGCACGGCATGGAAGCCGATCTGGTCCCGGGGACGTTCCCCCGTATCGCCTTCTCTGCCAAAGGCATAGTTCTTCGCGCTGCGGTGCGTGGCCTGGGCCGCGATCTCGCCCAGCTTGAGGGCCGTGCCGGAGGGCGCATCGACCTTGTGGCGGTGGTGCGCCTCGACGATCTCGATGTCGTAGCCGTCCGCGAGGGCGCGCGCGGCGGTGTCGACGAGCTTGAACAGCACGTTCACGCCGACCGCGAAATTGGGCGAAAGGACGATGGCGATGCGCTGCCCGGCCTCGCGGATCACCTGCAGCTGCGGCGCGCTGAACCCGGTCGTGCCGATCACCATGGCCCGGCCGTGCTCCACGCAGGCCGCCAGGTGCTTGAGCGTGCCCTCGGGACGCGTGAAATCGATCAGGGCGTCGCACGCCCGCACGGCGGCGCCGAGGTCGGCGCTCACCCGGACCTCGCCCTGCCCCGCGACCTGCCCGATCGCCGGCGAGCCGGCCGCATCGAGCGCGGCGGCGAGCGTGAGGGCGCCGTCGGACTCGATCGCCTCGATCAGGGCGCGGCCCATCCGTCCGCCGGCGCCGGTCACCGCGAGCTTCACGGCTTCGCCACCACGTCGCCGTCGAGCCGGGCGAGCTTGCCGTCGCGGAAATGCACGACCAGCTTGCGCTGCTCGCGCGTGCCGTCCTGCGCCTCCCGCGAGTACACGTAGTCCCACCGGTCGGCGTGGAAGATGTCCATGAGCAGCGGCGTGCCGAGCGTGATGCGCACCTGCTCCTTGCTCATGCCCGGCGAGAGGCGCGCGACCATCTCCTGCGTCACGAAGTTGCCCTGCTGGATTTCCATCCGGTAGGGGGTGATGCCGGGAATCGTCGGTACGCCGCAGCCCGGCAGCAGCAGCGCGGCGATCCATAAAGCGGCAGAAGAAGTGGCGCGAGGCATGGGCATATAATGACAGCCCGATGAGCACGCTGCAAAGCCTCAAGGAAAGCGGCCTGAAGGCGACGCTGCCGCGGCGCAAGATCCTCGAGCTGTTCGAGGCGAGCAAGGTGCGTCATCTTTCTGCGGAGGACGTCTACAAGGCGCTGCTCGGCGAAGGCATCGACGTCGGTCTCGCCACCGTCTACCGGGTGCTGACCCAGTTCGAGCAGGCCGGCCTGCTGTCGCGGCAGAACTTCGAGCACGGCAAGGCGGTCTTCGAGCTCAACCAGGGCGGGCACCACGACCATCTCGTCTGCCTGCAGTGCGGCCGCGTGGAGGAGTTCTACGATGCCGACATCGAGAAGCGGCAGAACCAGGTGGCGGGCAAGCGCGGGTTCGAGCTGCGCGGCCATTCGCTCGCGCTGTACGGCGACTGCACCAAGCGGGACTGCCCGCACCGCAAGAACATCGGCAGGACCTAGGCGGCGTCCAGCAGCTCCGTCGCGTGCTTTCGCGCGGTCGCCGCCGCGCCGCCGAGCATGCGGGCGAGCTCCTCGATGCGTGCCGCCCGGTCGAGCGGCGTGACCTGCACCGAGAGCTTGCCCCGGCCCGAGGACTTGGCCACCGACCACTGCGCGTCGCCCTGCGCCGCGACCTGCGGCAGGTGCGTCACGCACAGTACCTGGCGCTCGCGCCCGAGGCGCCGGAGCGACCTGCCGATCGTCTCGGCCACCGCGCCGCCCATTCCCGAATCCACCTCGTCGAAGACCAGCGTGCCGACCGGCGAGGATTTCGCCGCGACGAGCTGGATCGCCAGGCTGACGCGGGACAGCTCTCCCCCGGAGGCCACCTTGGCGAGGGCGCGCAGCGGCAGGCTGGGATGCGAGGCGACCTGGAACTCGACATCCTCGGCGCCGCTGGCGCCCGGCGCCTCCAGCTCGTGCAGCGCGACCGAAAACTTTCCGCCGGCCATGGCGAGCTGCTGCATGGCCGCGGTGACCGCGCGCGAGAGCGCCTGCGCGGCGCTGCGCCGCTTCGCGCTCAATTTCGCGGCCACGGCGTCGTAGCGCGCTCGCGCAGCGGCGACTTCGCGCTGCAGAGCCTCGGCATCGACCGAGAGCGCAAGCTCGGCCAGCCGTTGCTGGGCCTCCTTCCATTTCTCCGGCAACGCCTCGGGCGCGACGCGGTAGCGGCGCGCGGCGGCATGCAGCGCCTCGATGCGCGCCTCGACTTCGCGCAAGGCTTCGGGGTCGAGGTCGACGCTCGACGCGTAGTGGCGCAGCTCGCGGGCCGCCTCGCCCGCCTGCGCCTGCGCCGACTCGAGCATCTCGACGATCCCGGCGAGGCGCGCGTCGTGCGAGGACAGGGCGCGTAGCTGCCCGGCGATGGCGGACAGCTGGGCAAGGCACGCGCCTTCCGCCTCCGCCAGCGCCTCGAGCGAAGACTGCGCGCCGGCGAGCAGGCTCGAGCCGTGCGAGAGCCGCGTCTGCTCGGCGCTGACCTGCACCCACTCGCCTTCGCGCGGCGCGAGCTTCTTCAGGTCGGTCGCCTGTGCCTGCAGCTCGTCGCGCTCCGCGAGCTGCGCGGCGAGGTTCTTCTGCGCGTCCGCGGCGACCTGCTCCAGCCGCCGCCACGCCCGCCAGGCCTCGGCGGTTTCCGCGGCCAGCGCCTCCGCGCCGGCCTGCGCGTCCAGGAGGGCGCGCTGCGAGGATCCGCGCAGCAGGGACTGGTGCGCGTGCTGCCCATGGATGTCGACCAGGAACTCGCCGGCCTCCTTCACCTGCGCGAGCGTCGCCGCATGCCCGTTGATGAAGCAGCGCGAGCGTCCGCCGCGATCGATCGTCCTGCGCAGGAGAACCTGGCCGGGATCCCCGGCCAGCTCCCGCTCCGCGAGCCAGCAGGCGAGCGCACGGTCGGCGTCGAACTCGGCGGAAAGGTCCGCCCGCTCGGCGCCTTCGCGGACCACGGCGGCGTCGGCGCGCCCGCCGACGAACAGCTCAATCGCGTCGACGAGGATCGCCTTGCCCGCGCCGGTCTCGACGGTCAGCGCGGTGAAGCCGGCGGCGAGCACGAGCGACACGCGCTCCACGATCACGAAGTCCCGCAGCTCGAGCGCGCGCAGCATCTAGCCGGGGTCTCTCGCCTTCTCGAGGATCTCGCTCCAGCGCAGCTTCTCGCGCAGCGTCGCGAAGTAGCGGTAGCCGGGCGGATGCACGAAGCGCACGACGTCGGCGGAGCGGCGCAGCACGAGGCGGTCGCCCTCCTCCATGTCGTGCGAGAGGAACCCGTCGAAGTGCGCCTTCGCATCCAGGGCGCCGACCAGCGCGACCTCGATCACGCTGCGATCGCTGACGCTCACCGGGCGCGCCGAAAGCGTGTGCGGGTTGAGCGGGACCAGCGCGAGCGCAGGGACCGCCGGGTGCAGGATGGGGCCCTGCGCGGAGAGCGCGTACGCCGTCGATCCGGTCGGCGTGGCGACGATCACGCCGTCGCCGCGCAGCTTGTAGACGAACTCGCCGTCGATGGAGAGCTGGAACTCGATCAGGCGGCCCTGCGCGCCCTTGCCGACCACCGCCTCGTTGAGCGCGATGGTCTTCAGCATCGACTTGCCGCCGCGCACGATCTCCGCGTCGAGCACGGCGCGCTCCTCGAGCGCGTACTTTCCTTCCAGGATGGCGCCGATGCCCGCCAGCATGTCCTGGCGCCCGATGTCGGTCATGAAGCCGACGCGGCCCTGGTTGACGCCGATCAGCGGGATGCGCTGGCCGATCAGCTCGCGCGCCGCGGCGAGCATGGTGCCGTCGCCGCCGATCACGATGGCGAGGTCCGCGGCGGCGCCCTCGCCGCTCACGATCTCGCAGCCGCGCCGGGCGAGGAAGCCGCGCATCTCCTGCAGCGACGCCTCGACTTCGGCGCTGTGCAGCTTGCCGATCAAAGCGACGCGTCGGAAGCGTGGCTCGGCGGCGGCGGACATGCGCGCGAGTGTACAATGGATCCATGATGGACAAGCGCGCCCAGGTGCTGCTGAAGACCCTGATCGAGCGCTACATCGCGGAAGGCGAGCCGATCGGCTCTCGTACCCTTTCCCGCTACTCCGGCCTCGACCTTTCGCCGGCGACGATCCGCAACGTGATGTCGGACCTCGAGGAGATGGGCTTCATCGCCAGCCCGCATACCTCCGCCGGGCGGATCCCCACCCCGGCCGGCTTCCGCTTCTTCGTCGACTCGCTGCTGGTGGTGAAGCAGCTCGAGGCGCAGAGCCTGCGCGAGCTGGAGGGCAACCTCCTCCCGGACAATCCGCAGCGCGTGATCCAAAACGCCTCGCAGCTCCTGTCCCAGCTCACCCAGTTCGCCGGGGTGGTGATGACCCCGCGCCGCCGCGCGGTGACTTTCCGCCACATCGAGTTCCTGCGCCTGTCGGAGAAGCGCGTCCTGCTCATCGTCGTCACCCCCGAGGGCGACGTGCAGAACCGGATCCTCTTCACCGACCGCGAGTACAGCGCCTCCGAGCTGATCGAGGCGGCGAACTTCATCAACCACAACTACTCCGGGCAGAGCTTCGAGGACGTGCGCCAGCGCCTGCAGGGCGAGGTGCGCGACCTGCGCACGGACATGATGAAGCTGATGAGCACCGCGCTCGAGGCCGGCAGCGCGCTCGCCGAGGGCAGCGAGCAGTACGTGATCTCCGGCGAGCGCAACCTGTTCGCCATCCGCGACCTCTCGCACGACGTCTCGCGCCTGAAGCAGCTCGTCGAGCTCCTCGAGCGCAAGACCTCGCTGCTGCAGATCCTCGACCTCGCCGCGCAGGGCCAGGGGGTGCAGATCTTCATCGGCGGCGAGTCGGGGGTCGGCGCGCCCGACGACGTGAGCGTGGTCACCTCGCCCTACAAGGTGGACGGCGAGGTGGTCGGCACCGTGGGCGTGATCGGGCCGACCCGCATGGCGTACGACCGGGTCGTGCCGATCGTCGACGTCACGGCGAAGCTCCTGTCCTCGGCGCTCTCGCAACACTGAAAAGCGTCCTTCTCGTCAATCTCGGCACGCCGTCGGCGCCGACGCCCGCGGCTGTACGGGCCTATCTCGCCGAGTTCCTGTCCGACCGGCGCGTCGTCAACCTGCCGCGCTTCCTCTGGCTGCCCATCCTCCACGGCGTCGTCCTGCGCACGCGCCCAGCGAAGTCCGCTGAAAAGTACAAGCTGGTCTGGACGCCCGAAGGCTCGCCGCTCGCGGTGCACACCGCGCGCCAGGCGAAGCTGCTCGCCGAAAAGACGGGCTGGAAGGTCGACTACGCGATGCGCTACGGCGAACCGTCGATCGGATCCCGGTGGAACACGGACGCCTTGGTCGTTCCGCTGTATCCGCAGTTTTCCTTCAGCACCACCGCGAGCGTTCTCGACGTCCTCCCGCGGGAAGCGCAGGTGGTGCGCGAGTTCCACGCGCACCCGGCGTACATCGGCGCGCTCGCCTCGTCCATTCGGGACTATTGGGCGAAGCACGGCGAGGGCCGGAAGCTGGTCATGAGCTTCCACGGCCTGCCGCAGCGCGCGGTCGACCTCGGCGATCCGTACCAGGCGCAGTGCCTCGCCACCGCGCGCCTGCTCGCGGAAGCGCTGCAGAAGAAGGACTACCTGGTCACGTTCCAGTCGCGCTTCGGCGCGGCGAAGTGGCTCCAGCCCTATACCGAGCCGACGCTGGTCGCGCTGGCCCGTTCCGGGGTCAGGAGCGTGGACGTGGTGTGCCCCGGATTCGTCTCCGACTGCCTCGAGACGCTCGAGGAAATCGACATCGGCGCGCGCCACGCCTTCCTCGAGGCGGGCGGCGAGGCCTTCCACTACATTCCATGCCTGAACGAGTCGCCGGAATGGATCGCGGCGCTCGCCGAGATCAGCGCCTGAGCAGGCCCTTCAGCCGGTCCTTCACCTTGTCCTCGACCTTCTCGCGGGCCTGGTCGACCTTCTCGCCGACCTTCGACTTGGCCAGCTCGCCCGCGACCGCGCCGTAGTCGACCTTGTACCTGATGCTATCAAATGGCCCGGAGAGCTTCACCGGAACCGTGAGGCCGGAGAGCTGCTCGAGGCCGGCACCGCCCTGCCCCTTCGTGGTCGCGACCACGGCAGCTTTTACCGTGTAGTCCAGCGCCGAGTTGCCGATGTCGATCGCGCCGGTGCCGGTGACGCGCACGAGCGGGGCCTTCAGGTCGAGATCCTTGTTGTGCGCGACGCCGTCCTTGATCTGGAAGGTGGCGTTGAGCTCGCTGAAGTCGGTCTTCTCCTTGCTGTCGGCGCTGCCCTCGTCGGACTTGCCGAGCGACTTCACCTTGCGCAGCAGCCCGGCGACGTCGATGCCCTTGACCGCGCCGTCCTTGAGGTTGACCTTCGCCGAGCCGTCGAGAGATTTCTTGATCGCGCTGACGGTCGGGCCGGCACCCGCGACGTCGAGGCTGACGTTCCCCTTGCCTTCCAGGCGGTCCTGCTGCGCGAAGTCGCGCAGCAGCGGCCCGATGGAGATGCCGGCCAGGTTCTCCTTCACCGTGATGCGGTTGCCGCTCGCTTGGGCGCCGAGCGCCCCGGTCATCGACCCCTCGTAGAGGTTGGCCGAATGCGGGACGTCCAGCCTGCCGTTCGCGGCCTTGACCTCCGCCTTCACGTTGGCGAGCTTCAGCCCCTGCGCCTGCAGGGCGCCGACTTGCACCTTGCCGTTCGCGTTCAGGTCCTTGAGCGGGGAGAGATCGACCGGCGTTTCTTCCTGGGCGGCGGGTCCCTTCTTTTCCTCTTTCGGCGCAGGCGCCGTCGGGGCCGCCTTGGGCTTCGGCGGGAAGTACTGGTCCAGGTTCAGCTTGTCGACGTTCACGTCGAAGACGTAGGCCGGCGGGGAAAACTTCGCGAGCCCGAGCTTCGCCTGGATGTTCGACTCGTCGAACTTCGACGTCAGGTCGGCGTTCAGGGTTTCCTTCTCCAGGTCGGCGCGGATGCTTCCGGAAACCGGCACCTTCATCTCGCGCGGCATGTCGGGGCCGCTCAGGGCGAGGTTCGCCGTGAGCTGCGGGATCGCGAGCGCCTTGCCCGCAGCGAGGTCGATCTTCGGTGCCGAGATCCTCGCGTCGATCGCGTTGCGGTCCACGGTGCCTTTCAGGCTGCTCTCGAGCTTGGAGAGCGCGTACACCTTCGCGGGAACGTCGATCCTGTAGTCGCCGCTCAGCTCCAGCCGCGCGTTCAGGGCCGGCTTGCTGCCCTTCGCGGAAACGCCGAGCTGCAGGCGGCCCTCCGCCTTCTCGCCGATGCGCCCGGTCGCGAGCGCGAGCTCGGAGAGCTCGAGCGCCTGGCCGGTCGCAAGGTCCTGGTAGGAAACCGAGGACTTGTCGATGCTGATGCCCGCGATGTCGAACTTCGCGGCGCCCCCCGCCTCGCCGCCGCCCTTCTTCTTGTCCTCGCTCTTGGCCTGGGGCTTGGCGCCCCGCTTGGGCTCGGTCAGGTCTTGGAAATTGAACTGTCCGTCCTTCCCCTTGATGATGCTGGCCTTGAGGCCGGAGATCCGGATGCGATCGACGATGACCTCGCCGCCGAGCAGCGGCAGCAGGGCCACCGAGGCATGGGCGGAATCGAGGGAGAGGAATTGCCGGCCAGGATCGACCTCGCTCAGCGTCACCTTGCCGACATCCGCGCCCAGGCTCGGAAAGACCGCCACCTTGAGGTCCCCTTCGAGCTTGAGGGTCCGGCCGGTCTGCTCCTTCACGGCCGCTTCGATCTGGGCCTTGTACCTGTTCGGGTCGAAGGTGGCGGCAAAGATGGCCACGGCCGCCACAAGGAGGACCACGAGGCCGGCAACGCCGTAAAGCGCGTACTTTAAGATTCGCATGGTCTGATACTAGCCTCGGTCCATCAGACACTTGAATCGCGCCTGCAGTTTCACAGCGCGCCCTTGAAACCCCTCCCGGACGCCCCAACGTGCCCTCGATGCAAGAAGAGAAGCTTGAAAATCAGGGGCCTGCGGCAAACGAGAAATCCCTCGAGGAGTTGCTTGCCGAAGCGCAGTCGAAGATCGAGCAGCAGCGCGACGCGATGCTCCGGGCAGTCGCGGACGCCGAGAACATGCGCAAGCGCGCCCTGGCCGAAGCGGCAACGAGCCAGAAATATGCCGTCGAGCGCTTCGCGGAAGGCCTGCTGCCTGTGGCGGACAGCCTGGAGGCCGCGCTGAAGTCGGGCGATACGAGCGGCGTCGAGCTTACCCTGAAGCAGTTGCAGAGCGTGCTGGAAAAAGGCCACATCCGGCCCGTGGATCCCAAGCCCGGGGAGCGTTTCGATCCGAACCGCCACCAGGCCATGGCGGCGGTCCCCAGCCCGGCCGAGCCCAACACCGTGCTGAGCGTGCTGCAGAAGGGCTACGTGCTGCACGACAGGGTGCTGCGGCCCGCCCTCGTGACCGTCGCCAAACCCGTTGAAAAATCGCCGGGAACCCCCATCTCCGACGCAGACCCGGATTAATCGAGCAAAAGGCATCCCCATGGCAAAAATCATCGGCATCGACCTCGGCACCACCAACTCCTGCGTCGCCATCATGGAAGGCGGCACGCCCAAGGTAATCGAGAACTCCGAGGGCGCGCGCACGACCCCGTCGGTCGTCGCCTACACGGACGACGGCGAGATCCTCGTCGGCGCCCCGGCCAAGCGCCAGGCGGTCACCAACGCCAAGAACACCATCTACGCGGTGAAGCGCCTGATCGGCCGGCGCTTCGAGGAAAAGGAAGTCCAGAAGGACATCAACCTTATGCCCTACAAGATCACGCGCGCCGACAACGGCGACGCGTGGGTCGAGGTGCGCGGCAAGAAGATCGCGCCCCAGCAGGTCTCGGCGGAGATCCTGCGCAAGATGAAGAAGGACGCCGAGGCCTACCTCGGCCAGGAGGTGACCGAGGCGGTCATCACGGTCCCGGCCTACTTCAACGACTCGCAGCGCCAGGCGACCAAGGACGCCGGCCGCATCGCCGGCCTCGACGTGAAGCGCATCATCAACGAGCCGACCGCGGCCGCGCTCGCCTTCGGCATGGACAAGGCACTGAAGAAGGACATGAAGATCGCCGTCTACGACCTGGGCGGCGGCACGTTCGACATCTCGATCATCGAGATCGCCGACGTCGAGGGCGAGAAGCAGTTCGAGGTGCTCTCCACCAACGGCGACACGTTCCTCGGCGGCGAGGACTTCGACCAGCGCCTGATCGACTAC
>CBDDRX010000063.1:0-13419 GCA_965233165.1 uncultured bacterium | reverse complement strand
GCGGAGAGCTCGCCTTCGGCGGCGAGCTGCGCGATCGTGTCGCGCAGCCGCTTCACCATGACGCTCATCAGCATGAGGGCGAACGCCGGCTTCTTGCGGATCGCCGCGGCGAACTGCCGGCCGTCGAGCGCGATCACCATGCAGTCGGTCTTCGCCACCGCGGTGGCGCTGCGCGGCGCGGCGGTGATCGCGGCGAGCTCGCCGAACACCTCGCCCGCCCTGACCACGCCGACCTCCTTCTTCCCCGCGAGCAGGCCGACCTCGCCCTTGAGCAGGAGGTACATCTTGCTCGGCTTGAGGCGCAGCCGGCTCGCCTTCTCCTTCTCGCTGAAGAGGGTGGCGCCGGCGGCGACCTTCTCGCCCTTGCCCGCCGACTTGAAGAAGGCGAGCGCGACGCGCGGGTCGTACGCCGATTCGCTCATCGCCGGCTCACTTCTCCAGCGGGGCGCCGAGCTGCTTGCACTGCTGGCGCGCGTAGGCGAGGCCGACCGGGCCGAAGCTGTCCGGGCCGTTGTTCACCGCGACGATCTTCTCGTTGCGGATGAAGACCGTCATCGGGTAGGTGTCGCCCCAGGCGCCCGAGCGGTCCTTGTCGCGGACCCACAGGCACACGGCCCAGCCGTGCTGCTGCGGGTCGAGGCCGACCTGCTTCTGGAACATCTGCTTCGGCTCGTTCTTGAAATCGACCACCGCCGCGGAGGGGTCGCGCAGCCGCAGCTTGAGGTAGCTCTGGATTTCCTGCTTCCAGTGCGCCGGCGCCGGGCCGTAGTTCACCGAGTCCATCTCTTCCTGGGTGACCTTCGGGGTCTCGCACGCGGCGAGGAGCGCGGCGGCGAAGATGCACAAGCCTTTTGTCGCTGCTTTCATTATGCTTCCCTCCTATGAGAGCGATTCTAACCCTGCTCGTCGCGGCGGCGACGGCGGCGTCGGTCCCGGCGCTCGCGCAGCCCTATCCGAGCCGCGCGGTGCGCGTCGTGGTCGGCTTCGCGCCCGGCGGCGCCGCCGATTTCGTCGCGCGCGCGCTGCAGGATCCGCTGTCGCGCGCGCTCGGCCAGCCGCTCATAGTGGAGAACCGTCCCGGGGCGGGCTCGAGCATCGCCGCCGAGCACGTGGCGAAGAGCGCCCCCGACGGCTACGCGCTGCTGATCGCGAGCCCTTCGAGCATCCTCGTCAACCCGATCCTCAGCCCCAAGGCGGGCTTCGATCCCGTGCGCGACCTCGCGCCGATCGCCAAGGTCAGCACCTCGCCGCTGGTCGCCGCCGTGCACCCGGGCGTGGGCGCGGGCACGCTGCAGGAGCTGATCGCACTGGCGAAGAAGTCGCCCGGCAAGCTGAACTACTCGACCTCGGGCAACGGCTCCGCGCCGCACCTTGCCGCGGTCCTCTTCGCGCGCCTCGCGGGCATCGACATCGTTCACGTGCCGTACAAGGGCGGCGCGCCCTCGGTGCAGGCCGTGCTCGCGGGCGACACGCAGCTTTCGTTCGCCACGCCGCCTTCGGTGCTGCCGCTCGTCCAGGCGGGGCGCCTCAAGGCGCTCGCGGTCACCAGCCGCAACCGCTCGCCGCTCGTGCCCGGGGTGCCGGGCATGGCGGAAGCGGGCCTGCCCGACTACGAGATCGCGTTCTGGTACGGCCTGTTCGCGCCGGCCGGCACGCCCGAGGAGGCGATCCGCAAGGTCGCCGCCGCGGCTGCCGCCGCGATCGGCGAGCCGAAGGTGCAGGAGACGCTCGCGAAGGAAGGCACCGAGACCTCGGGATCGGCGACCCCGGCGGAATTCGCCGCCTTCATCGCGCAGGACGCGAAGCTGTGGGCGCGCCTGGTGAAGGAATCCGGCGCGAAGGCCGACTAGCTTTCACATTCTTTGAAGCTTTCCGCCGGAGATATTGCAACTCTCCGGTACCGCAGCGCGCGCGCTCGGGGTAGCTTGGGGCCATGCGCACTTCCCGCCATGCACGCGAGCAGGTCGAGGAAAGCATCTTCTCCCTTTTCAGGGAGATTCCCTCGCTCTGCGGCTTCACGGTCAGCCGCGCGCTCGAGCTCTCCGACGTCGGACTCTATCCGCTGCCGGCCGAGAACGAGGCGAAGCTGATCCGCGACGAGATCCACAACGCGCTCGCGCGGCTCGTGGAGGAGCGTCCCGAGGCGCGCAGCCTGGTCAGCGGCCGCACCTTCGCGCGCGCCCTGCACTGAGGGTCGTCGTTTCGCGACGACAGCGCCGCCAGGCGCTACAGCAAGTTAGTCTTTCGGATTAGCCCGAACAGGCTTCCCGGGCGAAGCGGCAGGGCAACCTGCGCACGCTAGCGTGGAGCCCATGAAGCCCCGCACCCAATCCGTCCCGAGCGACGAGCGCGCGTGGCGCGCAGCCGATGCCGACCTTACGGCGCAGATCCGCGCGCTTTTCGGGCGCCGCCCCGACCTGGACGGCTTTTCCGTGCAGACCAAGGTGCGCGCCGAGGGCAATCCCGAGGGCGAGGAGGAGCTCTTCGTCACCGCCATCGGCATCGCCCAGGGGGCCGGCCGGGCGCGCTACGCCGACATCTTCGAGGACATCGCCACGACCCTGAAGGAGCTCCTCGAAGAGCGCCCCGAGGCGCACACGCTGCTGCGCGGGCGGACCTTCGCCCGCGTCGTGCATTAATTACCGGTAGGGAATAATCTTGTAGTCGTTTAGGGGATTCCCTGATAGGCGAAGCCGCTACGGGTGGTAACGTAGCTGCCATGAAAACGTCGCCCCTGAAGTCCCTCGAGCACCTGTATCCGGACCAGAAGCGGGTCGTCGCCGACGTCGAAGCCAAGATCGGCGCCCTGTTCACCCGTTGCCCGGCCCTGTGCGGCTTCTCCGTGCAGGACCGCGCCCTCGTCCAGGAGCACAAGCCCTCGCAGCTCCCGGACAGCCATATTCCCGATGCCGACCTTTACGTGACCGAGATCGGCATCTTCCCGAAGCTCGGCGCCGACCAGTACGCCGATGTCTTCGACGAGATCACCGTCACGATCTCGAGCCTCGTCAACCAGCAGCCCAACGCCTACGACGTGCTGCGCGGCCGCACCTTCGCGCGCGCGCTGCAGTAAGAGCAAGCAGGGGATGGGACACAAGAACTAGAACAAAGGGGAAGTGGGGTTGAGATTCCGGGGCGCCGCAAGGCGCCCTTTTTATTTGTAGCGGTACACCACGATCTTGTCGGCGGCGGACTCGGGGGTCCACACCTCGCCCTTGCGGCCATGGATCTGCCGCACGTTCGCGTTCGCGCTGGAGGACTTGAAGGCCTCGAACTTCTCCGTCGCCGGGTCGAAGCGCAGCATCACCTGCGCGGTCCACTCGGAGACCCACGGCCGGTCGGTCTCGTCGACGTACACCGCGTACACCTTCGGCGCCGCGCCGGGCGCCTTCCACTGCGACCACTTGCCGGTCTTCGGCTCGTAGCGGCTGAGCTGGCCGGAATTCCATTCCGCGACCCACACGCTGCCCTTCGAGTCGGACCAGACGCGGCGCGCGCCCTGGCCCGGGGTCGGCGGCTCGATGACGGTCGCCTTGCCGCTCGCGCTGTCGATGCGGCCGACATAGGAGCCGGCGAGCGAGGCGTAGTACACCGTGCCGTCGGGCGTGGCGTGGATGCCATAGGGCCCGCGCCCCTTCGGCGCGTCGAACACGCGCATCTCGCCGGTCTTCGGGTCCAGGCTGCCGTAGATCCCCGCCTGCCCGGTGAACCAGTGCAGCCCCCGGCCGTCGAAGATCGCCGTGTTGAGGTTGGTGTAGCCGCCCCGGGGCAGCTCCCACGCCTTCACCGCGCGCGTCCTCGGGTCGACGCGCACGATCGCGTTCTGCCCGCTGTCGGTGAGCCAGGCCGCGCCGTCGCGGTCCTGGATCACGCCGTGCGGCGAGGAGTTCGCGCCGAGCGGGACCGTCTCCACCTTGCCCGACTTCGGGTCGAGGATGCCGAGGTGGCCGCTGCGCTGCGCGGAAAAGTACACCGGCCCGCCGGGGGCGGGATCGGCCCACACGTCGTGGGCAAAGAGGCCGCGGGGGATCGGGTACTCCTGGACGGAAACCTGGGCGTGGACGGGGAGCGAAAGCAGGGCGGCGAGGACGAGGAGAGGGCGCATCGAACCATTATCCGCCCGGCGGGGGCATGAGGTAAATTTCGTCTCCCAAGTAAGAAGACGGCGCACCTCCATGCTTGATCTGCAGGTCGGCAAGTACGAGATCCAGACGCTCCTCGGAAAGGGCGCGACCGGCACCGTCTATCTCGCGAAGGACACGTTCACCGGCCGCCAGGTCGCGCTGAAGACCATCGAGCCCGAGGTGTTCCACGACCCGGAATTCGGCGCCGTCTACAAGGCGCAGTTCCAGAACGAGGCCTCGCTCGCCGGCAAGATCCGCCATCCGCACATCGTCACCATCTTCGACGCGGTGGTGGGCGAGGATTCGGGCCACATCGCGATGGAGGTGGTGTCGGGCGGCGATCTGTCGCAGTACGTGAAGGCCGATGCCCTGCTGCCGGCGGCCGACGTGCTGCAGATCGGCTTCAAGTGCTGCGGCGCCCTCGACTACGCCTACCGCGAGCAGGGCATCGTCCACCGCGACATCAAGCCGGCGAACATCATGGTGACCAAGGACGGCGACGTGAAGATCGCCGACTTCGGCGCCGCGTTCCTCAGGAAGAGCAAGGCCACGCAGACCACCGCGATGGGCTCGCCGTTCTACATGGCGCCCGAGCAGATCGAGGGCAAGGAGCTCAACTTCCACAGCGACATGTACTCGCTCGGCGTGGTGCTCTACGAGCTGCTTACCGGCAAGCGGCCGTTCCAGGCCTCGAGCATCGAGGCGCTGGTGCAGCAGATCCTCATGGAGGAGCCGCCGCCCCCCTCCAGGCTGCGCAAGGGCCTGCCGGCGATCGTCGACAACGTGGTGATGCGGGCCATGAAGAAGCGCCCGGAGCAGCGCTACGCCACCTGGTCGCAGTTCTCCGTCGAGCTGTCCAAGGCGGTCGCCGCGGTGCTGCCGGCCGGGGCGATCGCCGACAGCGAGAAGTACCTGGCGCTCTCGAAGGTCGAGATGCTGCAGATGCTCTCCGACGCCGAGTTCTGGGAGCTCGCGGCGGCCGGCAAGTGGACGCGCGTGCCGCAGGGCCACGCGGTGGTCAAGGAGGACCTGCCGGGGCAGAGCTTCTACTTCCTCGCCAAGGGCGAGGCCAAGGTGACCCGCGCCAACCGCCTGCTCAACACGATCAACGAGGGCGAGTGCTTCGGCGAGATGGCGTTCATCCGCGGGGGCGAGGAGCCGCGCCATGCCACGGTCTCCGCGGTAAAGGACATCCTGGTCGCCGAGTTCCAGCCCGAGACCCTCGAGAAGATGACCCACCAGGCGCAACTGCACCTCACGCGCGCGCTGGTGCGCAACGTCGTCGACCGCCTGGTCCTCGCCAACGAGCGGCTCACGCACTGACCCCTTGGGGTCAGGGTGGGCCTAGAGGCGCTTTCCGAGCACCAGGTCGAGGTTGCCGCCGGTCTTCAGGCAGGTCTTGAACAGCTCCTCGGCGAACACCTGGCTCGTGACCCCGGCGTCCTTCCGGTAGGCCGCGGCGATGATGTCGTTCATCAGGTCATTGCCGCGCGGCGAGGCGGCGACGTCGTAGATCCGCTGCATGATGGTGGTCGCCTTGGGCACGAGCACCTCCTCCACGGCGAGGGAGCGGGCGACGATCGCCATGTCGGCGGCGATGGCGCATTCTTCGGCGGACTGGACGCGCGGCTGGGCGAACGCGGCGGAGGTGGCGAGGGAAAGGGCGAGGAAAAGCGGGGCGAGGAAAAGCGGCGGACGGCGCATGGCGGTCTCCTAAAAGCCGGGTCCCGCAAGCGCCGTGCCGCTTGCCGTGGTGCGAACGGCCTAGGGGTTCAGCTGGCCGCGCACCTCGCCGCCCTTGTAGCGGTCGGAATGGACGTTCACGTAGAGCCGGCCTTCGCGCAAGGCCTGCTGGTCCGCTTCGCTCAGCTTGGCGCCGGCCGGGGCGGTGTAGGTGTCGCCGCTCTTGGTGAGCGGAATGATGACCGGGCCGTTCTGCCCCTTCGCGCCCCGGTGGATGTGCGCCATCGTGCCCGGCACGCCGGTCGTGCTCACGCTACCGCTGACCGAGCCGTCCGCGCCGACCGTGAAGCTCCCCTTGCCCGACCCCGCGGTCGAAGCCGGCGGCACTTCCTCCGCGCCGCTCAGCGACACGTCGACCGCCTTTCCGCCGCTGCTGCCGCCCCCCATCATCCCGCAGCCCGCCGAAGTGGCAACTGCGGCCGCTACCGCGATGATGCAAAACGCCTTCTTGATGAATGTCATGGTTTCCTCCTCCGTTGAACAGCAGAGTGCCAACACCCGCCTAGCTACAATATTCCCATGCCGAAGATCGCCGCATCCACCGCCCTCGCGCGGCTGCGGATCCTGGACCTGTCCCGCGTGCGCGCCGGCCCGACCTGCGTGCGGCAGTTCGCCGACTTCGGCGCCGACGTGATCAAGATCGAGTCGCCGCCCGGCGTGGACCCGAACGAGAACATGGGCGGCCCGCGCGACGGCTCCGACATGCAGAACCTGCACCGCAACAAGCGCTCGATGACGCTCAACCTCAAGACGCCCGAGGGGCGCGAGGTGTTCGCGAAGCTGGTGCGCTCCGCCGACGTGGTCGTGGAGAACTACCGGCCGGACGTGAAGTTCCGCCTCGGCATCGACTACGCGTCGCTGAGGAAGATCAACCGGCGCATCATCCTCGCGAGCATCTCCGGATTCGGCCAGGACGGGCCGTACGCCGCGCGCCCGGGCTTCGACCAGATCGCGCAGGGCATGAGCGGCCTGATGGCGGTGACCGGCGAGCGCGGCGGCACGCCGATGCGCAGCGGCGCCGCGATCGCCGACGTCGCCGCGGGGCTCTACGCGGCCCTCGGCGTCTTCACCGCGCTCGTGGAGCGCGAGGCCTCCGGCGAAGGGCAATGGGTGCAATCCTCGCTCCTGCAGGCGGGCATCGGCCTGCTGGATTTCCAGGCGGCGCGCTACGTGATGAGCGGCGAGGTGCCGGGCCTGATCGGCAACGACCACCCGACGACCATGCCCACCTCGGCGTACCGCACCGCCGACGGCCACATCAACGTGGCGTGCGCGGGCGACGGCATGTGGGGGAAGCTGTGCGCCGCGCTCGGCCGCGACGATCTGCGCGCGCTGCCGGACTTCAAGACCAACGAGGCGCGCGCGAAGAACCGCCAGAAGCTGAACGAGGCCCTGAACGCGGAGTTCGCGAAGAAGAAAAGCGCGCACTGGGTCGCGGCGCTGAACGAGGCGGGCGTGCCCTGCGGGCCGATCTATCGCATGGACGAGGTGTTCGCCGACCCGCAGGTGCAGCACCTCGGGGCGGTGAGCGAGGCGAGGCATCCGCGCCTGGGCCCCCTGAAGGTGCTCTCGCAGGTCGTGAAGCTCTCGCGCACGCCGCCCGGCGTGGCGGGCCCGACGCCCGAGATCGGCCAGCACACGCAGGAGGTTCTCGAAGAATTGCAGTATTCGAAAAGCGAAATCGAGATGCTGAGAAGCAAAGGCGCCATCTGATGACCGAGCGGCTCCAGGTGCGCAGGGAAGGCGCGGTCGGCTGGATCGTGTTCAACAATCCCGAGCGGCGCAACGCCGTGTCCGTGGACATGTGGGAGGCGCTGCCGCAGGCGCTCGACGCATTCGGCGCCGACCCCGAGGTGCGCCTGGTCGTGCTCGCCGGCGCGGGCGACAAGGCGTTCGTCTCCGGCGCCGACATCTCGCAGTTCGAGAAGGAGCGCTCCGGCCCGGAGGCGGTGCAGCGCTACGAGGAGCTCGCCGAGGGCGCGCAGGCGAAGCTGCAGGGCTTCGAGAAGCCGGTCGTGGCGATGATTCGCGGCTACTGCCTGGGCGCGGGGCTGAACATCGCCGCGCTCTGCGACCTGCGCATCGCCGCGCAGGACGCGCGCCTGGGGATCCCGGCGGCGCGCATGGGCCTGGGCTACCGCGCCTCGTCGATGAAGAACCTGATGGACGTGGTCGGCCTCGCCAACGCGAAGGAGATCATGCTCACCGCGCGGCAGCTCGGCGCCGCCGAGGCGAAGGACATGGGGTTGGTGCACCATGTCGTCCCGGTTGCCGAGCTGGAATCCTTTACGCGAAGGATCGCGGAAGAAATTTCTGCGAACGCCCCGCTCACGATGCGCGCGGCGAAGCGGATCATCCACGAGGTCGCGCGGCGCGACTACGACGCCGCGAAGTGCCGCGCCTGGGTGAAGGAATGCTTCGACAGCGAGGACTACAGGGAAGGCCGCAAGGCCTTCATGGAAAAACGCAAGCCCGTGTTCAAGGGGAGGTAGCCATGAAGCGCGCACTCGCATTTCTGCTCGCCAGCCTGTTGTCCGCGCCGGCGGCGGCGCAGACCTTCCCGGGCCGCACGATCACCTCGGTGGTCGGCTTCGCGCCCGGGGGCGCCACGGACACCGTGTCGCGCATCATCGCCGAGCCGCTCGGCAGGCTCCTCGGGCAGCAGGTGATCACCGACAACAAGGCCGGCGCCGGCGGGACGATCGCGGTCGACCACGTCGCGAAGGCCGCGCCCGACGGGCACACCCTCGTGCTTGCTAACGTCGGCGCGATGGCGTCGAACCCGCACATCATGAAGCTCCCCTACGACCCGCTCAAGGACCTCACGCCCATCACCATGGCGACGGTGTTCGCGAACGTGATCGTCGTGCAGCCGGACTCCCCGGCGAAGACGCTGCAGGAGTTCGTCGAGCTCGCGCGCAAGCAGCCCGGCCGGCTCACCTACGGGAGCTCCGGCGTCGGCGGCGCGGCGCACCTGGCGGGCGAGCTGCTCGAGCAGATGGCGAAGATCTTCCTCGTGCACGTGCCTTACCGCGGCGGCGGCCCCGGGATGCAGGGCTTCCTCGGCCGCCAGACCGACGCCTTCATCGCCACGCCGGTGACCTCGATCGGCCAGATCAAGGCGGGGCGCGCCATCGCCCTGGCGACGACCGGGCCGAAGCGGGCGGCGCTCATGCCCGACGTCCCGACGGTCGCCGAGTCCGGCTACCCGGGCTTCGAGGCGGTGAACTGGTACGCCTACTACGGCCCGAAGGGCATGCCGCGCGACGTGGTCGAGCGGCTGAACCGCGAGATCGCCGCGGCGCTGAAGCAGCCCGAGACGATCGCGCTGCTCGAGAAGCAGGGCGTCGAGCCGCAGTCGAGCACGCCGGAGGAGCTCGCCCGCTACACCGAGCAGGAGCTCAGGACCTGGGGCCGGGTGGTGAAAGAGGCGGGGATCCAGCCGCAATGAAGGCCTTCTACATCCAGGCGGACGGGGCGAAGGCGCGCCTCGAGGCGCGCGAGGTCCCGCAGCCGGTCGCCGGCCCGGGCCAGGTGCTCGTCAAGGTGCGGGCGGCATCGCTCAACCGCGGCGAGTTCATCATCGGCGGCCTGACCAAGCCGGGCGAAGCGAAGCCCGCGGGCAACGAAGCGGCGGGCGACGTGGCGGGCACGGGCCAGCGCGTCATGGGCCGCTGCGCGGGCGCCTACGCCGAGTACGCGCTGATGGACGCGCGCGAGGCCATTCCCATCCCGGACCATCTCTCGTACGAGGAAGCCGCCGCCATCCCGCTCACCTTCATGGTCGTGCACGACATGCTGGTGGAGCAGGGCAGGCTCCAGGCCGGCGAATGGCTGCTGGTGGCCGGCGTCTCCTCCGGCGTGGGCGTCGCCGCTCTGCAGGCCGGCAAGGCGCTCGGCGCGAACGTCATCGGCACCTCCGGCTCCGCCACCAAGCTCGAGACCCTGCAATCGCACGGGCTGGACGTGGCCCTCAATACCCGCAAGGGTGATTTCGCCGGGAAAGTCCTGGAGGTCACCGGCGGAAAGGGCGCGAACCTCGCCATCAACACGGTCGGCGGCACGGTCTTTCCCGAGCTCATCGCCTCGCTCGGCTTCGAAGGCCGGCTCGCCATCGTCGGCTACGTCGACAAGACGCTGCACTGCGACTTCCCGCTCGAGACGGTGCACGTCAACCGGCTGCGCATCTTCGGCGTGTCGAACAAGAAGCGCAGCGCCGACATGCGCGCCGCCACGGTCGCCGGGTTCGTGCGCGACTTTATGCCGCTTTTCCAGTCGCAGAAGCTGCGCCCGCTGGTCCACAAGGTCTTCCCCTTTGCCGAGCTGCAGCAGGCGCAGGCGTACATGGAGTCCGACGCGCACGTCGGCAAGATCGTGATCTCGGTGAAGTGAGCGCTCCATGAAGCTCGTTCTAGCGCAGATGAAGCACGAGACGAACACGTTCTCGCCCGTGCCCACGCCGCTCGCCCGCTTCGCGCACGGGCGCAGCCGGCCGCCGGAGGGCCGCGAGGCGCTCGAGGACTTCACCGGCACCGGCACCGCGCTCGGCGCGTTCATCGACGCCGCCGGCGAGGCGGGCGCCGAGATCGTCCTGCCGATCGCCGCGCAGGCCTGGCCGAGCGGGCCGGTCGAGCAGGGCGCGTTCGAGTACATCGCCGGCAGGATCGTCGACGCGGTGAAGCAGGGCTGCGACGGCGTGCTGCTCGACCTGCACGGCGCCATGGTCACCGAGCGCTTCGACGACGGGGAAGGCGAGCTCCTCGCGCGCATCCGCCGCGTCGCGCCGAAGCTGCCGGTCGGCGTCGCGCACGACATGCACGCGAACCTCTTTCCCGCCGCCGCGCGCTGCGCCACCGCGCTCGCCGGCTACCAGACCTACCCGCACGTCGACATGTACGAGACGGGGATGCGCGCGGCACGACCCATCCTCGGATTGTTGTCTCAAAAACAAAAACCAGTACTGGCATTCGGCCATCGCCCCATGCTCCCCCACGTGATGCGCCAGTCCTCCCTCGACGCCCCGAACAGGGAGATCCAGCAGCGCGCGAAGGACATGGAGCGCGACGGCGCCCGGGGCGAGCACGCTCGCGTGCTGTCGGCTTCATTCTTCGTCGGCTTCCCGCACGCCGACATCGCGCACGCGGGCGTGTCGGCGGTTGTCGTCACGGACGGGGACGAGGTGCGCGCGCAGCGCTCCGTGGATGAGCTGCTGGACATGGCCTGGAAGGAAAGGCACGCCTTCGTCTACGTCCCCGAGCCCCTGGAAAAATCGATGGAACGGGCCAAGGCCCAGGCGGCGCGGCCGGTGATGCTCCTCGACCACTACGACAACTGCGCCTCCGGCGGGACCATGGACACGACCACGGTCCTCGAGGCGATGCTCGAGGCCCGGCTCGAGGAGGCGGCGGCCTTCGCGATCTGCGACCCGCAGGCGGTGGCGCAGATGAAGGAGGCGGGCGTGGGCGCGAACGTCACGCTGTCCCTCGGCGGCAAGGCCGACATGCCGGCCCTCGGCCTGAAGGCGCGGCCGCTGCAGCTCGGCGGCACGGTGCGGCGCATCGTGGAGGGCCAGTACCGCAACGAGGGGCCGATGGCGCGCGGCGAGCGCATGGACATGGGGCCGAGCGCGGTGCTCGACACCGGCCGCGTGGAGGTCGTCGTCATCTCCCGCCAGGTCGAGCCCTTCGACATCGGGGCGTTCCGCGCCGTCGGCATCGACCCCGCGCGCAAGCGCTACGTCATGCTGAAGAGCCGCGTGCACTGGCGCGCCGGCCTGGGCGAGGTGGCGAAAAGCGTGATCGAATGCGCAGGCACCGGCGTCTGCACCTCGGACTACTCGCAGCTGCGCTTCCGGAAGGTTCGCCGCCCCGCTTTCCCGCTGGACGAGATGTAGGGCGGCTGGTTTATAGTCGGGCTTCCGCCCTCAGAAGGAGAACGTCGAATGAAAAGAACGCTCAGCGCAGTCTTCCTGTCCTTCGCCCTCGTCGCGCCGCAGGTGCAGGCCGGCATGATCGCCACGGAGAAGGCGTTGCCGGGCGAGCGCGCGCGCCTGAACACGCTGATCGAGCGCCCCGAGGTGGCTCAGCAGCTCGAGAAGATGGGCATCCCCGCCGAGCAGGCGAAGGCGCGCGTCGCCGCCATGAGCGAGGCGGAAGTCGCGAGCATCGCCGGCAAGCTGGATTCCGCGATCGCCGCCGGCGCGATGAGCAACACGGACCTGATCATCGTCCTGCTGATCGTCCTGCTCGTCCTGATCATCCTGTAGTACTACGAAGCGAGCTCCACCGGGTCGCCTGACGCGTTCACCGTCGTCAGGCGGACCGGACGGCGCCAGACGCGCCCGGTGTACTCCAGCACCTTGCGCGCGCGCTGCGCGTCCAGGCCCCGCCCGTCGCCGCAGTGGTCGTGCGCGAGCACCAGCGAGCCGTCGCCCTTCATCTCGACCGCGGCGACGCGCGGCGCGCCGTAGTTGAACTTCGGCGCGAGGATCGCCTCGCGGATCGCCGCGAGGTCCTTGCTGGCGACCTTGATCGCGTCGTTGGCCTGCGCCTCGTAGACGAACAGGCCGGCCTCCTCGGCGAGCTCGCGGTCGAGCCAGTTGCGGATGAAGCCGAAGTCGTCCTCCTCGCGGCGCACCTGCTTCGCCCGCTCCAGGCCGTGCTTCTCGACGATGCGCTCCCAGAGCGTGAAGCCGAGGTGGTAGGGGTTGATCGCGAGCGCGGTCTGCTCGCCCGCGGCAAAGGGGCGCACCACGTCGGAATGCGCCTTGAGCGCGGAGAGGTAGAGAGGCTGCGGCAGGAAGTCCGCCTCGCGCAGCAGGCGCGCGTGCCAGTACGACGCCCAGCCCTCGTTCATGATCTGGCAGGCGAACACCGGGTAGAAGTAGAGCGACTCGGCGCGCACCGCGAGGAAGATGTCGCGCTCCCACTGCTCCAGGTCCGGGGCGTAGTGGGCGATGAACCAGAGGAGGTCGTATTCGGGATGCGGCGGGACCTGCGTGCGCACCGGCGCCGCGTTCACCCCGAAGGGCAGGCTGATCTGCCCGGGCGCCCCCGGCAGCTGGCCGAAGCGCTTCTGGAACTCGGAAGGTATGGGTTTTGTTTTCTCAGCGACGAAATCAGGATACTTCGCGCGGTGCAGCTCGCCGGACACGTCGACGTGCGATTCCAGGGAGAGCGCGGCGTCGAGCACCGTCTCCACCTTCTCCGTGCCCACCGCGTCGATCGCCTGCTGGATGCGGTGCGCGTGCGCCGCGGCGTGCTCGACGATGTTGCCCCCCGCCATCTCGTGGAAGCGGGCAAAGAGCTGGTTGTTCTTGGAAAAGTCGGCGTGGCCGAGGACATGCGCGGTCACCAGCGCGTTCTCGGCCGTCGAGTTCGTGTCCATCAGGTAGGCGCGGCACGGGTCGCCGGGGAACATGACCTCGAAGATCTTCGAGTGCCCCATGCTCTGGCGCACCAGCTGGTGGATGTAGCGCACGCCGAAGGACCAGTGCGGCATGCGCACCGGCAGGCCGTACACCGCGATCTCGGTCATCAGGCTCGCCGGCGCG
>CBDDRX010000062.1:0-2729 GCA_965233165.1 uncultured bacterium | reverse complement strand
AGGAAGTGCACACCAAGGTGCGCCACGGCGGCGTGCTGTCGAACAACAAGGGCATCAACCGGCAGGGCGGGGGCCTCACGGCGCCGGCGCTCACGGCGAAGAACATGGAGGACATCCGCACCTCGGCCGTCATCCAGTGCGACTACCTCGCGGTGTCGTTCCCGAAGTCCGGCGCCGACATGTACATGGCGCGCGAGCTGATGCGCGCGGCCGGCGGCAAGGCGTTCCTGATCGCGAAGATCGAGCGCGCCGAGGCGGTCGGCGAGGCGGCGCTGGTGGACATCATGCGCGGCTCCGACGGCATCATGGTGGCGCGCGGCGACCTCGCGGTCGAGGTCGGCGACGCGTCGGTGCCGGCGCTGCAGAAGAAGATGATCCGCCTCGCGCGCGAGCACAACAAGCTCACCATCACCGCGACGCAGATGATGGAGTCGATGATCTCGAGCCCGGTGCCGACGCGCGCCGAGGTCTCCGACGTCGCCAACGCGGTGCTCGACGGCACCGACGCGGTAATGCTCTCGGCCGAGACGGCGAGCGGCAAGTTCCCGGTCGAGGTGGTCGAGGCGATGGACCGCATCTGCCTCGAGGCGGAGCAGACCCAGCCGCTCAACCTGGAGCAGGATTTCCTCAACCGCGTCTTCACGCGCGTCGACCAGTCGATCGCGATGGCCGCGCTCTTCACCGCCTACCACCTCAAGGTGAAGGCGATCGCCGCGCTCACCGAGTCCGGCTCCACCGCGCTCTGGATGAGCCGGATGAACTGCGGCGTGCCGATCTACGCGCTCACCTCGCAGACCGGCACCCGCTACAAGTGCGCGCTCTTCCGCGACGTGTCGCCGCTCATGGTCAAGTATGTCGGCCACGATCGCGAGGAGCTGCTGGAGGAGGCGGAGAAGGTGCTGGTGGCGAACAACGTCGTCAAGCAGGGCGACCTGATCGTGCTCACCATCGGCGAGCCGATCGGCAAGGCGGGCGGGACCAACACCATGAAGATCGTCAAGGTCGGGGAGCACCTCAAAGGATGAACGCACTCACCCCCAACGCAAGAACCCACGCCAGCCTGCCGCCGCTGGCCTCGCGCTTCGTCGACGTCGCCTCGCTGCCCTGGGAGAAGACCCGCTTCCCCGGCGTCGAGGGCAAGACGCTCGTGGTGGACCGCGAGACCGGCATGGCCACCCTGTTCATGCGCTTCGCGCCGGGCGCGAGGCTGCCGCACCACCAGCACATGAAGATCGAGCAGACCTTCGTCCTCGAGGGGAGCCTGGTCTGCGGCGAGGGCGAGTGCAAGGCGGGCCAGTTCGTCTGGCGGCCCGCCGGCAGCCAGCACGAGGCCTGGGGCGGCCCGCAGGGCGGCGTCATGCTGGCGATCTTCCAGGTGCCGAACAAGTTCTTCGCCGCCGACGGCCGGGAGACCGACCAGCTCGGCAACGACTACGAGGCAACCTGGGGCGCCCTGCTGCGCCGCTAGCCCGCATTGACGGCGCGGGGCTGTCCTGACGGTCGCCCTGCGGGTCCCCGCGGTGCAACGCGTAGTTGGCGGAAGAAAGGCGGCGACGTGAGGATCGCGACTGAAGGGATCGCGCGATGAGAATCGCGCTCTGCAACGAGGTCATCGCGCCGATGCCGTTCCCGCAGCAGTGCGAGTACGCGGCGAAGCTCGGCTACGACGGGCTCGAGATCGCCCCGTACACGCTCTCCGACGAGCCGCACCGGATGGGCGCCGCCCAGGTGGCCGCGGCGCGCGGCGCGGCGGAGGACGCGGGCATCGCCGTGACCGGGCTGCACTGGCTGCTCGTCAAGCCTTCCGGCCTGTCGATCAGCGCCCGGGACGAGGCGACGCGGCGCCGGACGATCGACGTGATGCTCGCGCTCGTCGACCTGTGCGCCGCGCTCGGCGGGCGCTACCTCGTGCACGGCTCGCCGCAGCAGCGCCGGGTGGATCCGGGCGAGACGCGCGCCGCGGCGCTCGCGCGCGCGCAGGACAGCTTCGCCGCCGTGGCCGAGCGCGCGCAGAAAGCGGGGGTCCTCTATTGCGTCGAGGCGCTCTCGGCGGACCAGACGCCGCTCATCAACACGCTGGAGGAAGCGGCGCAGGTCGTGACCGCGATCGGCAATCCGGCGATCCGCACCATGCTCGACTGCAGCTCGGCCGGGCGCATGGAGAAGGAGCCGCTCGCGGCGCTGGTGGAGCGCTGGCTGCCGAAGGGGCTGATCGCGCACGTGCAGGTGAACGACCGCAACCGGCGCGGCCCGGGGCAGGGCGAGCAGCGCTTCGCGCCGCTGCTCGGGGCGCTGATCCGGCACGGCTATGCGGGCGACCTAGCGGTGGAGCCGTTCGACTACGTGCCCGACGGGCCGAGCGCCGCGGCGCGCGCCATCGGCTACATCCGCGGCATCCTCGAAGCACTGGAGACCAAAGGGAACCGATGAGATTCACGGTGAAGGAGATCGATTTCTTCGAGCGCGACGTGACGCTGCGCCTGCCGTTCCGCTTCGGCGTGGTCACGCTCACGCAGGCCCCGCAGGCGTTCGTGCGCGCGACCATCGCGCTGGAGAACGGCAAGTCCGGCACCGGCGCGGCGGCGGAGCTGCTGGCGCCGAAGTGGTTCGACAAGACGGCCTCCCTTTCCAACGAGGAGAACTTCGAGCAGCTGCGCAAGTCGCTGCATCTCGCCCGCGACGCCTATCTGGCCGGCGGCGAGGACAGCGCCTTCGGCCATTTCATCGAG
>CBDDRX010000061.1:0-7449 GCA_965233165.1 uncultured bacterium | reverse complement strand
GCGGCGGCCGCGCCGCGGGCGGACGGCCCCCGGGCCGGAGCGCCGAGCTGGCTGCGCACCAGCGTCAGCACGACGAACTCATGTGCCGAGACGCGCCGGTCCGCGTACACGACGCCCTCGAGTGCCTGGATGAGCGCCCGCTTGTCCTCGTCCGGGGCGACCTTCAGTGCTTCCAGCGCCAGGTCGACCACGGGAAGGTGGAACGCCGGGCCGAGCGGGCGGGTATGCGCGGCCAGCCGCCGCGCTTCCGCCGCGAGCCCGGCGGTCCCGATCGCCGCGAGCTGCTGCGCCATCACGTCCTCCGCGGGCGAGAGCAGCAGCGCGACCGTCGCCGCCGCCGCGCCGCCGGGCCGTCGCAGCTCCTCCCGCAGGGGCGCCGGAAGCGCCTCGAGCACGCGCGTCGCATAGTCGACGTCGCCCGCGTCGAGCGTGCCGACCAGGCTAGCGCTCTGGGCAGCCGAACGCCCCCAGGCGGTCCCCACGTCGCCCGCGCGGCGCCCCTCGCGGCTCGCCGCCAGGCCGGCGGGCGCCGCGACCGGCCGGACCGCGGCCGCGCGCGCCTCGCGATAGTGTGCAGCGTCGAAGCGCGGATGCACGCGGCGGATGCGCTCGCCGAGCTTCGGGTGGGTGTCGAACAGGCCGCCCAGGCGGGCCTTGACGCTCTGGCCGAAGAACATGTGCGACAGATCCTCGGCGTAGCGGCTGCGCACCAGGGCGCCCTCGCTCGCGAGGCCGATCTGGTCGAGCGCGCCGGCGGTGCCGTCCGGGTTGCGCGTGAACTGCACGCTCGAGGCGTCGGCGAGGAACTCGCGCTCGCGCGACACCGCCGACTTGATCAGCCGAGCGAAGAAGAGGCCCACGTAGCCGATGACGAACAGCGCCAGCCCGGCGAGCCAGAAGTAGGCGCCCTTGTCGCGCGAGCCGCGCGCGCTGCGCATCACGAACTCGCCGATCGCGCCGATGAAGACGATGCCGGCGAGCACGCCGAGCAGGCGGATGTTGAGGCGCATGTCGCCGTTCAGGATGTGGCTGAACTCGTGCGCGACGACGCCCTGCAGCTCGTCGCGGGTCAGCGTCTCCAGCGTGCCGCGCGTCACCGCGACCACGGCGCCCGAGACGTCCCATCCGGCGGCGAAGGCGTTGATGCCGCGCTCCCCGTCCATGACGTAGACCGCGGGCACGCGCACGCCGGAGGCGATCGCCATCTCCTCGACGACGTTCACCAGGCGCCGCTCCAGCGGGTCGCCGGTGTCCGGCGCTACCGCACGCGCGCCGACCATGCGCGCGACGGCCGGGCCGCCGCCCGCGAGCCGCGCCACGTTGATCGCACTCACGGCGAAGATCAAGCCGGCGGTGAGCAGCGTGCCCCACAGGTACACGCTGGCCGGCACGTCGCGCAGGCGCTCGGTCCACGTCACCGGCGGGCCGGCGCGCGTGAAATCGGCGTGGCTGCCCGCATACAGGACCGCGAGCACCCCGACCACCGAGAGGACGACGGCGACCACCGCCAGCAGGAACAGCACCACCATGATGCGGCTGTTGCGCCGCGCCAGCTGCTGGTGCTCGAAGAAGCTCCTGTCCGGCCTCATGCCACGCGCGACGGCGCGAGCGACGCGGGGTGCTGCGCCGCGAGGAGCGGCGGCACCGGGCAGTCGAGCGTCGCCGCCACCATGCGCACCAGCTCCACTTCGGCGAGGCGGAACACGCCGTCGGCGGCCGCCGCCTCGAAGCACGCCTTGATGAACGCGGGCTTGCGCAGCGGGGCGAGGTGGCGCAGGCGCTCCAGGGCCTCGCCGACGCGCGGCGTATCGATGGCCTCGAGGGCCAGCGGGCCGGCGGGCGCGAGCTTCAGGATGGCATTGGCGCGCGCATAGGCCGCCTGGGCGTCGCCCGAGGCGAGCGCCACCAGGGAAACCACGGCATGGGCCTCCTCCGGAAGCTCGTCGAGGCTGGCGAACTGGGTCCGGATCGGCTTGCCCGCGCCTTCGCGCAGGCGCTGCTTGAGGAACGTGTAGAGCACGACGTCGGGGAGGGTGAGCCGCCGATCCGCCTGGATCGCGGCGGCGAGCTTGGCGAGGAACTCGTCGCGCGCCTTCTGCGGCTGCTCCTTGATGGCGGGTATCGCGAGCTCGGCGAGAGTCAGCATGTGGGCGCGCTCGACCCCGGGCACGGCGCCTGCCCCTGCAAGCGCGAGCATCGCCGCCTGTGCCCCGTCGGCTTCGTGAAGCGCGTCGCGCAGCGCGCCCGGGAGCGCGGCGAGAAGCTGCGCCGCGTGGTCGACGTGCGCCGGCGTCGGCGCGACGACGGCGTCCGCCGGGCCGCCCGCCACGTGCTTCACCACGTTGCCGCCGCCGTCGATCACCGCCACTTCGCGGCGCGTGCCGTGACGGCGCTCGCGATAGCCGGCGCGGTCGAAGCGCGGGTGCGCGAGGCGGATGCGCCGCTCGATCGGCGGGTGCGTGGGAAAGGTCCACCAGTGCACGACCGCCGGCGCGAAGAACATGTGCGCCAGCTCGGCGGCGTGGCCGGCGCGCACCACGGTGATGCTGCGCGTGGCGAGGATCGTGTCGAGCGCCCCGGCAATGCCGTCCGGGTTGCGCGTGAACTGGACGCTCGCCTGATCGGCGAGGAGCTCGCGCTCGCGCGAGATCGCCGCCCGCACCCAGTCGGCCGCGAACACCCCCGGGAAGCCGATGAGCGAGATCAGCGCGCCGAACACCGCCGCCAGGGGCGCGTTGTCCTTCACGCCGGCGCGCCGCAGCTCGCGCGCCTCGTTCCACACCGCCTCCGACTGGTCGCCTAGCCAGCTCAGGCCGGCGAGCACGCAGGCGAGGCGGATGTTGAGGGCCATGTCGCCGTTCAGGATGTGGCTGTACTCGTGCCCCATGACCGCCTGCAGCTCGTCGCGTGAAAGCTTCTGCACCGCGCCGCGGGTGACGACGATCGCGGCTTCGTTGGGCGAATGGCCGGCGACAAGCGCGTTGACCGCGTCGTCGTAGTCGAGCAGGTAGACCGGCGGCACGGCGATGCCGGAGGCGATCGACATCTCCTCCACCACGTTGATCAGGCGCCGCTCCGCCGGCGTGCAGCGCCCGGTCTCGACGTACCGCGCCCCCAGGAACTCGGCGATCGCCGGCCCGCCGTCGCGCAGGCGCCACGCGCGCAGCGCCGAGACGGCGAGCATCGTGCAGGCGACGGCCAGCGCCACGTACGCCAGCAACGCCGGCGGCACGCGCCCGAGGACGTGGAAGTACGTCGAGACGAGGCCGCGCACAGCCACGGGCGCGCCGCCGGAGAGCGGCAGCCCGGCATACAGCGCCAGGACGGCGTAGAGGAGCGCGGCGGCGGCGCAGTAGCTCGCGATCACTGCCGTCGCGGCGACGGCGTAGAGCACGAGGAGGCGCCAGGTCGCGCGCCGCGCAGCCTCCTGCTGCGCGAAGAAATCGTGCTTCAGAATTTCACTGCAGGCGCGCGGCGCTCCTCCGCCGACTCGGTCGCCTGCAGGAGCTCCGCGGGGCCGAAGCCGAACATGCCGGCGAACACCACGTCCGGGAAGGACTCGCGCTTGGTGTTGTATTCCATCACCGAGTCGTTGAACGCCTGGCGCGCGAAGGCGACCTTGTTCTCGGTGCTGGTGAGCTCCTCCTGCAGGGCGAGCATGTTCTGGTTCGCCTTCAGGTCCGGGTAGGCCTCGGCGAGGGCGAACAGGCGCCCGAGCATGCCGGTGAGCGCACCTTCGGCGGCGCCCAGCTGCTGCATCGCGCCGGGGTTTCCGGGGTTCGCGGCCGCGGCGCCCGCGGCGGCGGCGGCCTGGTTCCTCGCCTTGATGACCGCCTCGAGCGTCTCGCGCTCGTGCTTCATGTAGCCCTTGGCGATCTCGACCAGGTTCGGGATCAGGTCGTAGCGCCGCTTGAGCTGCACGTCGATCTGCGCGAACGCGTTCTTGAAGCGGTTGCGCAGCGCGACCAGCCCGTTGTAGATCGCGATCGCCCAGACCACCACGACCGCGACGATCCCCAGCACGATCCATCCCCCGATGCCCATGCGCGCCTCCCCTTGTTGTGCCGCCTACTATAGCTCAAGGGCGGCGCGCCGCCGCGCGCCGCTCCTGCGCGCGCCCGAGCGCCACGGAGATGGCGAAGCAGGCCCCCGCCAGGGCGATCGCCACGAGCGCCGCCGAGACGCCGAGCGAGCGCAGGGCGGTCACCAGCCAGCCGCCGACGGCATCCGCGCCGCGCACGGCGACGATGTCGATCACGTTCTTCGCCTTGTACTTCTCGTCGCGCGCGACCACCGTGAAGAGCACCTCGCGCGCCGGATTGGAGATCGCGAAATTGGCGGTGCGCTGCAGCGCCGTGAACGCGATCACCACCGCCAGGACCGGCGAAACGGCGAGCACGGCGAACCCGGCGGCGAACACGAGCGGCAGCAGCGCGAGCGCCGCGCCGACCCCGAAGCGCGCGATCAGCCTTCCGGTGGCGAGGAATTGCACCGCGAGCGTCAGCAGGCCGACGGCGAGGTCGACCGCGGCGAAGATGCGCGTGCGCACCGCCGGATCGTCGGAGTACGCGGCCACGATCCGCGCCTGCTCGAAGTACAGAAAGGTTGCCGCGATCGAGAGCAGCGAGACCCAAAGCGTGATCCCCGCAATGTAGGGGGAGCGCAGCACCATCAGCAGGCCGTCGAAGGCGCCGCCGCCCAAAGGGGATTTTTCTATGGAAAGTTCATTTTTACCCTCCAGCCGCAGCGCGCAAAGCACCGCGACCTCGAGAAAGAGGCCGGCCACCAGCAGCAGGTTGGTGGTTCCGAGCGGCCCGGCGAGGCCGATGGTGAGCGCCGGCCCCGCGAGCGCGCCCGCGCTGCCGCCCGCCGCGATGAAGCCGTACAGGCGCTTCGCCTGGTCCGAGGCGAACACGTCGGCCATGAACGACCAGAACACGGACACCGCGAACAGCACGAAGACGCTGATCCAGACGAAGAACACGCGCGCGACCATCTGGCGCTCCACGTCCAGCGTGAGGAGCAGCCAGAAGACGGCCAGGTTGGCGACGAAGAAGTGGTAGACGAGCGGGATGAAGCGCCGGCGCGGCAGGCGCGCCACGAGCGCGCCGAAGACCGGCACGGCGGCGAGCATGACCAGGAAGGTGGCGGTGAAGAGCCACTGCAGGTTGCGCACGCCGCCGGCCACGCCCATCTCGTCGCGCAGCGGGCGCAGGATGTAGTAGCTCGCGAGGAGGCAGAAGAAGTACGCGAACGCCCAGAGCATGGCGCGGACCTCTTCGGGCCGCACCGCGACGAATCTGGAAAGGATTCTCAGGGCTTGCGCTGCAGGGCCTTGCGCATTTCCCCGGCCGTCAGGACCTGCTGCGAAAGCGACGAGCCCAGGTCGTAGACCTTCGAATCGGCGAGCGAGCCCGCGTCGACGGCGTCGAAGCCGGCGTCCTGCACCAGGCGCAGCCCGAGTTTCTTCGCCGCCGGGTCATCCGCGGCCACCGGCATCGCCATGCGCGGGGCCGGCCGGTTGGCCTCCCGCGCCATCAGCCCGTAGCCCCAGGAGTTGAACGTGCGCACGATGCGGGCACCCGGAAGCAGCGCCGCGGTCGACACCCCCGCCCCTTTCTCGCGGGCCTTCACGCCGAGCTCGCCGTCGCGTCCCGGAATGGGATTGTTGGGATCGACGACCACCTTCCCCTTCAGCTGCTCGCCGACCTCCTTCTGCACCGCGGGCAGCGCCCCGTAGGGCACGGCGACCAGCACCGCGTCGCCAAACGCCGCGGCTTGCGCCACCGAACCGGCGCGCGCCTTGCCGCCGGCGGCCTCGGCGGCACGCTTCGCCGTCTCGGCGTCGCGGTCGGAGAACATGACCTCGTGGCCGGCCTTCGCCCACAGCGCGCCGAGGGTGGAGCCGATCCGGCCGGAGCCGATCACGCCGATTTTCATCGACTGGGCGAGGGACGTCCCGGACCACAGGACAAGGAAAAGCGCAAGAAACAGGCGTCGGGGCATGGAGCTATCCTACAATCGTTCGATGGACTGGCGCAGACGGGCGCTGCTGGCCGCGCTGGGCGGCGCGCTCGTTCCCGCCGCCTTCCCACAGGAACAGCGCTTGACCCGGAAAATTCCCTCCAGCGGCGAAAGCCTGCGCGCCATCGGCCTGGGCACCTGGCAGGTGTTCGATGTGGGCAGCGATCCTTCCTCCCGGCTCGCATTGAAGGAGGTCCTGAAGACCCTGGGCACCGGCCTCGTCGATTCCTCCCCGATGTATGGCAGCTCCGAGGCGGTTGCCGGCGACCTGGTCGCCGAGCTGGGGATGCGCGAGCGGATCTTCATGGCGACCAAGGTATGGACGAGCGGCCGGGCGGAAGGCATCCGGCAGATGGAGGACTCGTTCCGCAAGCTGCGCGTCAAGCAGATGGACCTCATGCAGGTTCACAACCTGCTCGACGTAGCGACGCACACGAAGACCTTGCTGGAATGGAAAGCGCAGAAGCGGATCCGCTACCTCGGCATCACGCACTACACCGCGTCCGCCTATGCCCAAGTCGAGCGCTGGCTGAAGACCGGGCAGTACGATTTCCTGCAGATCAACTATTCACTCGGGGAACGCGAGTCCGAGCGAAGGCTTCTGCCCCTGGCGGCGGAGCTGCGCGTAGCCGTGATTGCAAATCGTCCCTTTGCCGAAGGTTCCCTGTTCAGGAAAGTCAAAGGCAAGCCGCTGCCGCCGTGGGCGGCGGAGCTCGGCATCGCGAGCTGGGCGCAGTACTTCCTGAAGTGGATCGTCTCGCACCCGGCGGTGACCTGCGCGATCCCCGGCACCGGCCGCGCCGAGCACATGCGCGACAACGTCGGCGCCGGCACCGGGCCGATCCCCGACGCCGCGCAGCGCAAGCGCATGCTCGAGCATTTCGAATCCCTTTAGAATGCCCCGCAAGGAGGAGTCCCCGTGAAAAACATCGTCGTTCTATCCCTCGCCGCCGCGTTCGCGTTCCCCGCACAGGCGGCGGACAAGGTCAAGGTCGGGTTCATCAGCACGCTGTCGGGCCCGAGCGCGGCGCTCGGCGTGGACATCCGCGACGGCTTCCAGCTCGCGGTGAAGCTGAACGGCGGCAAGCTCGGCGGCCTGCCCGCCGAGGTGATCGTGAGCGACGACCAGTTCAAGCCCGACGTCGGCCGCCAGCTCGCGGAGAAGGCGGTCAAGCTGGACAAGGTGAACTTCCTCACCGGCTACGTGTTCTCCAACATCATGCTCGCTTCCATCCCGGTGGCGTTCGAGAACAAGACGATCTACGTCAGCCCGAACGCGGCGCCTTCGCCGCTCGCCGGCAAGCAGTGCCATCCGCTCTTCTTCGCCGCGGCGTGGCCGAACGACGCCTACCACGAGGCGGCGGGCGAGCACGCGACGAAGAAGGGCTACAAGAGCGTCTACCTGATCGCGCCGAACTACCAGGC
>CBDDRX010000060.1:0-26904 GCA_965233165.1 uncultured bacterium | reverse complement strand
AAGAAGACGCCGCTTGCCGATTTCTCGCGGCCGCGCCCGAGCGGCATCATCGCCGTCGGCCTGGACCAGGACGACTACCTGGTCGGCGCCGCGCTCACCGACGGCAAGTACGACGTGATGCTGTTCTCCTCGGAATGCAAGGCGGTGCGCTTCGAGGAGGCGGACGTGCGGCCGATGGGCCGCCAGGCGACCGGCGTGCGCGGCATGAAGCTCGGCGAGGGCCACCGCGTGGTCTGCATGCTGGTGGCGAACGACGAATCCAGGTCGGTGCTGACCGCGACCCAGAACGGGTTCGGCAAGCGCACGCCCATCGGCGAGTACACGCGCCACGGCCGCGGCGGGCAGGGGATGATCGCCATCCAGGGCTCGGAGCGCAACGGCGCGCTGGTCGGCGCGGTGCTGGTCGACGACAACGACGAGGTGATGCTGATCTCCACCGGCGGGGTGCTGATCCGCACCAAGGTGTCGCAGATCCGCGAGATGGGCCGCTCGACGCAGGGCGTGACGTTGATCGCGCTCGGCGAAGGCGAGAAGCTGGCCGGCCTGGAACGCATCGAGGAGCGCGACCTGGGCGGCAACGGCAACGGCGGAAACGGCGGCTCCCACGAGGCCTCTCCCTCAAGCGGGCCCGACGGCCCGTCGGACGAGCCTCCCGCGGAGCCGCCCCCGACGGTCCACTGATGTCCCGGATCTTCAACTTCAGCGCGGGGCCGGCCATGCTCCCGGCCGAGGCGCTGGCGCGGGCGGCGGACGAGATGCTCGACTGGCGGGGCACCGGCATGTCGATCATGGAGATGAGCCACCGCGGCAAGGAGTTCATCTCGGTCTACGAGGATGCCGAGCGCGACCTGCGCGAGCTCCTCGCGCTGCCGTCCGGCTACAAGGTGCTGTTCCTGCAGGGCGGCGCGACGCTGCAGTTCGCGCAGGTGCCGATGAACCTCCTGCACGGCAAGGGAAAGGCCGACTACGTGGTTACCGGAGAGTGGTCGAAGAAGGCGGTCAAGGAAGCGAAGGCCTACTGCGACGTCGCCGTCGCGGCAAGCTCGGAGGACCGCAAGTTCACCTACGCGCCCAAGACATGGAACGTGCGCAAGGACGCGGCCTATGTCCACTACTGCTCCAACGAGACCATCGGTGGGGTGGAATTTTTTGAACCACCCGAAACAGAAATCCCATTGGTGGCGGACATGTCGTCGCACTTTCTTTCCCGCCCGATGGATCTGTCGAAGTTCGGCCTGGTCTACGCCGGCGCGCAGAAGAACGCCGGGCCCGCCGGCCTGACGTTCGTGATCGTCCGCGAGGACCTGATCGGCAGGGCGGAGAAGGGCACGCCTTCCGTGATGGACTACAAGCTGCAGGCCGACGCGGACTCGATGCTCAACACCTGCCCGACCTATGCCATCTACATCGCCGGCCTGGTGTTCAAGTGGCTCAAGCAGCTCGGCGGGCTGCCGGAGATCGAGAAACGCAACGCCGAGAAAGCGAAGCTGCTCTACGACTTCCTCGACGGCAGCGGGTTCTTCCGCAACCCGGTGGCGAAGGAAGACCGCTCGCGGATGAACGTCCCCTTCACCCTGAAGGACCCGAAGCTGGACGAGGAATTCCTGAAGGGCGCCGCGAAGCGCGGCATGGTCCAGCTCAAGGGCCATCGCTCCGTCGGCGGGATGCGGGCTTCCATCTACAACGCCATGCCGATCGAGGGGGTGCGCGCCCTGGTCGACTATATGAGGGACTTCGAGAAGCAGCATGGCTAAGGGGCGGACGAAGAAGTGCGAAATCCTGGTGATCAACCAGATCGCGCAGGTGGGCCTGAAGCGGTTTCCCGCGGAGCGCTATTCCGTCGTGAAGGAAGCGAAGGATCCCGAGGCCATCCTCGTGCGCTCGGCCGACCTGCACAAGCACGCGTTCGGCCCCGGCCTCAAGGCGGTCGGCCGCGCGGGCGCCGGCGTGAACAACATTCCGGTCGCGGCGCTCTCGAAGCGCGGCGTGCCGGTGTTCAACGCGCCCGGCGCGAACGCCAACGCGGTGAAGGAACTGGTCCTTGCAGGCATGCTGATTGCCGCCCGCAACCTCGGCCCGGCCCTGGAGTTCACGCGAAGGCTGAAGGACGAGAACCTCGACAAGACGGTCGAGGACGGGAAGAAGCAGTTCGCCGGCGTGGAGCTGCCCGGCCACACGCTCGGGCTGATCGGCCTGGGCAAGATCGGCAGCCTGGTCGCCGACGCGGCGATCCGGCTCGGCATGAACGTCGTGGGCTTCGACCCGCACATCACGGTCGAGGCGGCGTGGAGCCTTCCCTCGCAGGTGAAGCGCGCGGCCTCCGCCGACGAAGTGCTGAAGACGAGCCATTTCGTGAGCCTGCACGTGCCCCTGGTCGAGAAGACGCGCGACCTGATCAACGCCAAGAACGTCGAGCACCTGCGCGCCGGCGCCGTGCTGCTCAACTTTTCCCGCGAAGGCGTGGTCGCCGAGGACGCGGTGCTCAAGGGCCTCGCGAGCGGGCGCCTGAAGTGGTACGTCACCGACTTCCCGAGCGCCGCGCTGCTCGGCAGCGCGGGCGTCATCGCGCTGCCGCACCTGGGCGCCTCGTCCCGCGAGGCCGAGGACAACTCGGCGTTCATGGTCGCCGACCAGGTGCGCGAGTACCTCGAGCACGGCAGCCTGCAGAACGCGGTCAATTTCCCGGAGGCGGTGATGGCCCGCGAGGCGCCGTTCCGCCTCGCCATCGCGAACGCCAACGTGCCCGACATGCTGGGCGCCATCTCGCACGCCCTCGGGCGGCGTAAGATCAACATCCACAACATGCTCAACAAGTCGAAGGGGGAGATGGCGTACACGATCGTCGATGCGGACAGCCCCGTGCCGCGCGAGGTCGTCGACGAGCTGTGCGCGCTGAAGGGCGTGCTCGCGGTGCGCTATCTGCCCGTCGATGCCTAGACGCCGGCTGAAAGCGGATGTCTGAAGAAATCGACAAGCTGCGCGGCGAGATCGACCGCCTCGACGGCGAGATCACGGCGGCCCTGGACCGGCGCGCGGCGCTCGCGAAGCGGATCGGCGAGGTGAAAGGCGGCGTCGCCGCCTATCGGCCCGAGCGCGAGAGCGAGATCCTGCGCCGGGTCTCGGCGCTGTCGAAGGTCCTGCCGGCCGAGCGCGTGACGGCTGTCTTCCGGGAGATCATCTCGGCCTGCCGCGGCCTCGAGGAGGCGATCCGCGTCTCCTACCTCGGCCCGGAGGGCACGTTCAGCGAGCAGGCGGTGCGCAAGCACTTCGGCCGCGCCGTCGAGGCGCTCGCCGAGCCCTCGGTGGACGACGCGTTCCGGCGCTGCGAGTCGGGCGCCGCCCAGTTCACGGTCGTGCCGGTGGAGAATTCCACCGAGGGCGCGGTCGGGCGCACGCTCGACCTGCTGCTGCTCACGCCGCTGCGGATTTGCGCGGAAATCGAGCTGCGGGTGCAGCAGAACCTGCTCTCGAAGGAAAAGGACCTCGCGAGCGTGCGCAAGGTCTATTCGCACGCGCAGTCCCTCGCGCAGTGCAACGGCTGGCTGGGCAAGAACCTGCCGCGGGCGGAGCGGATCCCGGTCGGCTCCAACGCGGACGCCGCGCGCCGCGCGGCCGAGGAGGCGGGTGCGGCGGCGATCGCCGGCGAAGCGGCGGGCGAGCGCTACGGCGTGGCGGCGCTCGCGCGCGCGATCGAGGACGATCCGACCAACACGACGCGCTTCCTCGTGCTCGGCAAGCTCGCGCCCGGGCCCACCGGCCGCGACCGCACCTCGCTCGTCATGTCCGCGGAGAACAGGCCCGGCGCCGTGCATGCGCTGCTGACCCCCCTCGCCGAGCACAAGGTCAGCATGACGCGCATCGAATCCCGCCCTTCCCGCCTCAGGAAGCAAGGCGGCTCGTCGCTCTGGGAGTACGTGTTCTTCATCGACCTCGAGGGACACGAGCGGGACCCCCACGTCGCGCGCGCGATCGAGGCGCTGAAGGCGCGCGCGCCCTTCCTCAAGAACCTGGGCTCGTACCCGGTGGCGGTGAACTGAAGATGCTCATGGATCTCTGCGAGCTGTCCCCTTCCTACGTGCGCTCCATCGCGCCCTACCAGCCCGGCAAGCCGATCGCCGAGCTGGCGCGCGAGCTGGGCCTCGCCGAGGCGAGCATCGTCAAGCTCGCCTCGAACGAGAACCCGCGCGGCATCGGCCCGCGCACGCGCGCGGCGATCGACGCCGCGCTGGGCGAGATCTCGCGCTACCCCGACGGCAACGGCTACGAGCTGAAGCTCGCCCTGTCGAAGCGCTACGGCATCGACATGGGGGCGATCGTCCTGGGCAACGGATCGAACGACGTGCTCGAGCTGGTCGCCCATGCCTTCCTCGGCCCGGGCCGCGCGGCGGTGCATTCGCAGCATGCCTTCGCCGTCTATCCGCTCGCCACGCAGGCGCGCGGCGCCCGGCAGATCGTCGTCCCGGCGAAGGACTACGGCCACGACCTCGACGCCATGCTGAAGGCGATCGACGACGAGACGTACGTGGTCTGGATCGCCAACCCGAACAACCCCACCGGCACCCTCGCGCCCGCCGATGCTTTGGAAGCGTTCGTGCGCAAGGTGCCGGAGCGCGTGCTCGTCGTGATCGACGAGGCGTACAACGAGTACCTGCACCACGAGCTGCGCTCGGACACGGTGAAGTGGCTCAAGCGCCATCCGAACGTCATCGTCTCGCGCACCTTCTCGAAGGCGTACGGCCTCGCCGGCCTGCGCGTCGGCTACGGCCTCGCGCATCCCAGCGTCGCCGACGTGATGAACCGCGTGCGCCAGCCGTTCAACGTCAACAGCCTCGCCCTCGCCGCGGCGGCCGCCGCGCTCGACGACATGGAGTTCGTCGCGAAAAGCTACGCCGAAAACCTGCAGGGCATGAAGCAGCTCGCCGAAGGCTTCCGCGCGCTCAAGCTGGACTTCATCCCGTCGCACGGCAACTTCATTACCGTCCGCGTAGGCAAGGCCGCCGAGGTGTTCAAGCGGCTCCTGCGGCGTGGCGTGATCGTGCGCCCGGTCGCCGGCTACGGCCTGCCGGAGCACCTGCGCGTGACCGTCGGCACCGGGCCGGAGAACGAGAAGTTCCTGCAGGCGCTCGCGCCTAGCTTGAAAGAATAGGCCGATGCTGTTCCGGCGCGTCGCCGTGATTGGCGTAGGGCTGATCGGCGGCTCGTTCGCGCTGGCGCTCAAGCAGGCGAAGGCCTGCGCGCACGTCGTCGGCGTCGGCCGCGACCCGGCCAACCTCAAGGTCGCGCTGGAGCGCGGCGCCATCGATTCGATCGAGGCGGACGTGGCCCAGGCCGCCGACGGCGCCGACCTCGTCCTCGTCGCCACGCCCGTCGCGCAGTTCCCGCGCGTGTTCAAGAAGCTGCACGGCGCGCTCGGCGGGGACACCCTGGTCACCGACGGCGGCAGCACGAAGCGCGACGTCATCGACGCGGCGCGCCAGGGGCTCAAGGGCAAGATCGGGCAGTTCGTGCCGGCGCATCCCATTGCCGGCGCAGAGCGAAGCGGCGCGGCCGCGGCGAGCGCGGAGCTGTTCCGCGGCCGGCGCGTGGTGCTGACCCCGCTCGCCGAGAACGCCGAGGCGGCCGTGGAGAAAGTGAACCAGGCCTGGTCCACCTGCGGAGCGCGCACCACCCTGATGACCCCGGAGGAGCACGACCGGGTGCTCGCCGCGGTCAGCCACCTGCCGCACCTGCTCGCCTTCGCCCTCGTGCACGAGGTCGCCGGGCGCGAGAACGCGGCGCAGCTCTTTTCCTTCGCCGCCGGCGGGTTCCGCGACTTCACGCGCATCGCCTCGAGCCATCCCGAGATGTGGCGCGACATCTGCGTCGCCAATGCCGACCGCCTCGCCACCGAGCTCGCCGCGTTCTCGAAGAAGCTGCAGGAGCTGGGCAAGCTCGTCGAGGCGCGCGACGCGGCGGCGCTGGAGAAGCTCTTCGCGCAGGCGCGCGACGCGCGCAACGCCTGGCTGAAGACGATCGGCCCGCGCGGCGAGCCCGAAGCCTGATGAACAAGGAGAACCTCGCGCTGAAGCCGGCGCGGCGCGCCGCAGGCACCGTCCGGCTTCCCGGCTCGAAGAGCATCTCGAACCGGGTGCTGCTGCTCGCCGCGCTCGCCTCGGGGGACACCGAGATCGGCGGGCTCCTCGACGCCGACGACACGCGCGTGATGCAGGAGGCGCTGCGCAAGCTGGGCGTCGTCGTCGAAGGCCGCCGGGTCGAGGGCGTCGGCGGGCCGTTCCCGGTCAAGAAGGCCGACCTGTTCCTCGGCAACGCGGGCACCGCGTTCCGGCCGCTCACCGCGGCGCTCGCGTTCTCGGACGGCGAGTACCGCCTGTCCGGCGTGCCGCGCATGGAGGAGCGCCCGATCCGCGACCTGGTCGACGGCCTGCGCGGCATCGGCGCCCGCGTCGACTACCTCAAGAACGAGGGCTTCCCGCCGCTCGCGATCCATCCCGGGGAGATCTCCGGCGCCGATCCGACGGTGCGCGGCGACGTGTCGTCCCAGTTCCTCACGGCGCTGCTGATGGCCCTGCCGCTCCTCGAGCGGCCTTCGCGCGTGAAAGTGCAGGGCGAGCTTATCTCCAAGCCGTACGTCGAGATCACGCTGAACGTGATGCAGCGCTTCGGCGTCGAGGTGCGGCGCAGCGGCTGGAAGTCCTTCGAGGTGCCGGCGACGTTCTACCGCAGCCCCGGGAAGATCTTCGTCGAGGGCGACGCCTCGTCGGCGTCCTATTTCCTCGCCGCCGGCGCGATCGGCGGCGGGCCGGTGCGCGTCGAAGGCGTCGGGCGCGCCAGCATCCAGGGCGACGTGCGCTTCACGGAGGTCCTCGAGCGCATGGGCGCGCAGGTCTCGCTCTCCGACGATGCCATCGAGGTGAGCAACGACGGCGGGAAGCTGCGCGCCATCGACATGGACCTGAACCACATTCCGGACGCGGCGATGACCGCGGCGGTGCTCGCGCTTTTCGCCGACGGCACGAGCACGCTGCGCAACATCGCCAGCTGGCGGGTGAAGGAGACCGACCGGATCGCCGCCATGGCGACCGAGCTGCGCAAGCTCGGCGCGGACGTGGAGGAGGGAACCGACTTCCTGAAGATCAGGCCCAACCGGCTGAATGAAGGCGTCGCGATCGACACCTACGACGACCACCGCATGGCGATGAGCTTCTCGCTCGCGTCGCTCGGCGGGGTGGCGGTGACGATCAACGACCCCGCCTGCGTCGGCAAGACGTACCCGGACTACTTCCAGGCCTTCGCGGGCCTGCTCCGGTGAGCGCGCCGGTCATCGCCATCGACGGTCCTTCCGCCTCGGGCAAGGGCGCGGTGGCGAGCCGCGTCGCCGATGCGCTGGACTTCCACTACCTGGAGAGCGGGGCGCTCTACCGGCTCGTCGCGCTCGTCGCGCTCAGGGGGGCCATCACAGAAACGAGGGCGATCGTCGAAGCGGCCCGGACGTTGCCGGTGAATTTCCACAACGAGCGTGTAATTCTGGAAAATCAAGATGTTACCGATGCCATTCGGAGCGAGGAATGCGGCGTCCGGGCGTCCGAAGTTGCGCAGATCCCGGAGGTACGCACGGCGCTGCTCATCCGCCAACGGGCGTTCCGCATGCCGCCCGGGCTGGTGGCCGACGGGCGCGACATGGGCACCATCGTTTTCCCGGATGCCGGGCTCAAGGTGTTCTTGACAGCAACCCCCGAAGTGAGGGCGGAACGGCGCTATAAGCAGTTGATAGACAAAGGAATCGATGCTAATCTGCGCGCCCTTTCCCGGGATTTGCAGGAACGGGACGCGCGCGATGCCAACCGGCCCGTGGCGCCTCTCGTGCCGGCATCTGACTCGCAAGTGCTGGATTCATCGGTGCTTTCGATCGACGAAGTGGTCGAGCGCATCGTGGGTTGGTGGCGGGAAAGAAAGGGTGGAGCCTAGGCTCCTTGTTCAACGTAACCCGTGGACCCTAAGTCTGCGGCAGTAAAGGGTTTTTCCTACATGGCAAGCATCTCCCCCGCCTCGGCAAGCAAGCAGCCCCCGCAACCGGCAACCTCCGGAGAGTCGTTCGCGGCGCTCTTCGAGGAGAGCCTGAACCGCAAGGAAATGCGCATCGGCGAGGTGATCACCGCCGAGGTGCTCAGCATCGACGACAACTTCGTGGTGGTGAATGCCGGACTGAAGTCCGAGAGCACCATCGCGATCGAGGAGTTCCGCGGCGATTCCGGCCAGGTCGAAGTGAAGGTCGGCGACTTCGTCAGCGTCTCCATCGAGGCGCTGGAAGACGGCTACGGCTCGCCGCGCCTGTCGCGCGACAAGGCCAAGCGCATGGCCGCGTGGCTCGACCTCGAGAAGGCGCTCGAGAGCGGCGAGAAGGTGCAGGGGGTCATCACCGGCAAGGTGAAGGGCGGCCTCACCGTGATGGCGCGCGGCATCCGCGCCTTCCTCCCGGGCTCGCTCGTCGACCTGCGGCCGGTGAAGGACACCACGCCGTACGAAGGCAAGGAGATGGAGTTCAAGGTCATCAAGCTCGACCGCAAGAGGAACAACGTGGTCGTGTCGCGCCGCGCCGTGCTCGAGGAAACCGCGGGCGCCGAGCGCCAGAACCTGCTCTCGTCGCTGACCGAGGGCGCCACCGTCAAGGGCATCGTCAAGAACATCACCGACTACGGCGCGTTCGTCGACCTGGGCGGCATCGACGGCCTGCTGCACATCACCGACCTCGCCTGGCGGCGCGTGAAGCATCCGTCGGAAGTCCTGAACGTCGGCGACGAAGTCACCGCGAAGGTGCTCAAGTTCGACGCCGAGAAGAACCGCGTCTCGCTCGGCCTGAAGCAGCTCGGGGAAGATCCCTGGGTCGGCATCGGCCGGCGCTACCCGCAGGGCACGCGCCTGTTCGGCAAGGTCACCAACCTCACCGACTACGGCGCGTTCGTCGAGGTCGAGTCCGGCATCGAAGGGCTGGTGCACGTCTCGGAGATGGACTGGACCAACAAGAACGTGCATCCGTCCAAGGTCGTGCAGGTGGGCGACGAGGTCGAGGTGATGATCCTCGAGATCGACGAGGAGCGCCGCCGCATCTCCCTCGGCATGAAGCAGTGCATGCCCAACCCGTGGGAAGACTTCGCGCGCGAGTACAAGAAGGGCGACAAGGTGAAGGGCCAGATCAAGTCGATCACCGACTTCGGCGTGTTCGTCGGCCTGCCCGGCGGCATCGACGGCCTGGTGCACCTGTCCGACCTCGCCTGGTCCGCGCCCGGCGAGGAAGCGGTCAAGAACTTCAAGAAGGGCGAGGAAGTCGAGGCGGTGGTGCTGTCCATCGACGTCGAGCGCGAGCGCATCTCGCTCGGCATCAAGCAGCTCGAGGGCGACCCGTTCACCAACTTCATCGCCAGCCACGAGAAGAACAGCGTCATCAACGGCATCGTGAAGTCGGTGGACGCCAAGGGCGCGGTGGTGGACATCGGCGGCGCGGAAGGCTACCTGCGCGCCTCCGAGTTCACGCGCGACCGCGTCGACGACCTCAGCAAGCACCTGAAGGAAGGCGACACGGTGCAGGCGATGATCATCAACGTCGACCGGAAGAATCGCTCGATCAACCTTTCGGTGAAGGCGAAGGACCTCGCCGAGGAGAGCGACGCCATGAAGCAGATCCGCAGCGAGCAGGCGGCGGCCAGCGCCGGCGCCACGAACCTCGGCGCGCTGCTGCGGGCGAAGCTCGACAAGGGCGGGACGCCGGAGAAGTAGCGGCAACCGAGCGGCCGTCGCCAACACAAGCGAGGGAGGGGAAGGGTGACCAAGTCCGAACTGATTGCGCGATTGGCGCAGCGCTACCCGCAGCTGGTGGCGAAGGACGCCGAGTACGCGGTCAAGATGATCCTCGACGCGATGACCCAGAGCCTGCTCTCGGGGCATCGCATCGAGATCCGCGGCTTCGGCAGCTTCGGCCTCAACTACCGCCCGCCGCGCACCGGCCGCAACCCGAAATCCGGCGAGAAGGTCCAGGTGCCGGAGAAGTACGTTCCCCACTTCAAGGCGGGCAAGGAGCTGCGCGAGCGCGTGGACTCCGCCACCGAGGGAGCGCAGGCGGCATCGCGCGAGCCGGCTTCCCAGCCGGCGCGCTAAGCCGGCGGGCCGCGCGCGCTCGCCATGAGGTGGTTCATCGCGACGTTTCGCCTCGTCCTGCTCGTCTTCCTGGTCGCGTTCGCGGCGAAGAACGCCGACCCGGTCACGGTGCAGTTCTATTTCGACCTCGCGGCGCGCGCGCCGCTCATCGTCGTCCTGTTCTGCGCCTTCGCGCTCGGCGCGCTGTTCGGCATCCTCGCGCTCCTCGGCACCTTGCTGCGGCAGCGCAGGGAAATCGCGCATTTCAAGAGTCAAAACCACAAAGCCGACCCCGCCCCCACCGCGGCGCCGCCGATCTGACGATGGAGTTCGAGTACTGGTGGCTGCTCGGCTTCCCGCTGTTCTTCGGCCTGGGGTGGCTCGCCGCGCGCATCGACATCCAGCACCTGGTGCGCGAGTCGCGCTCGCTGCCGCAGTCGTACTTCAAGGGCCTCAACTTCCTGATGAGCGAGCAGCCCGACAAGGCGATCGAGGCGTTCATCGAGGTGGTGAAGGTGGACCCGGAGACCATCGAGCTGCACTTCGCGCTCGGCAGCCTGTTTCGGCGCCGCGGCGAGTACGACCGCGCGATCCGCATGCACCAGAACCTCCTCGAGCGCGCCGACCTGAGCGCGGAGCAGAAGCTCGCCGCGCTCGCCGAGCTGGGCGAGGACTACCTGAAGGCGGGGATCCTCGACCGCGCGGAGGAGGCGTTCCAGCAGCTCGAGAAGACCGCGTCGGCCTCGCAGGCCAAGACGCGCCTGCTGGAGATCTACGAGCAGGAGAAGGACTGGCCGCGCGCCATCGAGATGGCGCAAAGCCTGGCCGCCGGCGCCTCCGAGCCGCGCGCGCGGGACGTGGCGCAGTACCTGTGCGAGCGGGCGGCCTCCGAGGCGGCGCAATCCCGGCCGGATGCCGCCCGCGGGCACCTCGAAGCGGCGCTGGAGGCGAACCGCCAGTGCGTCCGGGCGAGCCTCCTGCTCGGCGACCTCGAGCGCAACCACGGCGCGCTCGAGAAGGCGATCGCGCACTGGAAGCGCATCGAGAACCAGAACCCGGCGTACCTCGCGCTGGTGGCCCAGCGGTTGCTCGAGGCCTACCGCGAGCTCGGCAAGGCCGAGGAGGGCCTGCGTCTGCTCGCCGGGTACCTGGAGCGCTATCCCTCCCTCGACCTGCTGGACACGGTGTTCCAGCAGACGTTGGACACCCTGGGCCACGAGGCGGCGTACAAGCTGGTCCGCGACGAGGTGCGCAGGAACCCGACGCTGCTCGGCCTGGACCGCCTGCTGGAGGCGCAGATCATCGCCGCCGGGGATGCCGAGCGCCGCCGCGACCTCGAGCTCCTGCGCAATCTGGTCCACAGCCATACGCGAAGGCTCGCAAGGTACCGCTGCGAGAATTGCGGGTTCAAGGCACGGCAATTCCACTGGCGCTGCCCCGGGTGCGGCGGCTGGGAAACCTATCCGCCGCGCCGCACTGAGGAATTCGATCTAACGCCATGAATGTCACGATCATCGGAACGGGCTATGTCGGGCTGGTCACGGGCGCGTGCCTCGCGGATGCGGGAAACAACGTCCTGTGCCTGGACCTCGACCGCAAGAAGATCGATCTGCTCAACCAGGACAAGATCCCGATCTACGAGCCCGGCCTCGAGGCGATCGTCGCGCGCAACCGCGCCGCCGGGCGCCTGAAGTTCACCACCGACGTCGCGGCGAGCGTCGCGCATGCCGAGCTGCAGATGATCGCGGTCGGCACGCCGCCGGGCGAGGACGGCTCGGCCGACCTGCAGTACGTCGTCGCCGCGGCGCGCAGCATCGGCCGGCTCATGCACGGCTTCAAGGTGGTGATCACCAAGTCGACGGTGCCGGTGGGCACGGCGGACAAGGTGCGCGCCGCTGTCCAGGAGGAGCTCGACAAGCGCAAGGAGTCCCTCGCGCTGGCGGTGGTGTCGAACCCGGAGTTCCTCAAGGAAGGCGCGGCGGTCGCCGACTTCATGCGCCCGGAGCGCATCATCCTCGGCTGCGAGGACGCCCGCGCGATCGCGCTCCTGCGCCAGCTCTACGCGCCGTTCCAGCGCAACCACGAGCGCATCATGGTGATGGGCGTGCGCTCCGCCGAGCTGACGAAGTACGCCGCGAACTCGATGCTCGCGACCCGCATCTCCTTCATGAACGAGATCGCCAACCTCGCCGAGGCGCTCGGCGCCGACATCGAGGAGGTGCGGCGCGGCATCGGCTCGGACTCGCGGATCGGCTATCACTTCCTCTATCCCGGGGTCGGCTACGGCGGCTCCTGCTTCCCGAAGGACGTGAAGGCGCTGCAGAAGAGCGCCCAGCAGGCCGGGCGGCCGCTGCGCGTCCTCGCGGCGGTCGACCAGGTGAACGAGGCGCAGAAGCGCGTGCTCGGCGACAAGATCCGCGCGCGCTTCGGCATGAACCTTTCCGGACGGCGCTTCGCGCTCTGGGGCCTCGCGTTCAAGCCGAATACGGACGACCTGCGCGAGGCGCCGAGCCTCGCGCTCATCGCCGACCTCGTCGGCGCCGGCGCCTCGGTGCGCGCCTACGACCCGGCGGCGCGCGACGAGGCGAAGCGGATGTTCGCCGACGAGAGCCGCGTCGAGATCGTGCATGCGCCGATGGCCGCGCTCGAGGGCGCCGACGCCCTCGCGATCGTCACCGAATGGCAGGAGTTCCGCAGCCCCGATTTCCCGGCCATCAAGGCGCGCCTCAAGACCCCGGCGATCTTCGACGGCCGCAACCTCTACGACCCGGCGGCGGTCAAGGCGCACGGCCTCGAGTACTACTCGATCGGCAGGAAAGCGTAGCGAGGAAGATGCGGGCTCCCGATACGGCGAAGGCGCGGGTGCTGGTGGTGGGCGACGTGATGCTCGACCGCTACTGGTACGGCGACGCCTCGCGCATCTCGCCCGAGGCGCCGGTCCCCGTGCTGCTTTTCCGCGCGGAGGAGTTCCGCCTCGGCGGCGCGGCCAACGTGGCGGCGAACTGCGCCGCGCTCGGCGCGCAGGCGCGGCTCCTTTCCGTCATCGGCCGCGATGCCGCGGGCGACACCCTGCTGAAGCTGCTGAAGAAGAAGCGGGTCGCGGCCGCCCTGCAGCGCGACCGCGCGCTGCAGACGACCCAGAAGCTGCGCATCATCGCCCGCCGCCAGCAGCTCCTGCGCATCGACATGGAGCGCCCGCCTTCCAGCGAGGTGCTCGCGGCGAAGCTTGCCGACTACCGGGCCGCGGTGCGCGAATGCGACGTCGTGCTGCTCTCCGACTACGGCAAGGGCGGCCTTGCCCACATCGGCGCCATGGTCAGGGAAGCGCGCAAGGCGCGAAAGCCCGTGCTGGTCGATCCCAAGGGTGACGACTACTCGCGCTACAAGGGCGCTACCATCGTGACTCCGAATCTTGCGGAGCTCCGGCAGGTGGTGGGCAGCTGGAAGAACGAGAAGGACCTCGCGGCGCGCGCGCAGATGCTGTTGCGCAAGCTCTCGCTCGACGCGCTGCTCCTCACCCGCAGCGAAGAAGGCATGACGCTCTTCCGCAGGGGCGGCAAGACGCAGCATGTGCGCGCCGAGAAGCGCGAAGACTCCGACGTGACCGGCGCCGGGGATACCGTCATCGCCACCCTGGCGGTGATGATGGCGGCCGGGCAGGGCCTGGAGGCGGCGGTGCGCGCGGCGAACCGCGCCGGCGGCATCAAGGTCACGCGCTTCGGCACCGCAGAGGTGACGCTGCGCGAGCTCTTCGGGCAGGGCTGATGGCGATCCTGGTCACCGGCGCCGCCGGCTTCATCGGCTCGAGGCTCATCGAGGCGCTCAACCGCAACGGCGTCACGGACGTGATCGCGGTCGACGACCTGCGCCACGCCGACAAATTCCGCAACCTGGCCGGCTGCGAGATCGCGGACTACCTCGACCAGGCGGAGCTCCTGGCCGGGATCGACAAGCTCAGCGGCGCGATCGAGGCGGTCTTCCATCAGGGCGCCAACTCCAACACCATGGAGACCGACGGCCGCCTGATCATGGAGACGAACTACCGCTACTCGGTCCGCCTCCTCGAATGGTGCCAGGACGAGGAGGTGCCGCTCATCTACGCCTCGTCCGCCGCGGTGTACGGGGCGGGCCCCGGGTTCCGGGAAGAGCGGCGCTTCGAGCGCCCGCTCAACGTCTACGGCTACTCCAAGTTCCTCTTCGACCAGTACGTGCGGCGGGTTTCCCCGGCCTCCCAGGTGGTCGGCCTGCGCTACTTCAACGTCTACGGGCCGAACGGGGCGCACAAGGGCCGCATGGCCTCGGTCGCGTTCCATGCCTTCAATCAGTTCAGGCAGGAGGGCGTCGTGAAGCTGTTCGTCGGCTCGGCCGGCTACGGCGACGGCGAGCAGCGGCGCGATTTCGTCCATGTGGACGACGTCGTGGCGGTGAACCTCTGGATGCTCGAGCACCCGGGCGTCTCCGGCATCTTCAACTGCGGCACCGGCCGGGCGCAGACCTTCAACGACGTCGCCGCCGCCGTGATCAACGCCGTGCGCGGCACGCGCGCCAGCGCGCCGGAGCTCGCTGCGGAGAAGCTCATCCAGTACATCCCGTTCCCGGCCCAGCTGCAGGGCAAGTACCAGAGCTTCACGGAGGCGGACCTCTCGCGCCTGCGCGCCGCCGGGCTGCAGGGCGACTTCCTTTCCGTCGAGGAAGGCGTGGCCGCCTATGTACGCCACCTGATGCAGCCGCAATGAACAAGACGCTCGAGGACTTCATCGGCGACACGCCGCTCGTGCGCCTGCAGCGCCTGCCGGGGAAGACGGGCAACGTGGTCCTGGCGAAGCTCGAGGGCAACAACCCGGCGGGCTCGGTGAAGGACCGGCCGGCGATGTCGATGATCCGCCACGCCGAGAAGCGCGGACAGATCAAGCCCGGCGATACGCTGATCGAGCCGACCTCCGGCAACACCGGCATCGCGCTGGCGATGGGCGCCGCCATCCGCGGTTACCGGATGATCCTGATCATGCCCGAACACCTCTCGGTGGAGCGGCGCCAGACGATGCGCGCCTTCGGCGCCGAGATCATCCTCACCCCGCAGAAGGGCGGCATGGAAGGGGCGCGCGACCTCGCCGAGAAGATGGTGAAGGAGGGCAAGGGCACCATGCTCGACCAGTTCGCCAACCCGGACAACCCGGTGATCCACTACGAGACGACCGGGCCGGAGATCTGGCGCGACACGGAAGGGAAGATCACGCATTTCGTCTCCAGCATGGGCACCACCGGCACGATCATGGGCTGCTCGCGCTTCTTCAAGGAGAAGAACCCGAAGATCCAGGTCATCGGCTGCCAGCCGGAGGAAGGCTCGCAGATCCCGGGCATCCGCAAGTGGCCCGAGGCCTACCTGCCCAAGATCTACGATCGCGCGCGCGTCGATCGCCTGGAGTACGTGAGCCAGGCCGATGCCGAGGAGATGACGCGGCGCCTCGCGCGCGAGGAGGGCATCTTCGCGGGTATTTCCTCCGGCGGGGCCATGCAGGTGGCGCTGCGCCTCTCGAAGGAGCTGAGCAACGCGGTCATCGTGACCATCGTCTGCGACCGCGGCGATCGTTACCTGACCACCGGAGTCTTCCCAGATTGACGCCAGTTCTCGTTTTCGACATCGAGACCATTCCCGACTGCGAGGGTCTTAGAAAGCTGTACGACCTTCCGGCCGACCTTGCGGACCACGATGTCGCCGACATCGCCTTCCAGAAGCGGCGCGCGAAGAGCGGCAGCGACTTCCTGCCCACGCACCTGCACCGCGTCGCGGTGATCTCCTGCCTCCTGCGCAGCGACGAGGGGCTGCGCGTCTTCTCGATCGGCGAGCCGGAGTCGGACGAGCGCGCCGCGATCCAGCGCTTCTTCGAGGGCGTCGACCGGTACGTGCCGCAGCTCGTCTCGTGGAACGGGCGCGGCTTCGACCTGCCGGTGCTCGCCGCGCGCGGCCTGGTGAAGGGCGTCACCGCCGGCTGCTTCTGGGACACCGGTGCGGACAACAAGGACTTCAAGTGGAGCAACTACATCAACCGCTTCCACGACCGGCACCTCGACCTGATGGACGCGCTGTCGATGTACGGCGGCGGGCGCGGCTCACCGCTCGATGAGCTGGCGAAGCTCTGCGGCTTTCCCGGCAAGCTCGGCATGGACGGCTCGGAAGTCTGGGACAGCTACCGCAAGGGCGGCATCGGCGCGATCCGCGACTATTGCGAGACCGACGTCGTCAACACCTATCTCCTCTACCTGCGCTTCCAGCTCATGCGCTGCGCCTACACCGCCGAGCGCTACGCGAGCGAGATCGCGCTGGTGCGCGGCACCTTGGAGAAGCGGACCGAGCCGCACTGGCGCGAGTTCCTGAACCACTGGACCGCCTGAGCGCCCCGGCTTTGACCCTCCATATCGAGTCCCTGGACTCGGAGGGGCGCGGCGTCGCCCGCCTGCCCGACGGCAAGGTGGCCTTCGTCGAGGGCGCGCTGCCGGGCGAGGACGTCGTCTTCCAGAGCTTCGGCCAGAAGAAATCCCACGACCTCGGCCGCGCGGTGGAGATCCTCAACAAGGCGTCCGGACGGGTCGTGCCGCGCTGCCCGCATTTCGGCACCTGCGGCGGCTGCGCCACGCAGCATGCCGACGCGCGCGTGCAGATGGCGGCCAAGCAGCGCGGCCTGGAGGACAACCTAGCGCGCATCGGCCGCGTGCAGGCCGGGACGCTGCTGCCGATCGTCTACGGGCCGCAATGGGGCTACCGCAGCCGCGCGCGGCTTTCCGTGCGCTACGTGGAGAAGAAGGGCGGGGCGCTGGTCGGCTTCCGCGAGCGGCGCTCCACCTACGTGGCCGACATGGACGAATGCCCGGTGCTCCCGCCGCACGTCTCCGCGCTGATCCCGCACCTCAAGGCGCTGATCGGCGGCCTGTCGACGCCGGATCGCGTCCCGCAGGTGGAAGTCGCCGCGGGCGACGATTCGACCACGCTCATTTTCCGCCACCTGCTGCCGCTGAATGACCAGGACCTGGCGCGGCTGAGAAGCTTCTCGCAAACCCATGGCGCCGACGTCTGGCTGCAGCCGGGCGGGCCCGATACCGTGCAGCCCCTGCATCCGGCCGACAGTGCGCTCCACTACGCGCTGCCGGAGTTCGGCGTGCGCATCGCCTTCCGCCCGACCGAGTTCACGCAGGTCAACCTGCCGGTGAACCGGGTCCTCGTCTCGCGCGCCGTGCGGCTCCTCGACCCGCGGCCGGGCGAGCGGATCGCCGACTTCTTCTGCGGCCTGGGCAACTTCTCGCTGCCGATCGCCTCGCGCGGCGCCCAGGTCATCGGCTTCGAGGGCAGCAAGCCGCTCGTCGAGCGCGCGCGCCGGAACGCCGCGGCGAACGGCCTGGTTGCGCAGTTCGAGGCGATGGATCTCTTCAAGCCGAACCTGTCGCCCTACGGCCGGTTCGACAAGGCGCTCATCGACCCGCCGCGGGAAGGCGCCGTCGAGCTCGTCAAGGCTTTCCCGGACGCCTGGCCGCAGCGGATCGTCTACGTTTCCTGCGACGCGGCCACGCTCGCGCGCGACGCCGGCATCCTGGTCCACACGAAAGGCTTCCGCCTCAGCGCCGCCGGCGTGGTCAACATGTTCCCGCACACCGCCCACGTCGAGAGCCTGGCGCTGTTCGAGAGGTAGAAACAAGAAGGGCGCCCGAAGGCGCCCTCGTTTCTTCCAGGGCGGGGAAGCCCTAGTCGCGCTCGCCGCCGAGCGCCAGGAGGAGATGGAGCAGGTTGGCGAAGATGTTGAACAGGCTCATGTAGACGCCGGTCGTCGCCATGATGTAGTTCGTCTCGCCGCCGCGGATGATCCGCTGCAGGTCGTAGAGCAGGAACAGCGAGAAGACCACGATCACCAGGGTCGAGAGCGTCAGCGCGAGCGCCGGGATCTGCAGGAACATGTTGGCGATCATGGCGATCAGCAGCGCGATCATGCCGACGAACAGGAACTTGCCCATGAAGCTCAGGTCGCGCTTGATGGTCTGCGACAGGGCGCCCATCGCGAAGAAGATCGCCCCGGTGCCCACCGCCGCGTAGCCGACCAGCGCCATGCCGTTGTTCATCGACAGCGCCACGTTGAGGATCGGCCCCAGCCACCAGCCGAGCAGGCCGGTCATCAGCAGGAGCAGGGCGACGCCCAGGCCGCTGTTGCGGTTCGCGGCGATCGCGAACTGCAGGCCGATCACGGCCGCCAGCATCACCAGCGAGGTGATGATCGGGCTCGCCATGACCACGCCTGCGGTCGCCATGCCGATCCAGGCGCCGATCACGGTCGGCACCATCGTCACCGCGAGCAGCATGTACGTGTTTCGAAGGACCTTCCGGCCCTCGGGCGACGGGGCGAGGACGGCGTCCTGCGCGTCGTACGGGGCCGAGCGGCCGAAATTCTGATCTTGCGTGCGGACTGGTTTCAGTTCCATAGGTTGTATGTACCCTCCTGGGTCATAAGACTAGCAAAGGTCCGAGAAGTTTCAAATACTTATCGGGTGCCCTTGAGGCGTAAAATGCGGCCGCGGCAGGGCTTTTTCAAGGTCCGGAGAGTTGGCAGAGCGGTCGAATGCGGCGGTCTTGAAAACCGCTAGCCCCTCACAGGGCTCGGGGGTTCGAATCCCTCACTCTCCGCCAGAACCTGTCCCGGCAAGTCCCACGAAGTTCCAGAAACGCCATTTTACCTCTATGAGAACCGGGAGGGCGTCTTGACACGTCCGCACCGGTCCGGCAAAGTCCTACCATCAAATAGGGGTAGGAATGGGGGTAGGAAAATGAGTCGTCCGATGCACCGGCTCTCGGCGAAATCAGTGGAGAAAGCGAAGGAGCCGGGCTATTACTGCGACGGCGGCGGCCTCTATCTCCAGGTCAGCTCGACGCTCAGCAAGAGCTGGATCTTCCTGTACCGGCGCAACGGCAAGTCGCGCGAGATGGGCCTGGGCTCGGAGCGCGATATAAGCCTCGCCGCGGCTCGTACCAGGGCCGCAGACGCGCGCCGGCAGCTTGCTGACGGCAAGGACCCCCTCGCGGCACGAGAGGGCCACAGAGTCCAGGAAAAGCTTCAAAAGGCCGGCTCGATTCCCTTCGCCGAGTGCGCCAAGAAGTACATCGATGCACACAAGGCGGGCTGGAAAAACGAGAAGCACGCCGAGCAGTGGCAGGCTACGTTGGACACCTACGCGGGGCCCGTTATCGGTGAGTTGCCGGTAAGGGACGTGGATACCACCCTGGTGCTTCGCATCCTGGAGCCGATCTGGTCCAAGAAGCCGGAGACGGCCAGCCGGCTCCGCGGCCGAATCGAGCGCATCCTGGACTACGCGCGAGTCCGCGGCTACCGGAGCGGCGAGAATCCGGCACTCTGGCGCGGCCATCTGGACAAGCTCCTGCCCAAGGCGCTCAACACCAAGACGCGCAAGCACCATGCCGCGCTTCCATACGATGAGATCGGCGCCTTCCTGCAGAAGGTCCGTGCCGGCGAAAGCACGGCGGCGCGGGCTCTGGAGTTCACGATCCTGACCAGCACGCGCACGCAGGAGGTCATCGGCGCGAAGCCAGGCGAGTTCGACCTCGACAAGGCGATCTGGACGATTCCGGCCGAGCGCATGAAGGCCGGCAAGGAGCATCGGGTGCCGCTGACCCCGCAGGCCATCAAGCTCGTCAAGGCGCAGCCGGCCGGCGCCTACCTGTTCGGCGGCGGCAAGGAGGGTGCGCCGCTCAGCAACATGGCGATGCTCGAGTTGCTGCGTCGGATGGGACGCGACGATCTCACTGTCCATGGATTTCGCAGCACGTTCCGGGATTGGGCGGCGGAGTGCACCAGCTATCCGAACGAGGTCTGCGAAATGGCGCTCGCGCACGCGATCGGCGACAAGGTGGAAGCGGCCTACCGGCGCGGCGATCTCTTTGAGAAGCGGCGCCTGCTGATGCTCGACTGGGCGAAATACTGCGACAAGCCCAAGGGCGACGTAGTGCCGCTCGCACGGAAGAGGGCGGCGACGGCGTAGCGGCGTGCGCCGTTCGGCGCTTGCCCATCTGTAACGTATACGATACAATCCCATGGCATTCGAAATCCGGCGCTACAGGAGCGCCGCAGGCGGTGAGCCGTTCACGGAATGGCTATCAAGCCTTCCGGATCGGCAGGCGCGTGCACGCATCCTGGCGCGGCTCGAGCGGCTGGAGGCAGGCAACGTCGGCGACGCCAAGTTCCTGCGCGACGGCGTGAGCGAGTTGCGGATCGACTGGGGACCTGGCTACCGGGTCTACTTCGGACGCGACGGCCGCACGGTGATCGTCCTGCTGTGCGGCGGAGACAAGCGAAAGCAGGACGCGGACATCAGAAAGGCGGTGGACCTGTGGCAAGAGTACGCAAGCCGGCGAAAGCCCGAGCCTCGGTCGAAGAGCTGACCGTTTCCCACCGCGCGCGCCTGATCGAAGAGCTGCGCGCCGATCCGGAGCTGGCTGCCGAATACCTCAACGCCGCAGCCGAAGACGGCGATCCGCGGGTGTACCTCACAGCTCTCAGAACCGTGGCGGAAGCGCAGGGCATGGCCAAGGTCGCCAAGGCTGCCGGGGTGCCGCGCGAGAGCCTGTATCGGGCGCTGTCCTCAGGGGGCAATCCCCGCTTTTCGACGCTGCATGCCATCCTGAAGGCGGCCGGACTCAGGATGGCGGTGCAGCGCGTCTAGATCCGCTTCCACTCGTAGCCAATCAGATCGGTCAGCTGAGCGCCGCTGAACGACAGCCTTTCGGCGTCCGGAAACCGCTCCAGCATGCCGTTCCAGTTTTCGGCTGACGGCGACAGGCGGAACAGGAAGAAAACCAGCACGTTCCGTGCGCGATAGAGCGCGAACCAGTCTCCTGATTCGAAGCGCCGAAGCCAGACCTTCACGCCCAGGTCGAAGGGCTTGGTATCGCCGAATATCTCGTCGAAGTCGTGCGCCTCGGTGGCGCCGGTGTAGGGGATGGCGAGCACGTTCCAGGACGCAGGCGGCTCGCGCAAATGCCGCGCGACGAGAAGCGCGGCGGCGCTCTTTGTGAGGACCGAGAGCGCGACGAAGAGCGCGTCCCGGATCGGCACCGTCTTCGGCTTGTTCGCAAAAAATGACGGCGCGGAGAACTCCTGCACAGTCTTGTCGCGCACGTCAATGAACTTGAAGAAGGCCAGATCGCGCTTGCTGAACTCGCGGAAGCACGCCGAGTTCAGCGCCATCATGCGGATCGAGGGATCGGTCTTGTGCTGGAATTTCGAAACGCATTTCGGGTCGTGGAGCAGTTCAATCAGCCGCAGCGCCTTCGCGCAATAGACCTCCGGGCCGAACCGATTGTTACATTCCGCGTGTGTGACCAGCTTGCCGCCGTAGTCGAAACCCGCCGCTTTAGGCTGCGCTCTGGAGATCAGCAGCTTCGGGACGGCGTGGTCGCCCGTACCGCCCTGATCGACAGGAAGACCGCAGAGATAGCAGACGTGCGCCATGTCGTACTGTAGTGCCCGGGGAGCACGAGGGGAGAATCCTCTCGTTTTTTCGGACGATAAAAAGCCGGGGCTTTCGCCCCGGCCTGCACCCGGTCCTGACTTAGGCGTTGATGCGCCCGTACTTCAGCAGCCGGGCACGGACTGCACCCATGGTCCGTTCATGGGCGGTCGCCAGTTCCTGCAGAGCGCGGCCCGCGTCGAAGGCGGACAGAAGCTTGCGGTCCTCGTCCTCGCTCCACGGCTCGCCCGTCTTGGCGGGCATCTGCGCCTTGCGGCGATCGAAACGCTCGATACGCTCCAGAGCGGTCGCGGCCTCGTAGAGCGCGCGCACCACCTGCGGACGCTGGTACGCCGATTCCGGCGGGAAAACCTCGCCCGATTCCGGGTCCACGCCATTCGCCAGCGAGCGAACTACCGCGAGTGCTTGTGCTTGATCCATTGCAATCTCCTTGGTTGGTTGAAGAGGCTCGAAAGTGATCCTCTCGCTGAACTCTCTTCGCTCCCGCCCTCTGGGCGGGCGGGGGGTGGGGAGATTTGCAGCAACGAAAAAACGCGCCGTTCGGCGCGCTCTGCTTTTATCCCCCCACAGTCCCCCTTCACAGAAGGCTGAGGGGCTGTGGCGGGGATAGAGCGCGCCGGATCTGTGCGAGGAGCGTAGCCCTTACGTGGCCTTTACCTCAGCCGGTGCGGCGGCTCACGGCACGTGACAGGCTTCGCCTCATCGCCTGGCTCGGGCAGTGAAGCACCGGCTCACGATCGGCGCGATTTCTGCGTCGCGCTTACGTGATCGGTCTCGGCCTGTTGCCGTTCGCGCTGAATGTCTGCGGGTTGTGGAACATGACCTGGCATCCACCGCAGCGGTAGAACGAAGTCACGTACCTCGAATGGTCGGGGCGAATCACGATGATCCGGCAGTAGGCATCGAACCGCAGATCGGGCAGCGGAAACCGTCGCGCATCAGCATGCCGGTCTCATCCGGATTCATGCCGAAAGGCTATACTGTACGGATTCACAGCACAAGGCAGGGTCTCGACGATGAACCTCCTTCAGGAGCTTCCGCGGCTCGTTCCTCCGGCCGTTGCGTGGGCCGAAGCGCGGTCGGCGCGCGCCGCAATAGTAGGAGCGCCGCTCACACCGTCCGAGCAGGACCTTGCACGCTCAGTGGGCGTAGCACAGCCCGAGCTTGTACGCGTCGAGATGGTGGCGAGTCTGCCGATGCCGGAAGAACCGATGCTGCGCGCCGCCGCACAGCAGGCCGGCCTGCTCGGGCCCAACATGGCCGGCCTGACCCTCGGCCACGCGATCTTCATTTGCCATGGCCACAAGACAAAGCGGCTGCTCTCGCACGAGCTGCGGCACGTCTTTCAATACGAGCAGGCCGGCTCGATCGCGGCCTTTCTTCCCAACTACCTCAAGCAGGTGATTGAGGCCGGTTACTACAACGCGCCGTACGAGGTCGATGCTCGCGAGCACGAGTTGCGCGATTCGGCCTAGTATCCCGAACGTCTAGATGCAGGAGAAATAAGATGGATCTAGAACAGACACAAAGCTGGGAGACTGTTCCGGAAACGTGGGCCTGTCCAGGATGCATCCGCCGCAGGAATGACTGCGAAGTCACTGCCAAGGACGGCAGGAAGCTACGCCACCTGGTCGAGCACCATGACCACATGCGAGGGTACGTCAAGGACTACCTCATCAAGCAGTATGGTCCATGGCACACAGCCGTCCAGAAACACCTCTATCCGAGAGAATTCGCGCGGCACGTAGACTTGATTAAGCAGATCGCGCAGCGGTTTCCGCACACGCTCGTTTGTCTGGATTGCAATGATGTCGAGGGCAAGATCAAGAAGAGTATCGCGGCCGACCGATATTTTTCGTTTCATCCCGCGGAGCTGCATCGCGCGCTGATGCCGGCTGCGAATCAAAGGCACGTCTTCGTCGTCGAGCATATGCCGCTCTACCGCGAGCTGTACGAAGAAGTGCATGAGCGATTGGTCCTCAAACGTAAGCAGACCATCCGCAGTCTCGTGGATTCCGCGGCACGGGACAGTGCCGCCTGGGGCGGGCCGATAGATCTCGAACGCGTTCTCTCCAAGGATGCCTTCGAGCGGCTTGGACGTGAATACCCGTCGTTTGATTCTTCGCGGCGGCTGAAAGACGGCTTGGAGCAGGGAAAGGCAGTTTTCCGTGGAGCTTCCTGGCAGCCGCACGAAGAAGCGGAGCTGAGGCGAATGGCTAGTGAGGGAGCTAACCTGGACGAGATCGCCCGCCTGCTGGGACGCACGCCAACCGGCGTGCGTTATCGGATGGAGAAATTGGGTCTCTTCGAGAACTCCAAGCAATCGAGCTGACATGGAATTGCCGGCCACCTACTACGACGTTCTGCTTCGCCGTGATCCCAGGCTTTTCGAGTATTTGCGCAAGGACCTCGCAGATCGGGCCGCTTCAGAACCGTTCGGCTCGACGGACGATTTCTCCAGAGAGTTTGAGAACTATCTGCACGAGACGCTGGAACGGTTCACGAACCACATTTCTGATCGCCTAACGTCGGCGGGAGTCGTTTCCGCAGAAGAGGGCCAGGCTGCGCTCGATCAGGTGATGGCCTCGAACGAGGTGAAGCTGCTGATGCATGCGAAGCACGCCGACTATTTGGCGGCAACCAACTTCGAGCTGTTCGGGAAGAAGACGTTCTACGTAAACGACAATCTCGTTCAGCAATTGGCCCACACGAGTCTGGAAATCGAGGCGGAGTTTCTGCGGCTGCCCTTCTCCTCCTGCCTGTTCGTCTTCACTTCGCCGGCGGTTTTGCGCGCGTTCTATGCGATTGACAAGCACAGGCAGCCGCCGGGCACGGATATGAACATGCCCGTCAGCGTCTTCGCGACGGATCACACCGTAGCGGAAGGCGGGCGCAAGCTCATGTTCGCCTGCTGGCACTCCGGCCTGCGAGCGAATCACATGCACGTCAAACGCGAGCTGCTCATTCGTCCCGGCTGGAGTATGTCCAAGACGTTGAAAACCGACTGGGACGAGATCTATGCCGAGCAGGGCCGCGAGAATGAGCTAACGACCAACGAACTGGTTTTCGGGCGCAAAGGGGAGGATCGCGTCTTCTATGAGGAGGGCCTTACCTTTTTCCGGATCCTCCTCAACACGATCCTCTATCTAGGCTCCAACGAGCCGTCGCTCCTGAATCATCTGTCGCCCCACGCGCGACACATGGCGGGGGTCGAGGGAATGAAGTCGACGCTCAAGCGGCGCAAGCGCCTCAAGGAAATAGCGCGGGAGTCCAGACTCGATTTCACGGAAGTCGGCTGGAACGCTCCTCCCATCATTGTCCAGAAGCCAGGCGTATCCGAGGAGGGCACGTCTGAAGCGCTTAGCGCAAGGCATGTCCGGTTCATCGTGCGCGGCCATTGGCGAAATCAGCCGCATGGCCTGAATAGCAGCGAGCGCAGACTGGTATGGATCAAGCCGTACTACAAGGGGCCGGAAATGGCAGAATTGATCAACCGGCCATATGTCGTTCGATGAAGGTGTCGTCAAGAACAAAAATGAATTTCCCTTACGACGATCTGAATGATTTCGATTTTGGAGAACGGAAGTCGCTCAAGATCGATCCGCAGACGCTCCCCAATGACGACGAAGTCGTTTTGCACGAGCGTTTTCGAAAGAAGTGCGCACATCGATCATTCAGGGTCATCCGGCGCGAGCGCAAGGATCGCGACTGGGACGGGTTGGAGCACGAGTCGGTCGACGACTGGATCGTTTGTGAATGCGGCCTCGAGGTCTACTACCGCAGCGCGAAGGACGAAAGGGACGTGTCGCCCGCCGAGGTCGTGATGAGAAGCCGTATTCCTCGAATCGATTCAAGCATCATCTCGTATCAGTTGTTGTCCCGGGAGTTGCGGCGGTTCGGGTGGGATGTAGTCACGACGCATCTGAAAGGCGGTTATCGCTGTCGCGCCCGCAAGGGACCGGTCATGGTCGAAACGAAGGACCTTTACCCTTCCGAAGCTCAGGCTCTTTGTCGAGCGATCGCGGACATACATCGCGCAGGGCATCGCTACTTGTAACGCCGCCCTGGGTGAGCCTGACTTCCATCATCCGTGATCGGGCGGACATTCGCGAAGGTCTGCGGGCGCGGGTCACCCGCGCCGCGCTAAAGCTCGGCGAGCCGGGCCAGGTGAGGATGAAGGCGGCGCTCTGCAATGCCTGGCGCAGGCTGACATCGTGGCTGCGAGCGAAGTTCGAGCGCAATCTCCTCCATCCGGTCAACCGCGAGCGCGCGGCGTGGTTCGACGCCCGCTATACGATCGTGGCGCACCGGATCATGGCCGGTACCGCGCGGTACTACATCGGCGACCGGGAGAACCGCGTTTGCCGCTATTGCGGTAAGGGAAAGCCGGAAGTGACGTTCCGGAAGGAGGCACATGCTTTTCCGGAATCGATCGGCAACAAGTGGCTAATCTCGCTCGACGAATGCGACGCCTGCAACGACCTTTTCAGCATGAAGGTCGAGGACGATTTCGGGAAGTTCACCGGACCCATGCGTACGATGGGAAGGATTCGGGGCAAGGGTGTTCCGAAGTTCAAGTCTAACGACGGCACTTTCCGGGTAGAGGTCGATTCGGCCGGCTTGCTGCGGATGTCGGTCCGCGAGGATGACCCGCGCATCGAAATCGACGAGGAAAAAAAGCGGATCACGCTCCATTTCGTGCGTCAGCCTTACGTTCCGATGGGGGTGTTCAAATGCCTGGTCAAGATGGCGCTGGCCGTGATGCCGGCAAGCGATCTCCCGCGCTGCGCGCACCTCATGAAGTGGCTGCGGCAGGCCCGGCACAGCTACGAATCGTTCCCTTACCGTCCGCTTCAGGCGTTCGTGCAGTTCATCCCCGGCCCGCTACCCAACGATGTCATCACGTACTACCTGCTGCGGCGCAGAGACGGCGTGGACGACACATTCTTCATGCAATTTGTTTTGCAGTTCAGCAACATCATCTTCCAGATAGGATTGCCGTTTCCGGAGGAAGACAAGCCGCTTCTTACTGGACAGAGAAAAGTCAGCCTTGCCTACTTCGGCAACCCGTGGCTTGGGCAACACGAAGAGACTTACGGCAAGGTCGCTTGCTATCCGCTCGACCTTTCTTCGCCAGACGTCAAACCGAAGGAGCCGCTGCCTTTGACGATGCGATACGCCGAGTCTCGCAACGTGACTGTTTAGACGTTGAAGCAAAAGAGCTGACGGGGAGCACGAGGGGAGAATCCCCTC
>CBDDRX010000059.1:0-14599 GCA_965233165.1 uncultured bacterium | reverse complement strand
TCGACCGCGCGCGCGTGGCGCGCGAGCTGGGCTTCGACGGCCTGTGCGAGAACTCGCTCGACGCGGTGTCCGATCGCGACTTCGCCATCGAGTTCTGCGCCGCGGCCGCGCTGGTGATGGTGCACCTGTCGCGCCTCGCCGAGGAGTTGGTGCTCTGGGCGAGCCCGCGCTACGGCTTCGTGCGGCTGCCCGACCGCTACTGCACCGGCTCCTCGATCATGCCGCAGAAGAAAAACCCGGACGTGCCGGAGCTCGTGCGCGGCAAGAGCGGCCGCGTCTTCGGCGACCTGGTGGCGCTCCTGACCCTCATGAAGGCGCAGCCGCTCGCCTACAACAAGGACAACCAGGAGGACAAGGAGCCGCTGTTCGATGCGGTGGACACGCTGCGCGATTCCCTCGAGGTATTCGCCGGCATGGTGGCGGACCTGCAGCCGGTCAAGGGAGCCATGCGCGCCGCGGTGGTCGAGGGCCACGCGACCGCGACCGACCTCGCGGACTACCTCGTGCGCAAGGGCGTCCCGTTCCGCGACGCCCACGAGGCCGTGGCGCAGGCCGTGCGCGAGGCCGAGCGCTCGGGCCGCGACCTGGCCGCCCTGCCGCTCGCAACGCTGCAGAAGTTCTCCAGGCACATCGGCGCGGACGTGAAGAAGGTGCTGACCCCCGAGGGCTCGATCGCCGCCCGCGACCACGTCGGCGGCACGGCGCCGGCCCAGGTGCGCAAGGCGATCGCCCGGGCGAGGAAACGCCTCCTGGCGAAATGACTGGCGCCAACCGGTTCACGAAGATCGGCAAGTACCCCGTCGTGCGCAAGCTCGGCGAAGGCGCGACTTCCGACGTCTACCAGTGCAACGACCCGTTCAGCGGGCGCGACGTGGCGATCAAGGTGGCGTTCCCGGAGAAATTCCAGGACCCGGACCGCGGCAAGCTCTACCGCAAGCTCTTCCTGACCGAAGCCTCCCTCGCCGGCAAGCTGCAGCACCCGCACATCTGCCAGATCTACGACGCGGTGGCCGAGGAGGACCTGAACTACATCGTCATGGAGCACGTGGACGGCGGCCCGCTCGAGCCGTTCTGCCGGGCCGACGCGCTCCTGCCGGTCGACCGGATCGTCGAGATCGCGTTCAAGTGCTCGCGCGCGCTCGAGTTCGCGCACAAGGCGGGCATCACGCACCGCGACATCAAGCCGGCCAACATCCTGCTCACCGGCGAGACCGACGTGAAGATCACCGACTTCGGCGCCGCCCTGATCGCCACCGGCGACACCACGCAGGTGAGCGCGATCGGCTCGCCGGCGTACATGTCCCCCGAGCAGGTGCGCGAGCATCCGCTCGACCACCAGACCGACATCTACTCGCTCGGCGTGGTGATGTACCACCTGCTGACGGGCCGGCTGCCCTTCCAGGGCGCGAACAACTTCAGCCTCATCTACCAGATCACGAACGTGGAGCCCGAGCCGCCGTCGAGCTTCCGCCCGGAGATCCCGGAGGCGGTCGAGGCCATCGTGCGCCATGCCATGGCGAAGGATCTCACCGAGCGCTACCGCAACTGGGAGGACTTCTCGCTCGACCTCGCCGAAGCCTTCCGCGCCCAGCACGCCGGCGCCTACCGGGCGCAGGAATTCGCCGACTCCGACAAGTTCGAGACGCTGCGCAAGCTGCCGTTCTTCCGCCATTTCTCCGACGCGGAGCTGTGGGAAGTGGCGCGCATGTCCGTGTGGCGCCATGCCGCGCAAGGCGAGCTGCTCATGCGCGAGGGCGAGCCGGGGGACTTCTTCTGCGTGCTGGCCGACGGGCAGGTGAAGGTCACCCGGAAAGGCAAGCTCCTCAACCTGCTGCGCGCCGGCGAGCCGTTCGGCGAGATGGCCTACCTCTCGAAGGCGAGCCACGTGCGCGGCGCCGACGTCTCGGTGGTCAGCGAGGCGAACATCATCTCGGTGCCGACGCAGAAGCTCGCCCAGGCCTCCGAGACCTGCCAGCTCAAGTTCGACCGCGCGTTCATGGAAATCCTCGTCGAGCGGCTCTCCATGGCCAACATGCGGCTCTCGGGCGTCTGAGCACGCGACGCTTCCGCAAGACCGGCCAGGCCGCGCGCCTCAGGGCGGAAGCGGAAGGGCTGGAGGCGTTGCGTAGCGCCGGTGCGCGGGTTCCCCGGTTGATTTCGCTCACGGGCGACGAACTGATCCTCGAGCATCTCGATCTCGGCGCCCGCGCCGACTGGCCCGCGATGGGCCGCATGCTGGCGGCGCTGCACCGGAGCACTTCACCGCGCTTCGGCTGGGAACGAGACAACTGGATCGGCCTCGGCCCCCAGGAGAACGGCTGGCGCGATGACTGGACGGAGTTCTTCCTCGAGAAGCGGCTGAAGCCTCAGGCCAAGAAGTGCGGGCTCGTGGACAAGCTACCCGACGTGCGCAGCGTTCTGGAGGGCCACCGCCCGCAGGCAAGCCTGCTCCACGGCGATCTGTGGAGCGGCAATGCCGGCTTCACGCCGGACGGGCCGGTGATCTTCGATCCCGCGGTGTACTACGGCGACCGCGAGGCCGACCTCGCGATGACGGAGCTCTTCGGCGGGTTCCCGGCCGAGTTCTACGCGTCCTACCGGAAGGAACTACCCTTGGACCCGGGCTACGAGAAGCGCAAGCATCTCTACAACCTGTATCACCTGCTCAATCACCTGAACCTGTTCGGCTCGAGCTACCTCGCGCAGGTGAACGCGACACTACGCCTTCTGGGAGATGCCTTGCAGTAGCTTCTGCAGCTCGCCGGACTGGTACATCTCCTTCATGATGTCCGAGCCGCCGACGAATTCGCCGTTCACGTAGAGCTGCGGGATCGTCGGCCAGTTGGCGAAGGACTTGATCCCCTGGCGGATCTCCGCGTCGGCGAGCACGTTGACGCTGAAGAAGTCCTGCACGCCGCAGGCGTTCAGGACCTGCACCGCGAGGGACGAGAAGCCGCATTGCGGGAACTGCGGCGTGCCTTTCATGTAGAGCACGACCGGGTTGCCGGCGACCTGCTCCTTGATGCGCTGTTGGGTATCCATGCTATCCATTTTACCGCCTCCCACCCGTGACGCGGGGGATGCCGGCCAGATCGGGCCAGGTCCGCACTTCTTCAAGCCCGCCGGCCTGGAACAGGCCCCGGACCGCGGCGTCCTGGCCGATCCCGTGTTCGACCAGCAGCCACCCGCCGGAGGCGAGATGGGAGCCGGCCTGCCGCGCGATCTCCCGGATCGCGTCGAGGCCATCGGCGCCCGCGACGAGCGCCTCCGCCGGCTCATGGCGCAGGTCCGCCAGGTGCGGATCCCCCTTCGCGACGTAGGGGGGATTGGAGACGATCAGGTCGAAGCGCTCGCCGGCGAGCGGCTCGAACCACCGGCCGTGGCGGAATTCGATCTCGAGCCCGTGCTTCACCGCGTTTCGCTGTGCCACCACGAGGGCCGCTGCGCTTGCCTCCACGGCGACGATTCTTGCGCCGGGGGCATGCTTCTTCAAGGCGAGCGCGATGGCGCCGCTGCCGGTGCCCAGGTCCAGCACGGTGGAAGGCTTGCGTTCCAGGGCCAGCTCGACGAGCAGCTCGGTCTCCGGGCGCGGGATGAGCACCGCCGGATCGACCGCGAGATCGAGCGAATAGAACTCCTTGCGGCCCAGGATGTAGGCCACCGGTTCGCCGCGCCTTCTTCGGTCCACGTATTGCATGAACAGGTCGCCGCCCGGGGAAGGCAGGGTTCGTTCGGGAAAGGAAAGCACCGCGGCCTCGGATAAACCCGTCGCTTCCGCGAGGAGCAGGCGGGCTTCCCGCGCATCGATGCCGGCGCAGCGCAGCGCCTGCTCGACGGTCAAGCGGCCTCTTCGCTGAGCTGCGAGAGCTGCTCCTGCGTGTGCTCGGCCTGCAGCGCGCCGACGAGCTCGTCGAGCTCCCCGTCCATGATGCGGTCGATCTTGTAGAGCGTGAGGTTGATGCGGTGGTCGGTGACCCGGCCCTGCGGGAAGTTGTAGGTGCGGATGCGCTCGGAGCGGTCGCCCGAGCCGATCAGCGACTTGCGGGTCGACGCGGTCTTCGCCTGCTGCTCGCTCACCTGCTTGTCGCGGATGCGGGCGGCGAGGACGGAGAGCGCCTTCTCGCGGTTCTTGTGCTGCGAGCGCGAGTCCTGGCACTCGACGACGATGCCGGTGGGCAGGTGGGTGACGCGGATCGCCGAGTCGGTCTTGTTGACGTGCTGGCCGCCCGCGCCCGAGGCGCGGAAGGTGTCGACGCGCAGCTCGGCGGGATTGAGCACCACCTCGTTGACGGCGTCCGCTTCCGGCAGGATCGCCACCGTGCATGCCGAGGTATGGATGCGGCCCTGCGCCTCGGTCTGCGGCACGCGCTGCACGCGATGCCCGCCGGACTCGAACTTCAGCTTCGAGTAGGCGCCCTGCCCGTTGATGCGGGCGATCACTTCCTTGTAGCCGCCCAGCTCCGCAGGGCTTTCCGACATGATCTCGACCTGCCAGCCCTGCCGCTCGGCGTAGCGGGTGTACATGCGGAAGAGATCGCCGGCAAAGAGGCCCGACTCGTCGCCGCCGGTGCCGGCGCGCACCTCGATGAAGGTGTTGCGCTCGTCGTTCGGGTCCTTGGGCAGCAGGGCTTTCTGCAGCTCCGCCTCGAGGCGCTCCATGCTCGCGCGCGCCGACTTGAGCTCCTCGTCCGCGAAGGATTTCATCGCGGCGTCGCCGGTCATTTCCCTCGCCGCCGCGGCATCGCGCTCGGCCTGCCGGTACTGCTCGTACAGGGCGACGAGGTGGGAGAGTTCCGAGTGCTCGCGCGACAGGTTCCTGAACTTCTGCAGGTCCTTGGCGGCGTCCTCGGCCGCGAGCAGGCGATTGAGCTCCTCCAGCCGCCCGACGTGGCTGTCGAGCCGGGTGCGCAGGGTCGGCTTCACTTGTCCCGCTTCGGTTCGGCTTCGCCCGCGGTGAGCGCCTGCACCGTCGGCGCGTGCAGCAGCTTGTTCGTGAGAGCCACCGAGAGCTGCTCGAGCACCGCGGCCGGCGCCTCGCCCCGCTGCAGGAGCTTCAGCGCGCGCTGCACCTCCTCGCGCCGCGCCAGCTCGGCGTTCTCGCGCAGCAGGCGGATGAGCGGCACGTTCTGCCGGCTGCGCATCCAGTGCATGAACTGCCCGACCTGCGTGTCGATGATCGCCTCGGCCTGCTCGACGGCGGAGCGGCGCGAGTCGAGGTTCGCCGAGACCACCGAGGCGAGGTCGTCGACCGTATAGAGGAAGACGTCGTCGAGCTCGGCGACCTCCGGTTCGATGTCGCGCGGCACGGCGAGATCCACCATGAAGATCGGCCGGCGCCGCCGCGCCTTGAGCGCGCGCTCGACCAGGCCCTTGCCGAGGATCGGCAGCGACGAGGCGGTGGAGGAGACGACGATGTCGTGCTCGTGCAGGCGCTCGGCGAGCGCCTTCAGCTCGATCGCCTGGCCGCCGAAGCGGTGCGCGAGGCGACTCGCGCGCTCGAGCGTGCGGCTCGCCACGGTGATCTGCGCGGGCCCCTGCGCGGCGAAATGGGTGGCGCAGAGCTCGATCATCTCGCCGGCGCCGATGAACAGCACGCGCTGCTCGCGCAGCGTCGGGAAGATGCGCGCCGCGAGCTTCACGGCCGCGCCCGCCATCGAGACGCTCTCCGCGCCGACCCGCGTGGTCGAGCGCACTTCCTTCGCGACCGCGAACGAGCGCTGGAAGAGCTTGTGCAGCACCGTGCCCAGGGTCCCCGCCGATTCGGCGGCGCGCACGGCCTCCTTCATCTGCCCGAGGATCTGCGGCTCGCCGAGCACCATCGAGTCCAGCCCGGAGGCGACGCGGAACGCGTGCCGGACGGCCTCGTCCTGCGGGCGGGTGTACAGATAGGGGGACAGGTCGTCCGGCCGAAGGTGGTGCCACTTCGCAAGCCACTGTGCCGCGGCGGCGGGCTCCTCGCCGGCGAAGTACAGCTCGGTGCGGTTGCAAGTCGACAGGATCGCCGCCTCGCTCGCCAGCCCGCTCTTCATCTCGGTCAGCGCGTCGCGCAGCCGCTCGACGTGGAAGACCACCCGCTCGCGGATATCGAGCGGCGCGGTCTGATGGTTGAGCCCCAGGGCATAGAGCGGCGACATGCCCTTGGATTATAAGGTTTCAGTTCCCCGGCAATGAGAACGAGAAGCAGGCCCCTTCTCCCGGCTTGGCTTCCGCCCAGACGCGCCCGCCGTGGCGGCTGACGATGCGCTGGACGATCGCCAGGCCGACGCCGGTGCCGGGAAATTCCTCCTGCCGGTGCAGGCGCTGGAAGACGCCGAAGAGCTTGCCCGCGTACCGCATGTCGAAGCCCACGCCGTTGTCGCGCACCGAATACACGAGCATCTCCCCGTCCGGGCGGCCGGCGACCTCGATGCGCGGCGCCTGCGATTGCGCGCTGTACTTGAGCGCGTTGCCGAGGAGGTTGAGCCAGACCTGCTTGAACAGCGCGCGGTCCGCGAGCGCCTCCGGCAAGTCCGCCACGCTGACCACGGCGCGCGGATGGTCCGCGGCGAGCTCGGCGGCCGTCTCGCGGGCGAGCGCGGCCATGTCGAGGGGCCGCGGCGCCGGCACGAGCTGGCCCAGGCGCGAGAACTCGAGCAGGTCGTCGATCAGCCGCCCCATGCGCTGCGCGCTCGAGCGCACCACGCCGAGCAGCCGGCGGCCTTCGTCGCCGAGCTGCGGGCCGCGGTCTTCGTCCAGCATGCGCGCGTAGCCGTCGATGGCGCGCAACGGCGCGCGCAGGTCGTGCGAGACCGAGTAGCTGAAGCTTTCCAGCTCCTTGTTGAGCGCGGCGAGGCGCTCCTCGCTGCGCTTGCGCGCGCTCACGTCGAATACCGTCGAGCGGCTCATCACGTAGCGGCCCTGCGCGTCGTAGATCGAGGTCGCATTGAGCGCGCCGGTGAACGTCGTGCCGTCCTTGCGGCGGTACTCGAACTCGGCGTTCTCCAGGAACCCGTCGCGAAGGAATCGCGGGAAGGTCTCTTCCCGGAACCTCTGCGCGCTCTCCGGCGTCATCAGGTCGGCATGGTTCATCCGCGCGACCACTTCCTCGCGTGCGTAGCCGAGCCACGAGAGCCAGGTGGCGTTGATGCGCACGATGACCCCCTGTGCGTCGACCGAGTGGTACCCGCAGGGCGCGCGGTCGTAGAGGTCTTCCAGCTCGCGCCGCGCGGCTTCCAGGGCAGCGGTCCGCTCGACGACCCGCGCCTCCAGCTCCGCCGCGTGCTGGCGCACCTGCGCGAGCAGCCGCGACTGGACCAGCGCGATCGCCAGCTGCGCCGCGACCTCCCGGGCGATGGCGATCTGCTCGGCGCGGAACGCCTCGTCGGAGCCGCCGAAGCTGATCGCGCCGAGGAGCTCCCCGCTCGCGATCATGGGGACCGCCATGTACGCGTCGACGCCGGATGCAAGCAGCGCGTCGACTTCCGGGCCCGGCGGGAGCCGGCGGGTGTCGATCTTCTGCGGCTCGCCGCGACGCAGCGCCTCCAGGTCGCCCATGAGCCGGACCGAATAGCGCACCCCCGGGCCCGCGCGCAGGTTCTTGCGGCCGGCGGCGGCTATCCATTCCACCTCGCCACGCGCGAGATCGAAACGGTTCACGATTGCGCGCGGCACGCCCAGGAGCTCGCGCAAGGGACGGATGACCGCCGCGGCGATCGCTTCCGGGCTCTGCTCGGCGGCCATGGCGCGGTCGATCTCATGGAGGATGCGCAGCCGTTCCTCGTAGCGTTTCTCGGCGGACATTTGCGCGCTCAGATGCTCGTGACGCCGTGCCGGATGGCGAACTTCACCAGCCCGGGCAGGTCGTCGATGCCGAGCTTCGTCATCATCCGGCTGCGGTAGGTGTCCACGCTCTTGGGCGACACGCCGAGCAGCGCGGCGATCTCGCCGCTCGCATGGCCCTCCACGATCAGCTTCATCACCTGCCGCTCTCGGGCGCTCAGGCGCTCGAGCGGCGACTCGCCGCCGCGCTCGCGCAGGTAGTCCTCGACGCTGCGCGCCGAGATCTTCTCGCTCAGGAAGCGCCGGCCCTCATGGACCGCGCGGACCGCCGCCACCACCTCCTCGCCGGCGGATTCCTTGAGGACGTACCCGCTCGCGCCGGCGCGCAGCGCCTGGTAGACGTACTCCGGGCTGGCGTGCATGGAAAGCATCAGGATGTGCGTCTCCGGGCAGAGGTCGTGGATCCGCCGCGCCGCATCGATCCCGTCCATGTCGCCCAGGGCGATGTCGAGCACCGCGACATCCGGCGGCGAGGCGGCGACGAACTGCAGCGCTTCGGCCGCCAAACCGAAGCTTCCGGCGACGCGCACGTCCGGCTGCGCGGCGAGCAGCGCGCCCAGCCCATCGCGGACCACGGCATGGTCGTCGAGCAGGAGCACGCTAATCGGCATCGCGCCGCTTTCCCTCGGCCGGAAGCTCGACCACCACGCGCGTGCCGCCCCCGGGGCTTTGCACCTCCAGCGTCCCCCCGAAGGCCGCGGCGCGCTCGCGCATGATGCGCAGCCCCCAGCCGCCGCCGGATTGGCGCGCCGCGCGCGCGCCAGAGAAGCCCTCCCCGTCATCGGCGACCGTGACCCGGATGCGCCCGGCATCCTGCGCGATGCCGATGCGCAAGGCGGAGCCGCGGCTGTGCTTGGCGGCATTTACCATCGCTTCCTGGACGATGCGGAACAGCGCGAGCTCGGCGTCATGCGTAAGACGCGCCGCGTTCCCGGTGACCTGCAGCGATGCCTTCATGCCGGTGCGGCGCGAGAACTCCTCGGCGTTGCAGCGCAGGGCGGCGACCAGCCCGTAGTCCTCGAGCTCCGGCGGTTGCAGCGCGCCCATGACGCCGCGCACCTGATCGATGGTCTGCTCGAGCAGCGCCCGCATCGCCTCAAGGCGAGCGGCCTGCCCGGCCGCCGCCTGCGTCGCGTCCGCGCCGCCGAGCCATTGGCGGAGGGCGGCGAGGTCGATCCCGAGGGCGGTGAGGTTCTGGCCGATGAGGTCGTGAAGCTCGCCGGCCACGCGCCGCCGCTCGGATTCCTGCGTCGCGACGAGGCGGTCCATGAGGGCGCGCACGCTCGCCTCGCTTTCGCGCAGCGCGCGCGTGCGCTCCCGCACCATCGCATCGAGTATGTGCGCGCTGCGCACTTCCGACTCGATCTCGGTGCAGGTGCCGAACCAGTGCCAGATCCGGCCCGCCGCGTCGCGCAGCGGCAGGGCCGTGCCGTGGTGCCAGCGAAACGCTCCGTCGGCGCGGCGCAGCCGGTACTCCATGTCGTAGCGCTCGCCGGTCTGCAGCGCGCGCGACCACGCGGCGAGGCAGCGCTCGATCTCGTCGGGATGGACGATCTCCTTCCATCCCCAGTCGGCCAGGTCCCGGGCCGTGAGCCCGGTGTACTCGTAGTAGCGGCGGTTGTAGTAGTCGGACCCGCCGTCGGCGCGCGCGGTCCATACCATGTGCGGGATCGTGTCGGCGATCAGTCGGTAGAGGACCGCGGGATCGTTGACGGCCTCGCCGTCTTGCGTTGGAAGGTCCAAGGAAGCTTTCGGTCGGCCTTGCGCGGACTATAATTGATCCGGCATGGACACGCTTGCGCGCATCCGGGACATGGCGGCAAAGGAGTTCTCCATCGACCCGTCGGCGATGGACCCGGCGGCACCGCTCGACGCGCTCGGCATCGACTCCCTCAGCTTCATCGAGTTCATGTTCAAGGTCGAGGAGGAGTTCGGCATCAACGTCTCCGACGAAGACCTGCGCAGCATCAAGACGCTCGCCGACCTGGAGCGTCACGTCGGCGCAGCGCTCGCCGCCGCCGGCAAGAGCTGAGGCCTGCGCATGGACCGTCGCCGGGTGGCGATCACCGGTGCGGGCGTCATCTCGCCGCTCGGCAACTCGCTGGAGGAATTCCGCCGCGCCCTCTCCGAAGGGCGCTCCGGCATCCGCCGCCTTCCCGACGAAGTTATCCGGACATCCGGCGTGCAGGTCGCGGGCACCGTGGACTGGAACCCGGCCCCGCTCCTCACCCCCGGGGAAAGCACCAACCTCGATCGCGTGGCGCAGTTCGCGATCGGCGCGGCCAGCCAGGCGCTGGCGGCGAGCGGCCTGGACCCGCAGCGGGCGGACGCCGACCGCATCGGCGTGTCCTGGGGCACCGGCATGGGCGGCGCGCAAACGCTCGAGTCCAGCTATGAGCGCGTCTACGGCAAGAACGACTGGCGGTTGCGACCGCTCGCGGTGGTGATGGCGATGAACAACGCCGGCGGATCGAACGTCGCCGTGCGCTTCGGCCTGCGCGGGCCCTTCGCCAACTACTCAACTGCGTGCTCGTCTTCCGCGATGGCCCTGGGCGAGGCCATGCGCGTCATCCAGGCGGGGCGCGCCGATGCGATCGTCGCCGGCGGGTCGGAGGCGCTGCTCCAGCCCGGCACGCTGGCTGCGTGGTTCGCGCTGCGCACGCTTGCGCCCGCCGACGCGGTGGATCCGGCGGCGAGCTGCAAGCCCTTCGACAAGCGGCGCGCGGGGCTCGTGCTCGGCGAAGGCGCGGCCGCTTTCGTCCTGGAGGATGAAGCGCACGCGCGCAAGCGCGGCGCGAGCATCCACGGTTTTCTCACCGGATACGGAAACACGTGCGATGCGGTGCACATGTCGCGGCCGGACCGCGACGGCCAGATCCGGGCCATGCGCCAGGCCCTCGCGGAATCGGGGCTCGCTCCGGGAAGCGTCGGCTATGTGAATGCGCACGGCACGGCGACGCTGGTCGGCGACGTCGTCGAATCCGAGGCGCTGGGCGTTATTTTCGGCGACGGCGCGGTGCGGGTGAGCTCGACCAAGTCCATGCACGGCCACCTGCTCGGTGGCGCCGGCGCCCTGGAGTTCGGCGCTGCCCTGCTCGCGCTGGAAGGCCTCGTGCCGCCGACCGCGCATCTCGCGCAGCCGGACCCCGCCTGCAGGGTCCGGCATGTCACGGCGGCCGAGAAGATCGATCCTCCGCGCGCCGTGATGTCCAACTCCTTCGCGTTCGGCGGCTCGAACGTGGTGCTGGTCGCCGAGCGCGCCTGAGGACGGCGAAGCGCTAGACCCTGGGACCTCGCCCCCGGATCAGCGAGACCACGAACAGCACGAGAAACAGGACGAACAGGATCCAGGCAATCTGGGAAGCTGCGCCGGCGATCCCCGAGAATCCGAAGAAGGCGGCGATGATCGCCAGCACGAAGAAGGCAATGGTCCAGCTGAGCATGGGGGACTCCTTTTTGGGCAGTAGCCATGCGACCCGCAAGGCACGTACCCGTTCAGAGTCGAACAGACCTGTCGGCCTAGTTCTTGCGGACCTGCTTGCTAACATGCGGGCGATGAGCGAGCCCGTCCGGGACGAGATTTCCCCCCTGTGGCCGACCTGGGTCGGCCAGCTGCAGCTCCCGGGCGCGGAGGAGGCCAACCGGGCGCTGCTCGCGCTGGCCGCGCCGCCCGGCGTCGCCGGCAACCTGTTCGAAGTCGATCAGCAGGCGGTGGCCTGGCTTCGCGAGTGGGTCGTCACGGCGATCGGCCACTGGTTCGAGCACGTTCGCGTGCAGCCCGCGCCGCCGTGGCGGCTCGCCGGACGCCTCGAGGCGCTCGGCTTCGGCCAGTACCGCGAGCCCGCCAACGAGCCGGGCGCCTATCTCGCCGGCCTCTACTTCGTCAACGCGCCGGCGCCGCCGGAGCTCGATCACCTGCGCAGCGATTGCCTGCCGAGCCATGTGTCGCTGCTTGACCCGCGCGTCGGCTTCAACGCGCTCGCGCTCGAGGGCGATCCGAATTTCAACGAGACCCGCACGCTGTCTCCCGTGGCAGGCCAGCTCATGCTGTGGCCGGGCTACCTGCGCCACTGCAGCCGCGTGCACCTCGCCCGCTCGCCGTGGGTACGGGTCGCGCTGCGCGTCGAGCTGGACGGAAGCGCCGCGGGCGCGATGCGATGAGCGCGGCGCCGCGCATGGCATTCAACGGGGTGTGGCCGACCCTCCTCGTCAAGCGCCGGCTGCCCGGCTTCGAGCAGCCGACCGAGGGCCTCGCGGCGCATATCGCCGAGCAGGAGGCGCGCGAGGCGGACTACACCGCGCGGTACCAGGAACAGAACTTCTTCGCGAGCACGCTGCCGGCGGTCGGATGGCTGAAGGCGCAGATCGACCAGACGGCCCGCGCGTTCCTGCGCCACGTCGGCATCGAGCGAACGCTGACCTGGACGCTCTTCGCCTGGTACAACACCAACCGCTACGGCGACCACCATGCGCCGCACACGCACCCGAGGTCCTACCTGAGCGGCACCTACTACGTGCGCGTGCCGCCCGCGCCGGCGGAGATCGACGATCCCCGGGCACGGCCGGGCTGCATCTCGTTCTACGATCCCCGCACCTGCGCCAACATGATCACGGTCGGCCCCGAGTCCGACGGGCGCGCGGCGCACCTGGTGCTCCCGAGCGCCGGCACGCTCATGATGTGGCCTTCGCCGTTGCAGCACTACGTGCACCCCAACCTCTCCGAGCAGCACCGGGTCACCATCAGCTTCAACCTGCTCATGGACGCCGCGCACTACGGCTGGAAGCGCGACGTCTAGCGGCGGAAGGTTGGTGGCCAAGGCCGGAATCGAACCAGCGACACACGGATTTTCAGTCCGCTGCTCTACCAACTGAGCTACTTGGCCCCGGGGGAAACTGCGCCACTGCAGGACAGCGACTGCCGGAAGGCGCGGATTATAAGGGTTTCTCGAGGCTGTATCCGAGGCCCCGGACCGTCACGATCTTGACGCCGCCGGGCTCGAGCTTCTTGCGCAGGCGGTGCACGTAGACCTCGATCGCGTTGGGCGAGACTTCCTCGCCCCACTCGCACAGGTGCGACACGAGCTGGTCCTTCGAGACCAGCCGGCCGGCGCGCTGCAGGAAGATCTCGAGCAGGCTGATCTCGCGGGCGGAAAGCTCGAGCTGCTGGTCGAGCAGCCGTGCCGTGCGTCCCACCTGGTCGTAGCTCAGCGCGCCGTGCTTCACGAGGGTGGGGCTTCCGGCCATGCCGCGCCGCACGAGCGCGCGCACGCGCGCCTCCAGCACGGCGAGGTCGAAAGGCTTGGCGAGATAGTCGTCGGCGCCGGCGTCGAGGCCGCGCACGCGGTCCTGGACGGCATCGAGCGCGGTGAGGATCAGCACGGGCAGGCGCGATTCGCGCTGGCGCAGGCGCCGCAGCACCTCGAGCCCCGATTTGCGCGGCAGGCCCAGGTCGAGGATCAGGAGATCGAAATGGTCGCCGTCGAGTGCTCCATCGGCCTCCACGCCGTTGCGCACCCAATCGACCGCGTAGCCGGAGTTGCGCAGCGAAGTCATCACGCCCTCGGCTAGGATCGCGTCGTCCTCCGCGACGAGAATCCTCATGCGGCCAGTGTACTAAAAGAAAAGGCCCCTTTCGGGGCCTCTTCCTTGGTGCGCTCCGCTGGAAGCGGAGTTACATGTCCATCCCGCCCATGCCGCCCATGTCGGGCATGCCGTGGCCGTGTCCGCCGCCGCCCTTCTTCTCTTCCACCAGCTCCGCGACCATCGCGTCGGTGGTGAGCATCAGGCTCGCGACCGAAGCGGCGTTCTGCAGCGCGGTGCGGCTGACCTTGGTCGGGTCGATCACGCCCTGCTGCACGAGATCGCCGTATTCCTCGGTCTGCGCGTTGAAGCCGTAGTTGCCCTTGCCTTCGAGGATCTTGTTCAGCACGACCGAAGGCTCGGCGCCGGCGTTGGCGACGATGATGCGCAGCGGCTCCTCGAGCGCGCGCAGCACGATCTTGATGCCGGCTTCCTGGTCTTCGTTCGAGCCCTTCATCTTGCCGATCACCTGCTTGGCGCGCAGGTACGCCACGCCGCCGCCGGGGACCACGCCTTCTTCCACCGCCGCGCGGGTCGCGTGCAGCGCGTCTTCGACGCGCGCCTTCTTCTCCTTCATCTCGACTTCGGTCGCGGCGCCGACCTTGATCACCGCCACGCCGCCGGCCAGCTTCGCCACGCGCTCCTGCAGCTTTTCCTTGTCATAGTCGCTGGTCGCCTCTTCGATCTGGACGCGGATCTGCTTGACGCGCGCCTCGATGTCCTTCTTGTTGCCGGCGCCGTCGATGATGATGGTGTTCTCCTTGCCGGACTCCACCTTCTTCGCCTTGCCGAGGTCCTTGACCGTCGCGTTCTCGAGCTTCAGGCCCAGCTCCTCGCTGATGACCGTGCCGCCCGTAAGGATGGCCATGTCTTCCAGCATCGCCTTGCGGCGGTCGCCGAAGCCCGGCGCCTTGACGGCGACGGTCTTGAGAATGCCGCGGATGTTGTTCACCACCAGCGTGGCGAGCGCCTCGCCCTCGACTTCCTCGGCGATGATGAGCAGCGGCTTGCCCGCCTTCGCCACCGCCTCGAGAATCGGCAGCAGCTCGCGGATCGACGAGATCTTCTTGTCGTAGAGCAGGATGAACGGGTCCTCGAGCGCGGCGAGCTGCTTCTCGGGGTTGTTGATGAAGTACGGCGAGAGGTAGCCGCGGTCGAACTGCATGCCCTCGACGAGGTCGAGCTCGTTCTCGAGCGACTT
>CBDDRX010000058.1:0-28050 GCA_965233165.1 uncultured bacterium | reverse complement strand
TTCAAGAACATCATCTACGTCGGCGCGCTCGCCGGCATGATGGGCATCGAGCCCGAGGTGATCGCCGAGCTGATCGGCGAGCAGTACAAGGGCAAGGAGAAGCTCCTCAAGCCCAACCTCAACGCCTTCCAGATGGGCCTCAACCACGCCCAGCTGCACCTCAAGGACGCGCTCGGGCTCAAGGTGAAGCGCTCCTACAACGTCGGCGACAAGATCTTCATGGAAGGCAACGCCGCCGCCGCTCTTGGTTGTGTCTATGGAGGTGCAACGGTTTGTGCTTGGTATCCCATCACGCCAAGCTCCTCCCTGGCCGAAGCGTTCCAACGGTATTGCTCGAGACTACGAGTAGACCCGGTTACGGGTAAGAACAAATTCGCAATCATCCAGGCCGAGGACGAGATCGCGTCCATCGGCATCGTCACCGGCGCCGGCTGGAACGGCGCGCGCGCGTTCACGGCCACCAGCGGCCCGGGGATCTCGCTCATGAGCGAGTTCGTCGGCCTGTGCTACTTCGCCGAGATCCCGGCGACGATCATCGACGTCCAGCGCGGCGGGCCCTCGACCGGCATGCCGACGCGCACCCAGCAGTCGGACGTCCTCTCGGCGGCGTACCTCTCGCACGGCGACACGAAGCACGTGCTCCTCTTCCCCGAGGATCCGCACGAGTGCTTCACGATGGCCGCCGAGTGCCTGGACCTCGCCGAGCGCCTGCAGACGCCGGTGTTCCTGATGACCGACCTCGACATCGGCATGAACCAGCGCCTGTGCGATCCCCTCAAGTGGGATGACAGCAAGGCCTACGACCGTGGCAAGGTGATGACCGCCGAGATGCTCGAGGCGGGCAAGGAGTTCGCCCGCTACAAGGACCTCGACGGCGACGGCATCCCGTTCCGCACCTACCCCGGCACGCACCAGTCGAAGGGCGCCTACTTCACGCGCGGCACGAGCCGCAACCCGTACGCGGTGTACTCCGAGGCCGGCGCCGACTACCAGTACAACATGGAGCGGCTGCTGAAGAAGTTCGAGTTCGCGAAGACGCTGGTTCCCAAGCCCGTCCTCACGCCCTCGAAGGAGCCGGCGCGCTTCGGCGTCATCTTCTACGGCAGCACTTCGCCTTCGATGCACGAAGCCCTCGAGGCCCTGGCAAGGAACAACATCTTCATCAACGCCCTGCGGATCCGCGCCTTCCCGTTCCAGGACGAGATCAAGGACTTCTGCGAGTCGCACTCCAAGGTGTTCGTGGTCGAGCAGAACCGCGACGCGCAGCTGAAGACGCTCCTCGTCAACGATGCCGGCATCCAGCCCTACAAGCTGATCTCGGTCCTGCACTACGACGGCACGCCGATCACCGCGCGCTACATCACCAGGGAAATCACCGAGATCGTCGGCGCCCTCAACGTTCGCCCCATCAAGAAGGACAAGGCCGCATGAAAACGCTGATCGCGGTGATGGCTTCCATGGTTCTCGCCGCCTCTCCCGCGCTCGCACAGGAGAGGAAGAAAGCCGCGTCCAAGGACGAAAAGGGCGCCAAGGCTGAAAAGGGCGCCAAGGCCGATTCCCCGACCAAGGGCCAGCCAGGCGGCTCGAAGCCGCCGGACTACAGGTACGATCTGCGCAAGAACAAGAAGAGCTAGATGAAAGGGGTTGCCCTTCTCGCCGGCATCGCGTTCACGGCGGTTTCGTGGGCGGCCCCCGAAGAGCAGCTCCTCGGCAAGCCGGCCGGCTATCCGGTCTGCAACCCCTTCCAGCAGCCGTCGAAGACCGAGTGCCTGGTCGGGGCGCTCAGCCGCCTCGACACGCTCTATCCGGCGCGCCCGGTGCGCAAGGGGCCGGCGGTGCGCGAGCTCAGGCGCGCGGCGAAAGAGCCGCCGATCACCTGGCGCACCGGCATCCCGCCGGCGCCGCTGAGCGAGCCGAAGACGATCGACGACTTCATGGCCGCGAACCGCAACACCGGCCTGCTCGTGATGCGCGACGACCTGATCCTCGTCGAGCGCTATCAATACGACCGCACCGCCGAGGACCGCTTCCAGTCCTTCTCCATGGCGAAGACCGTCGTTGCGATGTTGATCGGGATCGCGGTTTCCGAATCAAAGATCAAGTCCATCGACGATCGCGCAGAGGCCTACGTCCCGGAGCTGAAGGGACATCCCTACGGGGAGACCAGCCTGCGCCACCTCCTCACGATGTCCTCGGGCGTGCGCTTCACCGAGCGCTACGACGGCAAGGACGACGTGGCGATCCTGGGCGCGAAGACGGTCGGCCAGCAGGGCCCGGGCGGCGCGGAGAGCGTCCTCGGCTTCCGCACCCGCGAGCACCCGGCCGGCACGAAGTTCGACTACGCCTCGGCCGAGACGCAGGTGCTCGGCCTCGTGCTGCGCGCCGCCGTCGGCCAGCCGCTCGTGCAGTACCTCTCCGAGAAGATCTGGCAGCCGATGGGCGCCGAGGACGACGCCACCTGGCAGGTGGACGCCGCCGGCATCGAGACCGGCTACATGGGCATCAACGCGCGCCTTCGCGACTGGGGCCGCTTCGGCCTGCTCCTCGCGAATGACGGCCGCCTCGACGGGAAGCAGATCATCCCGGCCGAGTGGGTGAGGGCGGCGACCACCGCCGAGTCGCCGCACCTCGCGGTCGGCACCGCCAGCAAGTTCAACGGCTACGGCTACCAGACCTGGCTCATCCATCGGAAGGAGCGCATGTTCGCCGCCCTCGGCGTGCGCGGACAGGCGATCTTCGTCGACCCGCAGAGCAAGCTCGTCGTCGTCCACACCGGCGTCTACGAGATGGGCCCCGAGCACCGCGGCCCGCAGTTCGCCCTCTTCTTCAGCACCCTCCGTTCACTGTCCCAGCACATGAGCAACCCATGACCTACGTCGCGAAGCCCAGGCTCCACCACCCGACCCTGCCGAAGAACAAGATCGGCTACACCCGGCGCGACTACGAGGGCAAGGTCTCCACCCTGTGCGCCGGCTGCGGGCACGACTCGATCTCCGCCGCGCTCATCCAGGCCTTCTGGGAGCTCGAGATCCTGCCGCACCGCGTCGCCAAGCTCTCCGGCATCGGCTGCAGCTCCAAGACCCCGGACTACTTCCTCGGCAACTCGCACGGCTTCAACACCGTGCACGGCCGCATGCCCTCGGTCCTCACCGGCGCCAACCTCGCGAACCGCGAGCTCATCTACCTGGGCGTTTCCGGCGACGGCGACTCCGCCTCGATCGGCCTCGGCCAGTTCGCCCACGTCATGCGCCGCGGCGTGAACATGACCTACATCCTGGAGAACAACGGCGTCTACGGCCTCACCAAGGGCCAGTTCTCCGCCACCGCCGACAAGGGCTCGAAGGCGAAGAAGGGCGCGGTCAACTCCGACTCCCCCATCGACACCGTCAGCCTCGCCCTCCTGATGGGCGCCACCTTCGTCGCCCGCAGCTTCTCCGGCGACAAGAAGCAGCTCGTCCCGATCGTGAAGGCCGCGCTCTTGCACGAAGGCGCCGCCTTCATCGACGTTATCAGCCCCTGCGTCGCCTTCAACAACCACCCCGGCTCCACCAAGAGCTACGACTACGTCCGCGAGCACAACGAGGCCGTCAACCGCCTCGACTTCTGGCCCAGCCGCGAAGCCATCGGCGCCGACTACGCCCCCGGCGAAACCATCGACGTCCCCGCCGGCGCCGAAGGCGGCATCCTCCGCCTCCGCAAGCTCCACTCCAGCTACGACCCCACCGACAAGATCAACGCCACGTCTCTCATCGCCAGCGCCGCCGCCAAGGGCGAAGTCCTTACCGGCCTCCTCTACGTTGCCCCCGACTCCCAGGACCTACACGGCCACCTCAACACCTACGCCGCCCCGTTCAACCGGCTTGAGGCAAAGGATCTCTGCCCGGGATCTGCGATGCTGGACAAAATCAACGCGGGCCTCAGATAGTTGTTGCCGTGTTGCCAGGATGGGCGGTAGCTGGCGTCGCCGCGCTCGCAGGCATCGCGGCTGCGAAACTGCTAAGTGGTCTGTTTGGCAAACCGAAGGTATTCGTAAGTTACGATCATTCGGAGGATGCGCACTACAAGAGGCTCCTCCAAGCCTGGGACGCGAATCCGAGATTCCATTTCGAGTTTGATAGCCGTGGTCCTAATGCGGCTATCGAGAGCAGCGATTCGTCCGTGATCAAGAAGGAGTTGACCGCGAAGTTGGAGGAAGCGGCCTACTTAATGGTGCTTATTGGTGAAAGAAGCCATGCCAGCAAATGGATGGCTTGGGAGATCGAGGAAGCGAAGCGACTTGGGCTCAAGCTCGTCGCGGTAAAACTCAAGAGGGAGAACGCGACACCAAACGGGCTGCTTGGCGCAGAAGCAATTTGGGCCACCAGCTTTACGAGGGATCGCATTGATCAGGCTTTGAGAAGCGGTCGCTAATGCAACCGCTAGCAAGCCCCAGCGTGTCTGAGAACAAACTACCGAGCCTTTATTACGCGGCAGACAAGTTGGCCGGTGAGGCGCAGCGCGCGTTCTTCCGCAGTTTCAGCGCACATTTGCTCTTCCTCATCGTAGCGGCCGCAATCTCCGTAGCTAACTCAACTTCCTCCGAAGTGGCCCTGCTTCAAGCGCTGTGTGTGCTCGGGGCGCTTGGATGCTCAATTTACCTTTTCGGCGCAAAGCCTGACCGCCTTTGGTACTCATCGCGAGCCGTCGCCGAATCTATCAAGACTCTGGCATGGCGTTACATTGCGCGCGCGGAACCGTTCGATCGCAATGATGCAGAGGCACGATCACATCTACTTGCGAGCCTTCGACTGTAGTTGAGCAGAATGTCGAGGTAGCCAAGCAATTTAAAGACAATCTCGTCGGATCGCAGATTCCGAGCCACATGGTGGACCTGCGCGGGCGAACGTACCAAGACCGGCTTGCTTACTATGTCGCTGAACGAATTAGTAGTCAGCAGGCTTGGTATGCGGCCAAGGCTACGCACAACCGAAAGATGGCCGACTACTTCTTTGCCGCTCTTATTCTTGTCAATGTTGGCGCTGTATTTCTCGCCGTGGGCAAAATTCGCTTCGCTGCTGTTCCGTACTGGCCCACTGACGTGCTGATCGCGATCGCTGCAAGTTTGCTGGGATGGATGCAGGCAAAGCGGTTCTCTGAGTTGGCGGCGTCGTACGCACTAACTGCACATGACATTGGCTTAACCAGGGAATATGCGGATGCAGTTCACTCCGAAGAAGAACTTTCGAAATTTGTTGCAGACGCAGAGGCGGCGTTCTCGCGCGAGCACATCCAATGGACCGCTAGGCGCGACTCGTAGGTCGGCGAACTACTACGAACTCTCGATTTGGCCTGCCAACCAGTTAACATCCCACAGGTACCAAGGCTGACCCGCAATGGGCTCAGGAAGCTGTGCGCGTTCAAGACCGGGAATGCCCATGGCAATAATCTTGTTGCTCTTTTCTTTGCTGACAGTGAGCTCCCACGCAACCCAGGAGCTGGAGTAAGTGCGTTCACTAAGAATGCACACCGTGATAGAGGTTCTGTTGATCTTGTCGCGGATCTGCCTCTTGATGTAGTCCGCGTTTGCGCTATCAAATGGGGTCCGCACAGATTCGTCATAGAACTCGATCGCGTGCCGAGGATTCGCGGATAGCAACCGAAGTCCGTTCACCGTCGGTGCGTCTTCGGCGAGAAAGCTTAGAAATACTCGTTTCATGAATCCCCCTAGCGGGAAGTGTACGTCGTTCCTTGTGTGTAGAAACCGGCCTTATCTTTCCATCCTACGAACATATTGCTGACATACCTAGACCCCACTACCCTCACGGGCGCCGAACACTGGGCGATGATCCTGGCTTGTCGAAGGAGTTCCAACGGGGAGGGCGAATGGAAGACCGAAAGCTCAAGGCGCTTTACTTTCCGCACACCGATGTCACGAATCCGGTCATTCTGAAAAATGCTTTATTGCTCTGGGATGACGTTGAAACCATGGTTCCGGAGCGCAGGTGGGTTCCTCGCCGCGATGGGCTAACAGATGAAATGCGCGAGGCAGCTGAACTTGTAGTCAAACATCGCGTTCCGCGCGACTCTGAACGAAGAGCCGCGCACCAAGCCGTAGTGAAGCTCGTCGAGGACGGCACAGTAACTTCTCTTATCGGCGCACCTAAGGTGCCGGGCCAGTATCGATATCAAGAGGCCGACTACCTCATCTATCCGGACAAATTTCTCCAGAAAACATGGAGGCAATTAGAGGAACGGGGCTTGGCGCGATGGGTCGACAACGCTCAAGACTATGGGGTCCCGCCAGCGCTTGGCTTTCTCATGATGTCGATACTGGCTGATGCCTGCGCTGGAACACAAATTCAAAAGCTGACTGATCGTGCTGATGCCTACAACTGGATTTCGGCGACCTACGCGAAGGCCCTTAAGAGTCAGTTAGTGACCAGTTTGGACGCTAGTCAGGTAGCACCTGCATACGACCGGCTAGTCACGCTTTCGCTAGAGGTGCTGGATGCGCGTGCAATTCCGTTGGAGCGCTTGATCGCCATGCGCAAGAGAGAGCTTGCGGAGGGTGGGCATGACTATAGCGATCTCCGAAGACGATACCTGAAGACCTTGCAGCTCTTCTTGAAGAGAATCAGCACTGACGCGAAGACGCCCGGCGACTTGAGAGAATTGGAGCGACAGTTCAAAGAGGACATCAAGGGTGACCTGAGAACCCTCAAGCAAGAACTGCGCATTGCAGGAGTGAAATCACTTCTATCGAAGGAGGTTGGTCTCGCCGCATTGCTAATTGGCGGAACACTGACGGCCCCGCTACTAGGCGTGACATCTTTACCCATGGAGATCAGCGGATTGGGGGTAATTCCACTTGGGAAAGCAGCATTGGAGTTGGGTGGAACGCGGAAAGAAATTCTGAGGAAACACAATATGTCTTGGCTTTATCTGGGGAGCAAGGCAATACATTCATACTGAACAGCGCGCGACCGCTAGCGTGTCCGGCATGTAACCGTTCAAGCCTTGAACCAACGCTCCCTCCCAGGCCAGCGTTCGACGAGATCGATGAAAAGAGGGTCAATGCTTTTTTCGCCGGAGGCGAGTTCGCGGGCGAGGGGGCCGGGTTCGTCGTTGTAGGCGAGGAGGGAGAGGTCGGTCATCCGCATGGGGAAGAGGACGCCGTCGAGGTGGTCGCACTCGTGCTGGAGGAGGGCTGCCCAGGAGCTGCGTGCTTCGTGGCGGTGGGTCTTGCCGTCGAGGTCCTGGTAGGCGATCTCGATGTGGAGGTGGCGGGGGACTTTGCCGTGGAGGCCGGGGACGGAGAGGCAGCGTTCCCAGACGGGGGTGGCGGCGCTGCTCTTGGGGGTGATGACGGGGTTGACCATCACGGTCCAGGGGCGGGGGACGAGGCCGGAGCCTTCGGGGATGCGCGCGGCGATGATGCGGTAGACGACGACGCGCTTGCTGACGAAGACCTGCGGGGCGGCGAGGCCGCTGGCGCCGATGTCCTCCAGGGTTTCCTGCATGTCGGCGGCGAGCCGGCGGATCTCGGCAGACGTGGGATCGGCGACCGGCTCGGCGATCTTGGCGAGGATCGGGTTGCCCATCTTGGCGATGCGCAGGACGGCCATGGTCAGCCTCCGACGCCGAGGTAGGTTGCGGTGACTTTCGTGTCGGCGCGAAGCTGCGCGGGGGTGCCGGTGAAGACCACGGTGCCGTGGTCGACGACGTAGACGCGGTCGGCGAGCTGCAGGGCCATCTCGGCGTTCTGCTCGACGAGGAGCATCGAGACGCGCTGGGTCTTGAGCTCGCGGATGGTGTCCATGACGGTGGTGACGACGAGGGGGGCGAGGCCCTGGGAGGGTTCGTCGAGCAGGAGGAGGTCCGGGCCGGTGAGGAGCGCGCGGGCGATGGCGAGCATTTCCTGCTCGCCGCCGGAGAGCTCGCGGCCCTTGTGGTGCAGGCGCGTCTTCAGGCCGGGGAAGCGGTCGAGGACGGTGTCGAGCTGCCAGCGCGAGGCCTTGCGCGCGCCGATGACGAGGTTCTCCCGCACGGTGAGGTAGCTGAAGATCTCGCGCGTCTCGGGGACCATGGCGATGCCGCTGCGGCTCACCTTGTAGGCGTCGAGGCCGGCGATGTTCTTCCCCTTGTAGAGGATCTCGCCCGCTTTCGGCGGGGTGAGGCCGGTGATGCTGCGAAGCGTGGTGGTCTTGCCGGCGCCGTTGCGGCCGAGGAGGGCGATGACCTCGCCCTCGGCGACCTCCAGCGAAAGGTCGTGGAGGATGTGGCCGAGGCCGTAGTACGAGTTGATCTTGCGGACTTCGAGGATCAAGCGGCGACGCCTCCGAGGTAGGCGCGGCGCACGTCGGGGTTGCGCTGGATCTCCTCCGGGGCGCCCTCGGCGATCAGGCTGCCGAAGTTCATCACCGAGATGCGGTCGGACACCCGCATGATGATGTCCATCTTGTGCTCGATGAGGACGATCGTGTAGCGGCCCTTGAGGCCCTGCACGAGTTCGACCATGCGCCGCGTCTCCTCGGGCGAGAGGCCGGCGGCGGGCTCGTCGAGGAGCAGCACGCGCGGCGCGGCGGCGAGCGCGATGGCGAGCTCGAGCTGGCGCTGCTCGCCGTGCGAGATCTCGCGCGCGAGCTGGCCGGCCTTGCCGGCGAGGCCGACGTCGGCGAGCGCCTGCCGGGCGCGCTCGACCACTTCTGGATACTGGTTCGAGTTTCTGAAGATGAAGTTACGCCGGTCCTTGCCGGTGGCAAACGCCGACACCCAGACGTTGTCGAGGAGCGTGAAGGCGGGGAAGACGGTGGTGCGCTGGTAGGAGCGGGCCAGACCGAGATGAGCCACGCCGTGCGCCGGTGTCCCTGTTATTTCTTTTTGATCAAGAAAAATACTGCCGGAGGTGGGCGGGAAGGTGCCGGTGAGCAGGTTGAAGAGCGTCGTCTTGCCCGCGCCGTTGGGGCCGATGATGGAATGCAGCGCCCCCGCCTCGAAGGACAGCGAGACGTCGCTCACGGCGGCCAGCGCGCCGAACTACTTGCTCAGGCTTTTTGTTTCGAGGAGCGCCATCTCATTTGCCAAGCCGCGAGTTTGTGCCAGGCCTCGACTACGCCGCCGCGCAGGAAGAGCACCACGAAGACGAACGCCACGCCCAGGAGCAGCGGCCAGCGCGCCCACATGGTGCTCATGGACTCGGAGAGCCAGATGAAGACGAACGAGCCGATGATCGGCCCGTAGAGCGAGCCCGAGCCGCCGATGAGCGTGGCGAAGACGACGTTGCCGGAGAAGACGAAGCTGATCGCCTCGAGCGGCACGATGCCGAAGAGCATGGCGTAGAGCACGCCGGCGAGGCCGGAGAACGCGCCGCCGATCACGAAGGCGAGGAGCTTGAAGCGCGGCACGTTGTAGCCGACGGCTTCCGCGCGCACCTCGTTCTCGCGGATGGCCTGCAGGATCTTTCCCAGCGGAGATTCAACGATTCTCTTCATCAAGAACAAGGAACCTAAAAACAAGATGGAGACAAAGGCGTAGTAGATCATCGGGTCGGCGAAGTCGATGTTCAGGAACGCCGGGCGCGGGATGCCGGGCATGCCGTCCTCGCCGCCGGTGACGGTCGTCCACTGGTAGGCGGTGAAGTAGAAGAGCTGGTTGAGCGCGAAGGTGAGCATGATGAAGTACAGGCCCGAGCGCTGCACGCACAGGTAGCCCACCACCAGGGCCGACAGGGCGCCGACGCCGGTGCCGATGCCGAGGGCGAGGAACACGTTGATGCCGTAGTTCTTGAGCAGCCACCCGGCGACGTAGGCGGCGGAGCCGAAGAAGGTGGACTGGCCGAAGGAGAGGAGGCCCGTGTAGCCGAGGAGCAGGTTCAGGCCGAGGCCGAACATGGCGAAGATCCAGATCTCCGCGGCGATGGCCGGCCGCACCACGAACGGCAGGACGAGCACCGAAGCGAGAAGGAGGACGGTTTCCTTCTTCATCGGATGCCGAACAGTCCCTGCGGCCGTACCAGCAGCACGAGCGCCATCACGGCGAAGATCACGACCGTCGAGGCCTCGGTCCAGTACGCCGCCACCACCGCCTGGGCGACGCCGATGAGCAGCCCCGCGACGATGGCGCCGAGGAGGTTCCCCAGGCCGCCGAGCGCGACGACGACGAAGGCGATGCCGAGCATGTCGGCGCCCATCTGCGGCGACAAACCGCGGATCGGCGCCGTGAGCGCGCCCGCCACGCCGGCGAGGCCGGCGCCGAGCGCGAAGGCGACGGTGAAGAGCTTGTGGATGGCGATGCCGAGGAGTGACACCATCTCCTTGTTCTCGATGCCGGCCCTCATGATCGCGCCGTAGCGCGTCTTCTCGAGGAAGAGCCAGGTGGCGAGCACGAGGAGTCCCGCCATCACCATCACGAACAGGCGGTACTTCGGATAGAACGTGAAGCCGAGGTCCAGGCCGCCGCGCAGGATCGCCGGGGGCAGCTGGCTGATGCCGACCGGCCCCCAGATGAGGATGATCAGCTCGCCGAAGATGAGCGCGAGGCCGAAGGTGAAGAGAAGCTGGTAGTCATGGCCGGCCGCGTACAGCCGGCGGATGCCGGCGTACTCGATGACGAGGCCGAGGAGCGCCACGCCGAGCGGCGCCACGAGGAGCGAGATCCAGAAGTTGCCCAGCGCCCCGGTCACCGTGACGGTGAGGTACGCGCCCACGGCGAACAGCACGCCGTGGGCGAAGTTCGGGATGTTGAGCACGCCCGTGATGAGCGACAGGCCGAGGCCCATCAGGGCGTACAGCATCCCCGTCGCGATCCCGTTGAGGATCTGCGCGAGAAGGAGATTCAAGAGCTAGAAGCTACCGATGTCTTTGCACGCTGCGTATTCCTTCGGCAGCGGCGCGTCGCCGGTCGCGAGCACCGTCGCGAGGTCGAGCTCCTCCTTCATGTCCTTCTTCGCCTTGCAGCGCAGGAAGAAGTACGGGCGCAGCGTCTGGTGCGTGGCGGCGTCGACGCGCATCCGGCCGAGGAGGTCGTTCACCTCGATGCCTTCCAGCGCCTTGATCACGTCCTGCACCTCGACCGACTTCGCCTTGTCGAAGCCGGCGAGCATGAGCCGGGTCATCGAGTAGGCGGCCGACGGCGCATAGCCCGGCGGCGTCTTGTACTTCGCGCGGTAGTTCTTCACGAACGCCTTCGCCACCGGCGTGTCGGCGGTGTAGTAGAAGTTGGTGCCGACCCAGAGGTTCTCGCGGATCTCCGGCGACAGCTGGATCAGCTCTTCGACGCCCGAGGACCACGCCATGATGAGCGGCACTTTGGGCGTGAGGCCGAAGTTGAAGATCTCGCGCGCGCCGGCGACGGCGTCGCCGCCGAAGTTGATCATCACCACCGCGTCCGGGCGGTTGGCGGCCGCCTTCTGCACGTAGTTGGAGAACTCGCGCTCGCCCAGCGGATGGCGGTCGGCGCCGACGAACTCGATGCCGTGCCCCTTGCCCACCTCCTTGATGTACTTCTCGACCGACCAGCCGAACGCGTAGTCGGCCACCAGCAGGTGCCAGCGCTTCGCCTTCGGGTTCGCCTTCATGAAGTTGTCCACCACGGTCTTCGCCGCGGTGTAGGGGCTCGCCGCCCACTGGAACGAGTAGCGGTGGCAGCGGCTGCCGGAGATGTCCTCGGTGCCGCCGCTGAAGAAGTGCAGAACCTTCTTGCGCTTGGCGACCTCGGAGACCGCGAGGCCGACGCCGGAGGACCAGGGGCCGATGATGAAGCGGGCGCCGTCGCCGTCGATCGCCTCCTCGGCGCGCCGCGTCGAGGTGCCGGCCTGGGTCGCGCCGTCGCGCGTGATGTACTTGATCGGCCGGCCGTTGACCTGCATGTTGCGCTCCTCGAGCGCCATGCGCATGCCGCGGTCGTTGAGCGGGCCGACGTCGGCGAACGCGCCGGTCTGGTCCCACAGGCCCAGGATCACCACTTCCTTCGACTGCGCGCGGATGATGGACGGGAAACCGAGGCCCGCGGACGCTGCCGCCGCGGCACCGAACTTCAGGACGTCCCTGCGCTGGATCTTCTTGATCATGGAGTGGCCCTCCTCTTGGCCAGAAAAAAGCCTACTCCTAAAAAGGTATTCCCGTTAGCCCGTGGGGCGAACCTCAGCCATCGGGAGTTCCTTCAGGGTCGATGCCGAAGAGGGCGAGCCATTCTGCGCCACGGAAGCGCGCGAAGGGGCCGGCGGTGTGGAGGAGCTCGTTGCGGGCGCGCGGGCCGTTCTCGGCCTGGCGGGCCTCGTGCTGCAGGCAGAGGAGCTGCAGGCCGGTGATGAGGCACTGGCCGCGGTTCCTGGCGTAGCCGTGCATCGGGGGCGGGAAGACGGCCTCGCGGCGCTCGTGCAGGGGCAGGTCGCGGAAGCCGTTGACGACGAGGATGCCCTTCGGCATGACGTCGTTCGCCTTGAAGGAGCGCTGCACCGCCTTGTCGAGCTCGATCGCATCGGCCTCGTTTGCCGCCTTGGTCCGGCCCTTGGTCACGACGACGGCGACGGCCTGGCCGAGGGTGATGACGAGCTCGTCCTTGCCGCGCGGGCCGGGCTGGACGTCGAAGCCCATCGCCTTCAGCGCGGTGGCCACGGCGTGCCGGAAGGAAGGCCCCTCGTCGGTGAAGAGGCGCTTCAGGTAGCCGAGCTCCGCCATCTCGGCGCGCTTGGCCGCGCGCAGGGCGGTGACCTCGGCGAGCGTCTCGTCGATCTTCTGCACGAGCGCTGCCATCTGCGCCTCGCCGGGGATCAGGTACTGCTCGTGCCAGGCGGGCAGCTCGGGCAGCTTCGCTTCGGCGCTGGTGGCGTTGTAGAGCTCGGTGAACGCGGCGGCGAGCTCGGGCAGGCCGGCGTCGGCGAGGCGCGGGCAGGTGAGGACCCAGCGCTTGCCGTCGCAGAGGAAGGCGCCGGCGATCCGGTCCTGGACGAGGAAGGCGGGCGCGCCGATGTGCTTCGCGAGGGCGCCGGGGCGGAAGTGCGCCTGCAGGCGCTCGCCGAACTGGACGAGCTCCGGCGGGCCGCGGACTTCCAGCGCGCCGGCCGGCGCGGCGAGGGCGGTGGCGGCGGCGGGATAGGAAGCCGTCAGGTCCTCTACGTCGGCCCAGCGACCCTTGCGGTCCACGTAGCGGAGCGCCGGCAGGGCGGCGGTGAAGAAGACGACCGGCTTGCCCTCGTCCATGAAGCGGCGCAGCTCCTTCGCCCGGCGCGAGAGCACGTCGACGAGCGCGGCGTGCGCGTTCGTCGAAAGCACGCGCTCGGGCTTCGACTGCCAGACGTTGCCGGCGAGCCATGCATCGAGCGCCGCTTCGAGGTCGCAGAACGCGGCGTCGAAGCCGGCGAGCGGCGCGTCGGAGAAGTACTCGAGGCGCTCGGCGCCGGCGATCGGGCCGGCGGCGAAGGCGGCGATCTTCATTTGCCGGATGCTAAGCTGGATCGATGATTCGAGCCTTGAAGAAAATGCTTTCTTCCGCGGCGGGCGGGGAAGCGCATGCGCTGCACGGCCAGGAGCGGCATCACCTGCACCTCGCGGTGGCGGTCCTGCTGCACGAGGCGCGGCGCGCCGACGCCGACGAGTCGCACGGCGAGTCCGACGCGGGCGCGCAGGCGCTCGTCGAGCTGCTCGGCCTGGAGAGAAGCGACGCCGTCGCGCTGCTCGAGGAGGGCCGCGCCAGGGCGCAGGCGCTCGCGAGCTTCTATGCGCCGGTGAGCGTCATCAAGCGCGACTTCTCCCTGGAGCAGCGCATCGCCCTGGTCGAGCAGCTCTGGCGCGTGTCGTTCGCCGACGGGCAGCTCAACCTCTACGAGGACCACTACGTGCGGAAGATCGCGCACCTCCTCTACGTCCCGAACGTCCAGAACATGCTCGCCCGGAATAGGGCGAAGCAGGGCGACGCAGGCGCACGAGGCCGCTAGCGGTCAGCGCAGCGCGCCATAGAGGAACGGCAGGCTGCTGTCCATCCGGTAGTCGATGTCGGAGTGGTTGTCGTCGAACTCCTCGTACACGTGGCGGATTCTTTCCTTTGAAAGCATTGAAGAAAGAATCCTCGCGCCATAGTGGATGTGGTACTGGTCGCGCCAGCCGCAGTCGATGTAGACGCCCCGCAGCGCCTTCAGATTTTTCCTGTATCGGGAAACCAGGTTGATGGGGTCGTGCTGCCGCCAGCGGCGCCAGCGCTCGGGGAGGACTTCGCCGGACTCGAGGTTGAAGGGGACGCGGAAGCCGTTGGGGGCCTTGGGATCGGGGTCGTAGGTGGCGGCCATGCAGAGGTTCATGATCGCGTGGATCTCGGCGCCGGAGAGCTTCTCGCGGGTCCACATCTTCTGCAGGAAGCGGCGGATGCGGCCGTCGTCCTTGCCTTCGCCCAGCCCCTTGCGGCGGGATTCCTTCAGGGCGTCGTAGCGGCCGGAGACGCGCTTGGGCATGCGGTGCTTCGCGAGCTCGTTGAGGGTGTTGGGCCAGTCGTGCCAGTAGACGAAGTCGAAGTAGGCGTCGCCCGAGTGGCTGGCGACGGCGCCCCAGGTCTTCGGGTACTTCATGCCGTGGAGCATCGCGCCGTAGCCTCCCGACGATTTCCCGAAGCAGCCGCGGTGCTCGCGCGAGGCGAGGGTGCGGAACTCGCGGTCGACGAAGGGGACGATCTCGCGGGTGAGGTAGTCGGCGTAGTCGCCGATCGCGGAGGAGTTGACGTACTGGTTGCCGCCCAGGGCGGTGAAGCAGTCCGGGAAGACGAAGATCGCCGGGCCCATCTTCTTCTCGCGCATGAGGCGCGCGGCGCGCTCGGGGACGTTGTCGTTGAACGCGCGCCAGCCGACGTGCGCGAGGCCGGAGCCGGTGAAGCCGACGAGGTCGTAGAGGACGGGGAAGCGCTTGTTGCCGCTGCCGTCGTAGCCGGGAGGGAGCCACACCGCGACCTTGCGCACGTGCGGATCCTTCAGCGGGTTGTCCCGGAGGATGGACGAGGTGTGCTCGAGGACGACGACCTGTCCGGGGTCGCCTTTGAAGCGTTTGAGGGCCATGGGCGCATGCTAGCGCGGTGGCCTCTCGCATGATGCCTGCGTCGGGGTTTCGGCTCAACGACAAGCCTGGACGCAGTTGCGACTTGCGGATAACACTGGTTTCCGCAACCTCGTTACGCTGGTAGCGCCTGCGGTACCGGGGGGTGCCGAGGAATTTCAGGGGGATTCATGTATCTACGACTGTTCGCAGCGCTGGCCTGCGTGCTCCTTCTCGCGTCATGTGCAGAGATGAGGTTCTACGACAATCCGCAGTTTTCCGGGAATCAAACGGGCATCAAGTTCTACACGCCCAAGCCGTACCTCCTGGTCGCGCGCACCGGAAACAAGGAGAAGCCGGTCGAAGTATCAATCGTGCATTTGCCGGACCTGGCGAACCCTCAGTACGCGAGGCCCGTCAGCGGCTTCGGGTCCAGCAAGCTGTCGCTCACGCTGGCAAACGGGTTCCTTACCTCCATGGGGCAGGAAGGAGACACCAAGATCACCGAACTGCTCACTTCCTTCGGAGGACTTGCCGAATCTCTCGCGACCGCCAGGAAAACCCGCAGGGAAACGGATCTGCTGCAGCAATCTGGGACTGTCGACTACGTGTCGCTGTCGAGCGATCTCGCCCGGATCGCCGGCGACATCGACAAGCAGGTCCCGGTAGGCCGGGCGAACAACGCGTTGTCCGGCGCGGAGCAGGCGACCTTGACCAACATCGCGAACCAGCTGCGCGCCGCGAGCACTGCGCTGAGCAATCCGGGGTCGGCCCCCCAAGCCGCGGAGGCGGCGGCCAAGATCCTGGAGGGGGTCCTAACTTCGTGGAAGCAGGTCGGCGCGGCTCCGGCGGCCGGCGCCCCGGAGGTACTGGCGATGCACCGGATGCTGGAGCAGCTGAAGAAGGAAACCGCCGGTGCGCTCGGGAAGATCGCGCCGAAGGAGGCGGAGCCGCCGACGTTTACGCTCTATGAGATCCGGCCAACCAAGAATGGAACCGAGCTGGTGGAAGTCGAGTTCCCTAAGTCGAAATGAGGGGGCCGGCTCCATCGCTACGCGATCTGCGTGCCCACCGCGGACATCTGAATGACGTCGTTGCTTCATTGCCCAATGTCGTTGGGTCGATGATCGGCAAGAAGATCGTCAATGGTGATACGACGGACGAGACCAGTTTCACCGTCTTCGTCAGGAAGAAGCTGTCGTTGTCCCAGATCGGAAAACACCATCGTATTCCCGGGGCTATTCGAATTGCTCATCGGAGCGTCCCTTCCGATGTCTTGGAGATCGGACCGTTGAGGAAGCAGTCACGCTTCGAGGTCAGCGGTGGATTGCCGACTTTTGATGAGCTTCAGCCGGGCACGATGACCGCTTACTGCAGATCGTCCAAAGGCCTATTCGGGATGGGGGCGGCACACGCTCTCACGGGAGTTGATCGGGATCCGCTGACCCCGACCGCGGTGTCCGTATGGTCACCAACGGAACGTCGATATATCCGGGTCGGCAATACCACGATGGCGGCGTATGACTACGGATTCGGAATCCCGGGTGACTATGGGTTTGCCGACGTAGCCATATTCACGCTGGTCGAATCAGAACTCCTCGCAAGAGCGAAGGCTTCTCGAAGAAGGCCGCCGCGCGGGGCCGCGCTATTGTCTCGGGTGTATGGCGAATCGGCGCATGGGGCATTGCAAGGCGAAATCATCGGCGTCGACCAGACCGTTCGCAATGTGAGGGCTGACGTTTGCATCCGAGTTAACACAGGCGGTACTTTCCCGGGCGATAGCGGGCTTCTCTGGAGGTCGGAGGATGGCAGTCCGATCGCCATACATGCGTACGGGGCGGACGATGGGCCTCATAGGGGAAGCACGCTTACGGCCGCCATGTCCGCGGTACGTGCTGAGAAGCGCCTTGACGTGGAGATCTTGAGCTAAGCCGCCAAAGCTCTGCGCCAGAACGCGTGTTGCCACGGTAGACGGCCGCCACGTATAGCGGTATTAGGGGGTCCATGAAACGACTTCTACTGGCAATCTTCTTTCTCGCCGCCACCGGCGCCGCGCATGCGGTCGGCGTCGGTGCCCGCGTGGGAACGCTTGGCGTAGGCGGCGACGTGGCGTGGAGTATTGCACCGACGTTGAGCGCGCGGCTAGGTTACTCGCGCCTTTCCTGGGACCGCGACTACTCGACCGACACCGTGCGCTACGACGGTGATCTGAAGCTCTCGAACTTCAACGCGCTGCTCGACTTCAGCCCGCTCGGGCCGTTCCGGCTCACCGGCGGCGTGATCCTCAACAACAACCGCTACGAGGCGAATGGCGTCGCCAACGCCGGCACGGTGAGCGGCGACGTGAAGACCGGCCGCCGCGCGGCGCCGTACCTCGGCATCGGCTACGGCAACGTCTCCGGAGCGGGGGTGAATTTCTACGCCGACCTCGGCGTGATGTTCATGGGGTCGCCCAAGGCCGCGCTCATTGCCACCTGCAACCCGGCGGTCGGCGCGGCCGCATGCACGGCGTTCCAGAACGACGTCGCGGCGGAGCAGGCGCGCCTCGAGGACCGCCTGAAGCGCTTCAAGTACTACCCCGTACTCAACGTCGGCGTGACGATCGGCTTCTAGGCCTTCGGCGGGGGCGGCAGGTTCTCCGGGTGGCACTCGGTCGACGGGTCGATGAGATCCCACGAGCGCGCGGTGGTCATCCAGATATTCGCGGAGATCTTCAGGCCGTTCGAGTCGTCGAGGCTGCCGGCGCGCACGATGCGCACGCCGATGTCGGGGTTCCTCTGGCTGAAGAGCGGCGAGCCGCAGGTGCCGCAGAAGTAGCGGGAGAGCGTGCGGCCGCTCCTCGTGGCGGCGTCCTCGTACTTCTTCGCCTCGCCCTTCGTGACCTTGAAGCTGTCCTTCGGCACGACGGCGTTGACGCTGCCGCCGGAGCCGGTGTGCTTCTGGCAATTGAGGCAGTGGCAGGCGCGCAGCGTGGTGACCGGGGCGGTGATCTCGTAGCGCACGGCGCCGCAGAGGCAGCCGCCGGTGAGGGGTGGGTTCATGGTTCCTCCTTGTTCTCGGTGACCGCCATGCTACCCCGGACGGAATCTTGCTCCGCTCCGGGCATGGAAGAGCTGGACAAGGACGACCGGATCGACGTGCGGGACGAGGCGAGCCTCGAGCGCTGGGCGAAGCGGCTCAAGGTCTCGAAGGAAGAGCTGCGCAAGGTGGCGGAGCGGGTGGGCCCGAAGGTAGGGGATATCCGGCAGAACCTGGTGGGCGGGTTCAACCCGAAGGCCGACTAGATTTAATGATCGGGCTCCGACCCCGATTTCGTATGATCGGGGCATGGCCCATGACCTCCTGATTCGGGGCGGCACGCTGGTCGACGGAACGGGTGCGCCGCCGCGGCTCGCGGATGTAGCCGTCGAGGGCGGGCGGATCGCGGCGGTGGCGGCCTCAATCGCCGGCAGCGCGGGGCGGGTGATCGATGCCGATGGCCTTGTCGTCGCCCCGGGGTTCATCGACCCGCACACGCACTACGACGCGCAGATCTGCTGGGACCGCGGCCTCACGCCCTCGAGCTGGCACGGGGTCACGACGGTGGTCACCGGCAATTGCGGCGTGGGCATCGCGCCCTGCCGCCCGCAGGCGCGCGAGATCGCGATGCGCGACCTCGTCAACGTCGAGGCGATCCCCTTCGAGGTGCTGCAGGCCGGGATCACGTGGGACTGGGAAACCTTCCCCGAGTACATGGACGCGGCGGCGCAGCGCGGCTGCGCACTCAACCTCGCGTTCCTCGCGCCGCTCACGCCGTTCCGGCATTACGTGATGGGCGAAGCGTCCATGGAACGATCCGCTTCCGATGCCGAGCTTTTGCAGTTGAGAAATATTCTGGATGAGGCAATGGGGGCGGGGGCGTTCGGGTTCTCGAGCACGCTGCTCAACCAGCACCTCGGCTTCCAGGGCCGGCCGCTCGCCTGCCGCAACGCGAGCCGCGAGGAGCTGAAGGCGTACTGCAACGTGCTGCGCGAGCGGGGCAGGGGCGCGATCGAGATCGCGATGACGAAGCAGCTCGGCGTGATGGACGAGCCGGAGCTCGAGTTGCTCGACTTCATGCTCGACGAGAGCCGGCGCCCCATCACCTTCATCGCCATGTTCGACCGCGACGACATCTCCGAGGCGGTGCGTACCTCGCTCGCCCGGGCGGCGCCGATGATCGCCAAGGGCGCGCGGCCGCAGACCTCGCCGCTGCCGCTCACGCGCGAGGTGAACATGCGCAGCCCGTTCTCCTTCGCCGCGTTCCCGTCGTGGAAGCCGGTCTTCGAGGACAAGTCGAAGGACGCACAGCGCAAGGTCTACGGGAGCCGGGAGTTCCGCGACCGCTTCCGCGAGGACCTGAAGCGCCCGGCCGCGTTCGGCAACTGGGCGCGCATCACCGTCCATGAAGTGAAGAACGGTTCCTTGAAGCAGCATGAGGGCAAGAGCGTCGCCCAGCTCGCGAAGGAGCAGGGCACGGACGGCGTCGACGCCTTCCTCGATCTCACGCTCGCGGACGACCTGGACAACGAGTTCACCATGCAGTCCTTCAACACGCGCGAGGACCGCATGGCGGAAATCCTCAACAACCGCGACATGCTGCTCGGCCTGGGCGACGGCGGCGCGCACCTCGACATGCTGTGCGACGCCGGGTACCCGAGCTACGTGCTCGGCACGTGGGTGCGCGAGAAGAAGGTGCTCGCGCTCGAGGAGGCGGTGCGCCGCATGACCTCCGACCCGGCGGACTTCTTCGGCATCCGCGACCGCGGCCGGATCCAGCCCGGGCTCGCCGCCGACCTGGTCCTGTTCGATGCAAAGGAAATCAGGTCCGCCGGTCGGCCGGAGCGCCTCTACGACTTCCCCGGCGGCGCGAAGCGCATGGTGATGCGCTCGAAGGGTGTGGAGATGACCCTGGTCAACGGCGTCGTCACCTGGCAGGGCGGCACGCACACCGGCGCCACCGCCGGCCGCGTCCTCAGATCCTGAAATCGGGGACGGAGCCCGATTTCGCTTCTGCTTCGGGAAATCGGGCTCCGTCCCCGATTTCCGCTATGAGCGCGGGCGGGTCCAGGTCTCCGACCAGGCGAGCACGCAGCTCGACGAGGGCCGGCCGCCGCGCTCCTGGGCGAACACCTTGCCGGTCGCGGCGCGGCCGTTGACCGAGAGCTGGGCGCTCTTCGCGGGGAGGAAGGTGCTGTAGACGCCGAGCGGGCGGCCCATGCTGCCCGGCGGCATGGTGAGGACGAAGGGCGCCATCAGGTCCCACCAGGTCAGGACGATCTCCTCGGTCGCGGAGGAAATGCGCTCCTCCACGGTGCTCAGGCTGTTGCCGCCGCGCGCGAACTCGGCGTCGACGATCGGCAAGCTCTCGTCGGCGAAGTCCTTCCAGAGCAGCGTCTCGATGGTCCGCTGCAGGAAGCGCGCGACGCCGGCGTTGTCGGCGTAGATGCGCGGCCCCTTGCCGAGGAGCGGCGTGTCGATGAAGAGCACGTGTCCCTGCCCGGCAGGTGACCACAGCACGCGCCAGTGGCTGGTGCGGTCGAGGATCGTCTTGCCGCCGTCCGTGCTCAGGCGGATGAAGGAGTTCTCCCCGGTCATCACCGGGTCGTGCGGGTCTACTACCTGGGGTTCGGCCATGGGCCCATCTTAATACGGCTCTTCGCCGGCAGCCCGGACGGGGCGAAGAGGAGGACGAGGTCGTCGTACACGCGCACCTTATAGCCGCTGTCGAAGGGCACTTCGACGATCGGCCCCTGGTCGCCTTCGGCGTGGATGGTGCGCAGGTTGCCCGGGCCCGCGTCCATGTACTCGAACTCGACGCGCGTGTCGTCGGGCCAGCTCGGGTCGCCCAGCGGCACGAAGAAGGTGCGGTCGAGGAGGACCTCGCAGTCGCAGTAGGGCAGCACGGACTTCCAGTCGGGGTCGCGGCTCGCGCCGGCGTAGAGGCGCTCGACGGGAAGCACTTCCCGGCGCGCGCCGGAGACGAGGGCGACGCTCCAGAGGGGGCGCTCGGCGAAGAAGAGGTAGCGCGGGTCTTCCTGGCCGCAGTAGGCCGGGGTGTCGCCGAAGCGCTCGACCATCCAGCCGAAGAAGCCCGGCGGGCGATTGGAGATGAGGCGCGCCTCCATGCCGACCTCGCACTCCAGGCGCAGGTCGCCGAGGCGGCGCGTGTGCGGCGGCAGGCCGGGCGTGCGGATGTCGGCGCGCCAGGTCATCGTCTGCTTCTTCCGGTTCCGCCGCACCGAGGCGTTCTCCGCTAGCGCCTTCGGGTCGCGCGGCAGGACGAACGTGTGGTCCGGCGCCACCTCGAGCGGCGTCTCGAACGTATCCGCGACGATGGCGACATCGACGCCCTGCATGGACGTGGCCTTCTTCCTGGGCAAGAGCTTGAACCGGAGGAGCGCGCCGGGAGCGAGTGCGCGTCGCTTCTCGAACAGCTCGAGGCCGTCGACCATCCTGCGGTAGGACTTGTCCACCGGATCGCGCAGTCCCGTGACCGTCACCGCGTCCTGCGCGCTGGCGGGTGCGAGCGACACGGCCATGGCGAGGAGGTAAAGGTATATTCGAAGCATGGAAACCCGTGCTGCCGTAGCGTACAAGGCGAACGCGCCGCTTTCGATCGAGACCGTGCAACTCGCGGGCCCGAAGGCGGGCGAGGTGCTGGTCGAGGTGAGGGCGACCGGGATCTGCCACACCGACGAGTTCACGCGCTCGGGCGCCGACCCGGAAGGCCTCTTCCCGGCGATCCTCGGCCACGAGGGCGCGGGGGTGGTGGTGGACGTCGGGCCGGGCGTGACGGCGCTCGCCAAGGGCGACCACGTCATCCCGCTCTACACGCCGGAATGCCGCCAGTGCAAGTCGTGCCTGTCGCGGAAGACGAACCTCTGCACCGCGATCCGCGGCACCCAGGGGAAGGGCGTGATGCCGGATGGCTCTTCACGCTTCTCCTTGAATGGCAAACCCGTCTTTCACTACATGGGCTGCTCCACCTTCGCTAACTTCACGGTGCTCCCCGAGATCGCGCTGGCGAAGATCCGGCCGGACGCGCCGTTCGACAAGGTCTGCTACATCGGCTGCGGCGTCACGACCGGGATTGGCGCGGTGATCAACACCGCGAAAGTCGAGCCGGGCGCCAATGTGGTTGTTTTCGGGTTGGGCGGTATTGGGTTGAACGTCGTGCAAGGCGCCCGCATGGCTGGGGCAAACATGATCGTCGGCGTGGATCTGAACCCCGCTCGCGAGGATCTTGCTCGCAAGTTCGGGATGACGCACTTCATCAATCCCAAGGGAAAAGACATCGTTGGGGAAATCGTCGAGCTCACCGGCGGCGGGGCGGACTACAGCTTCGAGTGCATCGGCAACGTGGAGGTGATGCGCCAGGCGCTCGAGTGCTGCCACCGCGGCTGGGGCGTCTCGGTGATCATCGGCGTGGCGGGCGCGGGGCAGGAGATCAAGACCCGGCCGTTCCAGCTCGTCACCGGTCGCGTGTGGAAGGGCACGGCGTTCGGCGGAGCGCGCGGGCGCACCGACGTGCCGAGGATCGTCGACTGGTACATGGAAGGAAAGATCGACATCGACAGCCTGATCACCCACACGCTGCCGCTCGAGCGGATCAACGAGGGCTTCGACCTCATGCACCGGGGCGAGTCGATCCGCAGCGTGGTCGTCTACTAGGAGGGCGGATGGAGCTCCGGCCGTTCGGCCTCGCGCAGCGCCCGGTTCCGGTCGTCGGGCAGGGCACTTGGTACCTCGACCACGCGGACGAGGCGCAGGCCGTCGCCGCGCTGCGGCGGGGCATGGAGCTCGGCATGACGCACATCGACACCGCCGAGATGTACGGCGACGCGGAGCTCGTCGTCGCCGCGGCGATCGCGGGGCGGCGCAAGGAGGTTTTCCTGGTGGACAAGGTGCTGCCGCAGAACGCGTCGGCCCGAGGCACGCGCCAGGCCTGCGAGCGCTCCCTGAAGCGCCTCGCCACCGACCGGCTGGACTGCTACCTGCTGCACTGGCGCGGCAGCCATCCGCTGGAGGAGACGTTCGCCGCCTTCGAGAAGCTGCGCGAGGCGGGGTCGATCCTCTCCTGGGGCGTGAGCAACTTCGACGAGGACGACCTCGAGGAGGCCTGGGGCAAGGGCGCCCGCGGCCGCCTTGCCTGCAACCAGGTGCTCTATCACCTGAAGGAGCGCGCGATCGAGCACGCGGTGATCCCGTGGTGCCTCGCGCACGGCGTCGCGGTGGTCGCGTATTCCCCCTACGGGCACGACGATTTCCCGCGCCCCGACAGCGCCGGCGGCCGGGTGCTGCAGGAGATCGCCGACGCGCACGGCGCCACGGCGCGCCAGGTCGCGCTGCGCTTCCTGATGCGCTGGCCGAACGTGTTCGCCATCCCCAAGGCCGCGAGCGCCGGGCACGCGGCGGAGAACGCGGGCGCCGGCCGGCTGCAGCTCGGCGCCGCGGAGCTGGAGCGGATCGATCGCGCCTTCCCGCGCGGGCCGCGGCCGTCCGCGCTGCCGATGATCTGAGTAACATCGGGGCATGAGCGATTCGAAGATCGCGCGCGAAGTCGCGCGGCGCAGGACCTTTGCCATCATCTCGCACCCGGACGCGGGCAAGACCACGCTCACGGAGAAGCTCCTGCTTTTCTCGGGCGCGATCCACATCGCCGGGACCGTGAAGGCGAGGAAGAGCGCGCGCCACGCGACCTCCGACTGGATGGAGATCGAGAAGCAGCGCGGCATCTCGGTGGCGAGCTCGGTCATGCAGATGGAGTACCGCGGCTGCGTGGTGAACCTGCTCGACACCCCGGGCCACCAGGACTTCTCGGAGGACACCTACCGGGTGCTCACGGCGGTGGATGCGGCGCTGATGGTGATCGACGCGGGCAAGGGCATCGAGCCGCAGACGCTGCGCCTGCTCAAGGTCTGCCGCGCGCGCAACACGCCGATCATGACCTTCATCAACAAGATGGACCGCGACGTGCGAGCGCCGCTCGAGCTGATCGACGAGATCGAGGCGACGCTCGGCATGGCCGCGGTGCCCTTCACCTGGCCGATCGGCATGGGCCGGCATTTCAAGGGGGTGCTCGACGTACGGACCGAGGCGATCCGCCGTTTCGATGAAGGGACGCTCGAAGAATCGATTCTTGAAGAAGCGAGAAGCGAAGTCGAGCTGGTGCGCGGCGCCGGCCATGCGTTCGACCGCGACGCCTACCTCGCCGGAAAGCAGACGCCGGTGTTCTTCGGCTCGGCGCTGAACGACTTCGGCGTGCAGGAGGTGCTCGACGCGCTGGTCGAGCACGCGCCGGCGCCGGGCAGCCGCGCCGCGAACGAGCGCGTGGTGCAGCCCGGCGAGCCGAAGTTCACCGGCGTGGTGTTCAAGATCCAGGCGAACATGGACCCGGGGCACCGCGACCGCATCGCCTTCGTCCGCGTGTGCTCCGGGAAATTCGAGCGCGGCATGCGCCTGGTGAACTGCCGCAGCGGCAAGGACGTGAAGACCGCGAGCGTGGTGTCGTTCCTCTCGCAGCGCCGCGACATCGTCGACGAGGCCTACGCCGGCGACATCATCGGCATCCCGAACCGCGGCACGCTGAACCTCGGCGACACGGTCACCGAGGGCGAGGCGCTGCAGTTCCGCGGCCTGCCGTTCTTTGCCCCCGAGGTGTTCCGCCGCGTCGAGCTGACCAGCACGATGAAGAGCAAGCAGCTCCGCGCCGGGCTCGCGCAGCTCGGCGAGGAGGGCGCGATCCAGATCTTCTACCCGCTCGACGGCAGCCCGCCGGTCCTCGGCGCGGTCGGCCAGCTCCAGTTCGAGGTCGCGGTCTACCGCCTGCAGCACGAGTACGGCGCCGAGGTGCGCCTGCTCCCGGTGACCTTCTGGGGCGCGCGCTGGGTATCCGGCGAGCCGGCCGAGCTCGAGCGCCTGGCGAGCGCCTACCCGCACCTCATGGCGAAGGACGGCGCCGGCGTGCTCGCGTTCTTCGCGCCCAGCAAGGCCGAGCTGGAAGTGCGCCAGGAGCGCTTCGACAAGATCCGCTTCCACGCCCTGCGCGAGTACGCCGGCCTCGAGGAAGCGACCGCTTGAATTCGGGGTCAGGCACCGCAGCCTGAAATCGGTGTCAGGCACCCAAATGCAGAACCAGGAAAAATCGGTGCCTGACACCGAATCAAAAATCGGTGCCTGACACCGAATTCAAGACGTGGACGGCACGGGCGCCGGCGCTGCGCGAGGAGCGGCATTTCGGCCGGCCGGCACGCTGCTTCGCCGAGCGGCCGGCGAGCCTGGTGCAGATGCTGGAGGAGGCGGTCGCGCGCAACCCGCGCGGCGAGGCGCTCGTCTGCGGCGAAGCGCGCCTCACCTGGGAAGCGCTCGGCGCGCGCGTGGCCGCGGCAGCCGGCGCGTTCGCTGCGCGCGGCGTCGTGCCCGGCGATCGCGTGGCGCTCCTCCTCGGCAACCGGATCGAGTTCGTCGCCGCGTTCCTCGGCGCAGCCTGGCTCGGCGCCATCGCCGTGCCGGTCAGCATCCGCGAGCAGAAGCCCGGCCTGGAATACATCCTCGGCCACTGCGCGGCGAAGCTCGTGGTCCACGAGCCCGACCTTGCGCACCTTCTCCCCGCAGGAATCGCTCGTCTCCTTCCTCCAGACCTCCAGGGGCCGGAGGTTGAAGCGACCGGAGGGCAGGAAGAAGATACGGCCGCGATCCTTTACACCTCCGGGACGACCGGCCGCCCGAAGGGCGCGATGCTGACGAACCTCGGCATCGTCCACTCGTCGCTCGTGTTCGAGGCGTGCATGGGCCTCGATGCGAGCACGCGCGCGATCGCCGCGGTGCCGCTCAGCCACGTGACCGGGGTGATCGCGCAGGTCACGACGACCGTGCGCTGCGCCGGCACGCTCGTGATCCTGCCGGCCTTCAAGGCGCGCGACTTCCTCGCCCTCGCCGAGCGCGAGCGCATGACCTGCGCGCTCATGGTCCCGGCGATGTACAACTTGTGCCTGCTGGAAAAAGAATTCGAAAAAATGGATCTGCGCGCCTGGCGCGTCGGCGGGTACGGCGGCGCGCCGATGCCGGCGGCGACGATCGCCGCGCTCGCGCAGAAGCTGCCGCGGCTGTCGCTGATGAACACCTACGGCGCCACCGAGACGACCTCGCCCGCCGTCATGATGCCGCCGGAGGAGCAGGCGGGGCGGCGCGACAGCATCGGCCTGCCGGTCCCGGGCGCCGAGATCGAGGTCGTCGACGAGGAGCTGTGGATCCGCGGGCCGATGGTGGTGAAGGGCTACTGGGAGAACCCGGAGGCGACCGCGCGCGAGTTCACCGGCGGGTTCTGGCGCTCCGGCGACCTCGGCAGCATCGACGCCGGGGGCTACGTGCGCGTGCTCGACCGCAAGAAGGACATGATCAACCGCGGCGGCTACAAGGTGTTCACCGCGGAGGTGGAGAGCGCGCTGGCCGAGCACCCGGCGGTGGTCGAGTCCGCGGTGCTCGGGTATCCCTGTCCCGTGCTTGGGGAGCGCGTACAGGCTTTTGTGGTTGCAAGAAGCAACACAAGTACTGAAGAGCTGCGTGCGTTCTGCGCCGCGCGGCTCGCCGACTACAAGGTGCCCGAGCGCTTCGTCCTGCGCGCCGAGCCGCTGCCGCGCAATGCCAACGGCAAGGTGCTCAAGCGGGAGCTGCGCGCGCACGCGGCCTGATGGCGGCAGTGCAGGTTTTACCGATCCTGTTTCGGACTGCCGGACAAGGCGTTCTGTTCGAGTGCGCACATACGCTCGGCGAGGCGCGGCGTATTTTGGGCTGCATGCCTGCGAGCCCATGCCTGCTTGACGATGTGATCGCGACCGAGGCGCTCGACCAGCGCGCTGCCCGCGTCGTTTCCCCTTCAGCCGAAGCGCGGGCGGTCGGCGCGCTCAGGCGAGCGGTGGCCGGCTCGCCGAGGGCGGTGCTGCAGAAGCTGACCGACGTGGCGCTCGAGATCTGCGAGGCGCAGTCGGCCGGCGTGAGCCTGCTCGAGGAGGCGCAGGGCCGGCGCATCTTGCGCTGGCACGCGGTCTCGGGCGCGTGGGCGCACCTGCTGTGGAACACGCTGCCGCGCGATCTCAGCCCCTGCGGCACGGTGCTGGACCGCCAGGCCCCGCTCCTGATGATCGATCCGGAGCGCTACTTCACGCCGCTCGGCCGGCTTCCGCCGCGCGTGGCGGAGATGCTGCTCGTGCCGTTCTGCGTCGGCGGGGAGACGGTCGGCACCGTTTGGGTCGTGGCGCACGACCCCGCGCGGCGGTTCCATCGCGAGGACTATCGCCTCCTGCTCGATCTCACGGGGTTCGCCGCGCTCGCCTACGAGCGGCTGCAATCGTTCCAGGCGGAGGACATCCGCGCGCTGTCGCGCATGCACCTGACCGGCGAGCGTGCTAGGAAGCGCCGGAAGCCGTTGCGGTAGCCGCAGTGGGCGTCTCGAGGGTGATGCGGCCGAGGAGACCGCTGCGGTAGTCCTGGATGAGGGCGCGGCCGGCCTTCTCGAGGTCGGGCTGGCCGCCCTTGCGCAGGTAGCCGCGCTTGCGCGCGATGGCGCCGATCACGGCGGTGCCGTCGAACTTTTCCGCTGCGAGGTCGTAGCGCGTGCGCAGCAGCCCCGGATAGCGCGTGGCGAGGAGGTCGCCAAGGAAGGTGGCGACGTCCTCGCCGGTGTACGACTCCGGGCCGATGAGGTGGCTCGCGGCGAGCATGAGGGCGGCGCTCTCGCTGCCGATGTGCGGCGACACCAGGCCCGGCGTGTCGATGAGCTCGTTCCGATCGTCGAGCTGGAAGCGGCTCTGCTGCCGGGTGATCGCCGGCTCGTCGCCGGTCTTCGCCGCCTTGCGCTGGAGAAGGGCGTTGATGGGCGTCGACTTGCCGGCATTCGGCACGCCCATCACCATCATGCGCACCGACTTGCCCTCGCGGTGCGGCACCAGCGCGGCGGCAAGGCGCTGCACCTTCGCCACGTCGGCGAGCCGCTTGCTGGAGATCGCCACCGCCATGACGGCCTTCTCTCTTCCGAAGT
>CBDDRX010000057.1:0-4450 GCA_965233165.1 uncultured bacterium | reverse complement strand
CGAGCATGATGTGGTCGAAGCGCTTCGCGTTGAGCTTCTGCCACACGGCGACGAGGTCGCGGTCGGCGCCGAGCATCAGCCCGTCCATCATCTCGACCACGTCGAGCCGCGCGCCGAGGGTCGAATACACCGTGCCCATCTCCAGGCCGATGATCCCGCCGCCGATGATCAGCAGCCTCTTCGGCCGGCTGCGCAGCTCGAGCGCCCCGGTCGAGTCGACGATGCGCGGGTCTTCGGGCAGGAACGGCAGCTTCGCCGCCTGCGAGCCCGCAGCGATGATCGCAGACGCAAACCGTACGCTTTTCCTGCCCTCCTTCGTCTCCACGGACAGATGGTGCGGGTCGGAAAAAGCAGCGATGCCGGTGAGCACGGTGACTTTGCGCGTCTTCGCCATGCCGGCGAGGCCGCCGGTGAGCTTCCCGACCACCTTGCCCTTGAAGGCGCGCAGCTGGTCGAGGTCGACCTTCGGCTCGCCGAAGCTGATGCCGTGGTGAGAGAGGTCGCGCGCCGCGTCGACGATGGCCGCCGTATGCAGCAGCGCCTTGGACGGGATGCAGCCGACGTTCAGGCACACGCCGCCGAGCGTCGGATACCGCTCGATCAGCACCACCTTCAGCCCGAGGTCGGCCGCACGAAACGCCGCCGAATAGCCGCCCACACCCGCGCCGAGGACCGCCACGTCGCACTCGACGTCCGCCGCCGTTGCCGTCGCCCCCCTGTTAAGGGGGGACGGCGTAGCCGGGGGGGTTGGCTGTTTGGGCGGCTCGGCCTTCTGCGAAGAAGCGCTCTCCTCGAGCACGAGGATCGCCGAGCCCTTCGAAACCTTGTCGCCGACCTTGAGGCGGATTTCCTTGACCACGCCGGCGCCCGGCGAGGGGATCTCCATCGTCGCCTTGTCGGACTCGAGCGTGACCAGCGACTGCTCCTTGCCGACCGTGTCGCCCGGCTTGACCAGGACCTCGATGACCTCGACTTCCTTGAAGTCCCCGATGTCGGGGACCTTGACTTCCACGCCGGCCATTAAAGGATCAGCTTTCTGATGTCCGAGAGCACGGATACGAGGTGGGAGCTGAACCGGGCGGCGCTCGCCCCGTCGATCACCCGGTGGTCGTAGGAAAGGGACAAGGGAAGCATCAGGCGCGGCGCGAAGTCCTTGCCGTTCCAGACCGGCTTCATCGCGCCGCGCGAGACGCCGAGGATCGCCACTTCCGGCGCGTTGATGATCGGCGTGAACGCCGTGCCGCCGATGCCGCCGAGGCTGGAGATGGAGAAGGTGCCGCCCTGCATGTCGCCGGCCTTCAGCTTGCCGTCGCGCGCGAGCTTGGACAGGTCGGCGAGCTCGTGCGCGATGTCGAACACGCCCTTGCGGTCCGCGTCGCGCACCACGGGCACGACCAGCCCCCCGGGCGTGTCGACCGCCACGCCGATGTGGAAGTATTTCTTGATGATCAGCGTCTCGCCGGACTTGTCCAACGACGCGTTGAACTGCGGGAACTGGCGCAATGAGGTGACGCAGGCCTTGATCATGAAGGCGAGCATCGTCAGCTTGAAACCCTTCTTCTCGGTCTCGACCGTCTGCGCCTTGCGGAAGGCCTCGAGGTCCGTGATGTCCGCCTCGTCGAATTGGGTGACGTGGGGCATCGAGATCCAGTTGCGGTGCAGGTACGGCCCCGACAGCTTCTGGATGCGCGAGAGCGGCTTCGCCTCGACCGGGCCGAATTTCGCGAAGTCGACGTCCGGCCACGCGGGCAGGTTGAACGGCAACCCGGCCCCGCCCCGTGTTTCTGGTTTTGTGGTCGTTTTCGACAAAGCATTTTTTACGAATGCCTGCACGTCCGTGTGCAGGATGCGGCCCTTTGGCCCTGTGGCCGGCACGCGCGTCAGGTCGACGCCGAGCTCGCGCGCGAACTTGCGCACGGACGGGGAGGCATGCGGCTTGGTCGACGTTTCCTCGTGCGGCTCGCGGGGCAGCGGCTTCTGCGGAACGCTCGGGGCGGGTACCGGCGCTGCGGCCGGGGATTTCGGCGCCGGCGCAGGCGGGGTTGCCGCCTTCGCGGGAGCGACATCCGCGCTGGCGTCGCGATCCGGGCTGCCCTCGAGTAGCAGGATCGCCGTGCCCTTGGAGACCTTGTCGCCCACCTTGATGCGGATCTCCTTCACCACTCCGCCCGCCGGGGACGGAATCTCCATGGTCGCCTTGTCCGACTCGAGCGTGACAAGAGACTGCTCCTTGGCGACCGTGTCTCCGGGCTTCACCAGGATCTCGATCACCTCGACTTCCTTGAAGTCGCCGATGTCCGGCACCGCGACGGGAAGCTGGCCGCCGCGCTGTGCCGGCGGCGCGGCCGCCTTCCTTTCCTCTTTCCTTTCCTCTTTCCTTTCTTCCTTCTTCTCTTCCTTCCGGCCTTCGCCATCCAGCTCCAGGATGGGCGAGCCCTTGGACACCTTGTCGCCGACCTTGATCTTGATTTCCTTCACCACCCCGCCGGACGGCGAGGGAATCTCCATCGTCGCCTTGTCGGACTCGAGGGTGATGAGCGACTGCTCCTTCGCCACCGCATCGCCCGGCTTCACCAGGATCTCGATGACCTCGACTTCCTTGAAGTCGCCGATGTCCGGGACCACGACCTGCCTCATGAGGCGCTTCTCATACCGTAGTCGGGTCCGCTTTCTCCGGATCGATGCCGTACTTCCGGATCGCATCGGCCGCGGCCTTCGCCTTGCCTTCGCCCTGGTCCGCGAGCGCCTTCAGCGCTGCGATCACCACGAAATAGCGGTTCACCTCGAAGAAGTGGCGCAGCTTCGCGCGCGAGTCGGAGCGGCCGAAGCCGTCGGTCCCGAGCACCCGGTACGCCCGTTCCTTCGGAATGAAGGGCCGGATCTGGTCGGCAAAGGTCTTCATGTAGTCGCTCGCGGCGATGATGGGGCCCGGCCTGTCCTTCAGGGCGGCGGCGACATAGGAAGCGCGCGGCTCCTCCTCGGGATGCAGCAGGTTCCAGCGGTCGGCGGCGAGGCCGTCGCGGCGCAGCTCGGTGAAGCTGGTGGCGCTCCACACGTCGGCCGCGACGCCCCAGTCCTTCTCGAGCAGCGCGGCCGCCGCCTCCACTTCGCGCAGGATCGTCCCGGAGCCGAGCAATTGCACGCGCAGCTTGCTCCTGCTCTTGCTTTCCCTCAGGAGATACATGCCCTTCAGGATCCCCTGCTCCACGCCGGCGGGGAGCGCCGGGTGCTCGTAGTTCTCGTTCATCAGGGTGAGGTAGTAGAAGACGTCCTCCTGGTTCGCCACCATGCGGCGCAGGCCGTCCTGGACGATCACCGCAACCTCGTAGCCGTAGGTCGGATCGTACGAGATGCAGTTCGGGATCACCGAGGAGAGCACGTGCGAGTGGCCGTCCTCGTGCTGCAGCCCTTCGCCGTTCAGCGTGGTGCGTCCGGCGGTCGCGCCGAGGAGGAAGCCGCGCGCGCGCTGGTCCGCCGCCGCCCAGGCGAGGTCGCCGATCCTCTGCAGGCCGAACATCGAGTAGAAGATGTAGAACGGGACGGTGATCTCGTTGGAGTGGCTGTACGCCGTCGCGGCGGCGATCCACGACGAGAACGCGCCCGCCTCGTTGATGCCCTCCTCGAGGATCTGCCCCGCCTTGTCCTCGCGGTAGTACATCACCTGGTCCTTGTCGACCGGCTCGTACTTCTGGCCCTCGGGCGCGAAGATGCCGAGCTGGCGGAACATGCCCTCCATGCCGAAGGTGCGCGCCTCGTCGGGCACGATCGGCACGATCCGCCTGCCGATGTCCTTGTCCCGCACCAGCGCCGTGAGGCAGCGCACGAACGCCATGGTGGTGGAGATCTCGCGGCCCTCGCCCGATCCCTTCAGCACCTGCTCGAACGCCGCGAGCGGCGGGATCGCCGGCGCCTGGTCCGCCTTGCGGCGCCGCTGCGGGAGGTAGCCGCCAAGCGCCTTCCTGCGCTCGTGCAGGTACTTCATCTCCGGCGCCTCGGGCGGCGGGATATAGAACGGCAGCTCGTCGAGCTTGTCGTCCGGGATGGGAATGTTGAACTGGTCGCGCATCTCGCGGATCGTCGCGGTGTCGACCTTCTTCAGCTGGTGCGTCGGGTTTTTCGCCTGTCCCTGCTTGCCCAGGCCGTAGCCCTTGATCGTCTTGGCGAGGATCACGGTCGGCTGGCCCTTGTGCTTCACTGCCGCCGCGTACGCCGCGTACACCTTGTGCGGATCGTGCCCGCCGCGGTTCAGGCGCCAGATGTCGTCGTCCGACATCTTCGACACGAGCTCGAGCGCCCGGGGATCCTTGCCGAAGAAGTGCTTGCGCACGAACGCGCCGTCGTTCGCCTTGTAGTTCTGGTACTCGCCGTCGACCGACTCCTCCATCACGCGCAGCAGCCGCCCCTCCTTGTCCCGCGCGAGCAGCGGGTCCCAGTAGGAGCCCCAGATCAG
>CBDDRX010000056.1:0-2790 GCA_965233165.1 uncultured bacterium | reverse complement strand
CGGCTGGCCGCTGCGCACGGTGATGCGCGTCGGGCGCTCTTCCGGGGTGAGCGGCGAGCCGTCCTCGTTGACGCAGGGAAGCTGCGAGGTGAACCCGGGCTTGCCGATCAGCTCGGCGAGCGGCAGGCCGATCACCCGCTCCGCGGCGAGGTTGCCGGCGATCACGTTGAGCGCGCGGTCGTAGACGAGGATCCCCTCGTTCGCCGAGTCGACCACGGCGCGGAAGCGCTCCTCGGACTCGCGCAGCGCGTCGAGGGCGCGGCGCAGCTGCGTCGCGTCGTCCGGCCGCGCCGGATCCTGCGCCTTCTTCAGCTTCAACTGCCGGGGCTTGCCCATCGCTGCCGATGTTACAGCGATGACAAGTAAAAACCTGCCCGGGGTCCCTCCCGGGGACCCTCGGACAGGCGAGCAATGCGAAAAGCCTTACTGGCTCTTCTTCTCCGTGCTGCTCGGCGAGGTGCTCGACGAGCCGGAGGTGCTGCCGCCGGCCGAGCCGCTGGTCGCGCCGCTCGTGGACCCGCTCGGCGAGGAGCCGGAAGCGCTGCTGCTCGGCGAGCTGCTCGACGGCGGGGTGCCGGACGGCGAGCTGCTCGAGGACGAGCCGCCGGAGGCGGAGCCGGCGCTCGACGGGCTGCTCGGGGTCGTCGCGCTGCCGCTGCTCGAGCTGCTCGAGCCGCCGCTCATGCCGGACGAGCTGGAGCCGGGGCGCTTGGTGGCGTCGCCCGAGGACGAGCCAGACGTCGCGCCGCCCGTGTCGGCCGGACGGTCGCAGCCGTAGAGGCCGCCGACGGCAACGGCCAGGGGAAGAAGGATGAATGCGGACTTTCTGAGCATAAATGAGCTCCTCTGAGGGTTGGTGGGAAGCCCTCAGGTGCAGCAAGTACCGGGCCCGTTGCTATAGTGCGCCGATGGATATCTTTACAAAGGTCGTGCTCTACACCGCCGGCGACGGCCGCGCGCGCTGGCGCGAGGAGCCGGTGGCGCTCGGCGAAGGCACGCCCGCCGCGCGCCTCTCCGCGCTCCAGCCGGCCCAGGGCTACCAGCTGCGGCGCAGCCCGGTCGGGTTCCGCAGCGACTGGCACTGCACGCCTAAGCCCCAATGGGTCTTCATCCTCGGCGGGGAGATGGAGATCGGGCTGCCCGACGGCAGCTCGCGGCTGTTCCGTCCCGGCGGGCACTTCTATTCCGCCGACACGCTTCCCGAGGGGGCGGCCTTTTGCCCCGGCGTGCACGGCCACTGGAGCGCGCAGCGTGGGAGCGATCCCCTGGTGACGCTGTTCCTGAAAGACTCGGGGTAGACTAGCCGCCTCTCTGGAGGAGGGACGATGAAGAAGATTGCAGCCCCGCTGATTGCAAGCCTGCTTTTCGCTGCGCCGGCAGCCGCGCAGGAAACCTTCAAGATCCACCATTTCGTCCCACCGAAGGCGCCGCCCAGCGCGCGCTTCCTCATTCCGTGGTCGGACAAGATCGAGAAGGAATCCGGCGGCAAGCTCAAGTTCCAGCTCTTCCCCGCGATGCAGCTCGGCGGCACGCCGCCGCAGCTCGTCGACCAGGTGCGCGACGGCGTCGTGGACGTCACCTTCACGCTGCCGGGATACACCGCCGACCGCTTCCCGCGCACGGAAGTCTTCGAGGTGCCGTTCCTGCACACCCACGCCGAGGCGACCGCCCAGGCGCTGCAGGACTACTACGACAAGTACCTGCAGGACGAATACAAGGACTACTACGTCGTCCTTCTCTACACGCACGACGGCGCGGCGGTCCACGTCAACAAGCCGATCATGTCGATGAACGATTTCAGGGGCCTGAAGATCCGCACCGCGAACCGCGGCGGCGGCGTGTTCCTGCGCGGCGTCGGTGCGACGCCGGTCGGCTCGCCGGTCACGGAGCTCCAGCAGATGCTCTCGAAGGGCGTGATCGACGGCGTGATGCTGCCCTACGAGATCGTGCCGGCCTACAAGATCCACGAGCTGGTGGGCAACCACGTCACGCTCGCCGGCAAGCAGCCGCGCTTCGGCACCTCGGTGTTCGCGGTGCTCATGAACAAGAAGCGCTACGACGCGCTGCCCGCCGCCCTGAAGAAGGTGGTGGACAACAACGCGCGGCGCAACATCGCCGCCTGGGCCGGCAAGACGTGGGAAGAGGTCGAGCAGGGCGGGATCAAGGCGGCGCAGGCGCGCGGCAACAAGTTCATGGCCATCCCCGCCGCCGAGGTCGAGACGATGCGCAAGGCCGTGCAGCCCGAGATCGACAAGTTCCTCGCGGACCTGTCGAAGCCGGGCTTCGACGCCAGGGCGGCGTACGCCGACGCGCAGAAGATGGTCCAGAAGTACACGAAGTAATCCCTTGCGCAGGGCAATCGAGCTGACGGCGAAGGCGTTTGCCTTCGCCGGCGGCGCGGTATTCGTCGCCATGATCGCGATGTCGGTGACGAGCATCGCCGGCCGCGCGCTCTGGGGCCGGCCCGTCCAGGGCGATTTCGAGCTGGTGCAGTTCGGCTGCGCGATCGGCATCGCCGCCTTCCTGCCGTGGTGCCAGCGGCGCCGCAGCAACATCATCGTCGATTTCTTCACCACGCGCGTGCAGCCGCGCGGCCAGGCCGCGCTCGACGCGCTCGGCGCGCTCCTCCTCGCCCTTGTGCTCGGGGAGGTCGCCTGGCGCGCAGGCATCGGCGCGCAGGCCGTCTTCGCCGGCGGAGGGCGCGCGATGATCAGCCGCGTGCCGGCCTGGTTTCCGTATGCCGGCATTGTCCCCTCCCTCGCCCTCGCCTCCTTCGTCGGCTTCTACACC
>CBDDRX010000055.1:0-50808 GCA_965233165.1 uncultured bacterium | reverse complement strand
CTCGACGCGGCGGCGATCCTGCTGTGCGAGTCGGACGGCACGCCCGAGGAAGTGGAGGACGAGATCGCCCGCATGCAGGACGTGCTCGGCCGCTCGGGCGCGGCGCGCATGACGGTGTCGCGCGACGAGGCCGAGCGGCTGCGCTTCTGGTCCGGCCGCAAGGCAGCGTTCCCGGCCGTCGGGCGCATCTCGCCCGACTACTACTGCATGGACGGCACCATCCCGCGCAAGCGCCTCGGCGAAGTGCTGCTGTTCATCGGCGAGATGGAGCGCAAGTACGGCCTGCGCTGCCCGAACGTCTTCCATGCCGGCGACGGCAACCTCCATCCGCTCATCCTGTTCCACGCGAGCGACCCCGAGCAGCTGCATCGCACGGAGCTCTTCGCCGGCGACGTGCTGGAGAAGTGCGTGGCGGTCGGCGGCACGATCACCGGCGAGCACGGCGTCGGCGTGGAGAAGATCAACCAGATGTGCGTGCAGTTCGGCGCCGCGGAGCTGGAGGCCTTCCTCGCGGTGAAGCGCGCCTTCGACGCGCGCGGGCTGCTCAACCCCGGCAAGGCGGTCCCGACGCTCGCGCGCTGCGCGGAGTACGGACGCATGCACGTGCACGGCGGCAAGCTGCCGCACCCGGACCTGCCGCGCTTTTGAGCTTCGCGGAACACATCGTCGAGGCCGCCGCGCGCAAGGCGCCGCTGCGCATCCGCGGCGGCGGCACCAAGGACTTCTACGGCAACGCCCTGCGCGGCGAGATCCTGGACACGCGCTCCCATACGGGCATCGTCGACTACGAGCCGACCGAGCTGGTGATCACCGCGCGCTGCGGCACGCCGCTGCGCGAGCTCGAGGAGGCGCTGCACGCCAGGCAGCAGTGCCTTCCGTTCGAGCCGCCGCATTTCGGCCCCGCGGCCACGTTCGGCGGCTGCATTGCCGCCGGGCTGTCCGGCCCGCGCCGCGCAAGCGCGGGGGCGCTGCGCGATTTCGTCCTCGGCCTGAAGCTGGTGGACGGCCGCGGGCGCGAGTTGTCCTTCGGCGGCCAGGTGATGAAGAATGTCGCCGGCTACGACGTCTCGCGGCTCGTCGCCGGATCGCTCGGCACGCTCGGCGTCATCGCCGAGGCGTCGGTCAAGGTGCTGCCGCGGCCCGCGGCGGAAGTGACCCTTCGCCTCGAGGCGGCGCAGGACGCGGCGCTCGACATGTTCGCGCGCTGGGGTGTCCTGCCGCTGCCGATCTCGGCGACCGCCTGGCAAGGGGGCGCGCTGCTCGCTCGCCTTTCCGGCAGCGAGGCCGCGCTTCGCGCGGCGATAAGCCGCATCGGCGGAACACCGGTCGGCGAAGCGCAGGCCGCGGAACTGTGGCGCGCCATCCGCGAGCAGGAGCACCCGTTGTTCGCCGGCGACGAGCCGCTGTGGCGCATCGCCGTGCCGCCGACCGCGGCGCCGCTCGGCTTGCCGGGACGCGAGCTGGTCGAGTGGAGCGGCGCGCTGCGCTGGCTGAAGTCGAGCCATGACGCGGCGGCCGTCCGCGAGGCGGCCCGGCGGGCCCGCGGCCATGCGACCCTGTTTCGCGCGGCCGACAAGTCGGTGGGGGCGTTCGCGCCGCTCGCGACGGCCAACCTGCGCTTGCACCGCGAGCTAAAGAGCGCCTTCGACCCGGCGGGGATCTTCAACCCCGGCCGGATGTACCCGGAGCTGTAGCGGTGGAAAGCTTCTTCTTCTCCGAATCGGCCGCTACGCGCGCCTGCGCAGCGAGCGCGCTTTCCGGAAAGCGCGCGACCAGGCGTGCGTACAGCCGGATCGCGAGCGCCGCCTCGCCGGCTTCGCCGGCCTTCGCCGCGGCATCGAAGAGCAGCCGTTCCTGCGGCGCCGCGGCCGCGGGTCCCGTCCCCGGCCGCTGCAGCGCCTGCGCGAGGAACGTCGCCGCGCGCGCTTCCTCGGCGCGGCGCCGGTCTTCCAGCCGGCGCCGCGCCCGCCAGAGGGCCCAGGCCAGGCAGCCGGCAATGGCGAGCACGAGGATCCAGATCAGCCCCTGCATGGAAAAAGTATAGCGGCCCGTGCAGAGCGAGCTCGCCGACTTCATCCGCGACACGCCCGAGGGACGCGAAGCCCAGGCGATCCTGCGCAAGTGCGTGCACTGCGGCTTCTGCACCGCGACCTGCCCGACCTACCAGCTGCTCGGCGACGACCTGGACGGCCCGCGCGGGCGCATCTACCTCATCAAGCGCGCGCTCGAAGGCGCGCCGGTCACCGGCAGGACGCGCCTGCACCTCGACCGCTGCCTGACCTGCCGCGCCTGCGAGACCACCTGCCCCTCCGGCGTGCAGTACGGCCGCCTCGCCGACATCGGCCGCGCGGTCGTCGAGGCACGCACCGAGCGGCCGCTGTGGGACCGCATCCGGCGGCGGGTGCTCGCTTTCGCATTGCCGAGGACCTCGCTCTTCAGCCTTGCTCTTGATCTCGGGCGAATGGCGCGGCCGTTTCTTCCCGGCGGCTTGCAGAAAAAGATCCAACCGAAAAGACCCGCCGGCCGATGGCCGGCGCAGCGCCACAAGAGAAGAATGCTCGTCCTCGCCGGCTGCGTGCAGCCCGCGCTCGCGCCGTCGATCAACGTCGCGGCGGCGCGCGTGCTCGATCGGCTCGGCATCTCGCTGGTCGAGGTCGCCGGCGCGGGCTGCTGCGGCGCGGTGCGCTTCCACCTCAACTACCAGGACGAGGGCCTGGACGACATGCGCCGCCTGATCGACGCGTGGTGGCCGGCGATCGAGCGGGGAGAGGTCGAGGCGATCGTCGTCACGGCGAGCGGTTGCGGCGCGTTGGTGAAGGAATACGGGCATCTCCTCGCCAACGATCCGGCCTATCGGGAAAAGGCGGCAAAAATCTCGGCGCTTGCGAAGGATTTGGCCGAAGTCGTGCCCCTGGAAGGACTTTCTGCAGGGAAGGACGGGAAGGTCGTCTCCTTCCAGTCCCCCTGCACCCTGCAGCACGGGCAGCGCATCCGCGGCCAGGTCGAGGACCTGCTGGCGCGCGCGGGATATCAGCTCGCTCCGGTGGCCGATGCGCACCTGTGCTGCGGCTCCGCCGGCACCTACTCGATCCTGCAGCCGGCGCTGGCGAACGAGCTGCGCGCGCGCAAGCTCGCGAGCCTGGAGGCGGGCGCGCCTGCCGCCATCGCAACCGCGAACATCGGCTGCCTCAGCCACCTGCAGGGCGGCACGGCGACGCCGGTGCGGCACTGGATCGAGCTCCTGGATGAAGCGCTCGCGCCGTAGAATCGCCGCATGACGGAAAAGGTCGTCCACGCCGCCTGCCCGCACGACTGTCCCGACACGTGCGCGATGCTGGTGACCGTGAAGGACGGCGTGGCGACGAAGATCCAGGGCGATCCGGCCATGCCCTTCACCGACGGCACGCTCTGCACGAAGGTCGCCTACTACCTCGAGCGCACATACGCCCCGGATCGCCTCCTGCACCCGCTGAAGCGCATCGGCAAGAAGGGCGAAGGCAGATTCGCGCGGATCACCTGGGACGAGGCGCTCGACGAGATCGCCGCGCGGCTGAAGGCGGCGGCCGCGGAGGATCCGCAGACCATCCTGCCGTGCAGCTACGCCGGCACGATGGGGATGGTGCAGTACATGTCGATGGACCGGCGCTTCTTCAACAGGCTGGGCGCCTCGCAGCTCGACCGCACGCTCTGCTCGAGCGCCGGCAAGCACGGCATCAAGGCGACCCTCGGCGGCTCGGTCGGCATGGATCCGGAGCGCTTCGAGGACGCGAAGCTCATCCTGCTCTGGGGCGCCAACCCCATCGTCTCCAACCTGCATCTCTGGTCGCGCGTGCAGGACGCGAAGCGCCGCGGCGCCCGGGTGGTCGCGATCGACCCCTATCGCAGCCTGTCGGCGGAGAAATGCACGCAGCACGTCGCGCTTCGTCCGGGCACCGACGGAATGCTCGCGCTCGGGATGATGCATGTGCTCATTGCCGAGGACCTGCTCGACCACGACTACATCGCGCAGCACACGCTCGGCTTCGAGGCGCTCAAGCGCCGCGTGCTCGAGGAGTACACGCCCGCGCATGCGGCGCAAGTATGCGGCCTCGAGGTCGAGGAGCTGGTGCAGCTCGCGCGCGCGTATGGAACGGCGAAGCCGGCGGCGATCCGCCTAAACTACGGCATGCAGCGCCACGCCGGCGGGGGCATCGCCGCGCGCACCATCGCCTGCCTGCCTGCGCTCGTGGGCGCATGGCGCGACGCCGCGGGCGGGATCGTGCTCACCACGGCGGAGTTCTCCACCTTCGACCACGCGGCGCTCGAGCGCCCGGACCTGCTCGCCGGCCGGCGTCCGAGGGTGATCAACCACTCGGCGCTCGGGGATGCCCTCACCGCGGCCAGCCCGCCGGTTCGCGCGACGATCGTCTACAACAACAACCCGGTGGCCGTCTGCCCGGATTCCGCAAAAGTGATCGCCGGGTTCGCGCGCGAGGACCTATTCACGGTGGTCATGGACCACTTCCAGACCGACACCGCCGACTACGCCGACATCGTCCTGCCGGCAACCACGCAGCTCGAGCACTATGACGTGCACAAGGCGTACGGCCACCTGTATCTCCTCGGCAACAGCCCGGCGATCGCGCCGGTCGGCGAGTCGCTGCCCAACTCCGAGGTGTTCCGGCGCCTGGCGGCGCGGATGGGGTTCGACGAGCCATGCTTCCGCGAGTCCGACGAGGAGCTGTGCCGCTTGGCGCTGAAGACGTCCGCGCCGCGCATGGGCGGGATGGCGTGGGAGAGGCTGAAGACGCAGGGATGGCAGCGCCTGGACGTGCCGGCGCGCTTCGCGCCCTTCGCGCAGGGCGGCTTCCCGACGCCCTCAGGCAAGTGCGAGTTCTACAGCGAGTGGCTGGAGAAACAGGGGATCGACCCGCTGCCGTTCTTCAATCCGCCGGCCGAGCTGCCCCTGGAGCCGTCGCGCCGGCATCCGCTCGCGTTTCTCTCGCCGCCGGCGCGCCACTTCCTCAACTCCACCTTCTCCAACCTGGTGCGCTTCCGCGAGTTCGAGGGCGAGCCCCACCTGGACATGCACCCCGCGGACGCCGAGGCGCGCGGCATCCGCACCGGCGACCGGGTGCGCGTGTTCAACGACCGCGGCAGCTATGCGCTGAAGGCGCGCGTGAACGGCAAGCCCCGCCCGGGCGTCGTGGTCGCGCCGTCCGTGTGGTGGAAGAAACATTCGCCGGACGGGCGCAACGCCAACGACGTGACCTCGCAGCGCATCGCCGACCTGGGCGGCGGGGCGACGTTCTACGACTGCGCCGTCGAGGTGGAGCCGGCCGCGTAGGCGTTTCGCGGCGCCGTCCATCGGCGCCATCCGGTCGTCCGGCCGGAAAGCGCAATAAATCATCAGCCGCAGGCACGAATCCACCCGGCGCCCGCGCGCGCGCCGCTAGTCTTCGCGCCGGTGGGCGGGGGCCTGCCAGGGGGAGCCGGTTGGAAGAACTGCGATTCGATGAAACGCGCCTCGCGCAAGCCCGGGTCGCGACGCTTTTCCGGATGGCGAGGCCCGCCTACTTGGGCGGCGCCGCCGCGGCGGGCGTGCTCTTGTTCGTCCTCTGGGAAGTCGTTCCGACGGGCCTGCTCGGAAACTGGTTCGCCGCTTTCGTCGCTGTCGTCTGCGCCCGGGTGGCCGTGCATGGCGCATACATGCGCGCGGAAGCTTCGGGACGCCTTGGCAGCCCCATCGCGTGGGAGAACCGGTTTGCGCTCGGCGCCTTCGCCAGCGGCGCGGCCTGGTGCTTCGTGCCGGCGAGCCTGTTTCCGTCCGACCCGCTGCTCCAGACGGCGGTCGTGGTGGTGGTCGCGGGCGTGGCGATTGCCGGGGCGGCGATGTGCTCGGGCAGCGCGAAGGCGGTATACGCGCTGGTCCTGCTGCCCATGGCCGCCCTGATCGTCCAGCTCGTCCTGCAGGACAGCCAGACCCATCGGGTCCTGGCGGTGACGATGGCCGCTTTCATCGGGATCACGGCGGTCATGTCGCGCGAGCTTCGGCGCAGCGTGGTCGAGAACCTGCGCTCGCGCCTGGACCGCGAAGCGCTGCTCGAGCGCATCGAGCGCAGCGAGACCCGGCTGCGCGACGCGATCGAGAGCTGCCCGGAGGGCATCGCGGTCTGGGATGCGGAGGACCGGCTGGTCGCCTGCAACGAGGCCTACGCGGCGCTGTACGGGGGCGGGCGCAACGCACTGCAGCTCGTCGGGGCGGCGTTCGGCGACATCGCCGAGGAGGCATGGAAGGGCGAGCACGCGCAAGGCGAGGACTACCCGGCGGCGCGCCGCGAGTGGATCGCGCGGCGGATCCGGCAGCACCGCGAGGGCCGCGGCGAGCCGCGGCAGTACCAGGCGCGCGACGGAAGCTGGCGCCAGGCGAGCACCACGCGCCTGCGCGGCGGCGGATGGGTGGGGCTGGTGGCCGACATCACCGACCTCAAGCGCGCGCAGGAGGCGTACCTGAAGGTGCTCGCCGAGGAGGACCTCGTGCTCGACACCCTGCCGGTGGGCGTGGCCTTCGTCCAGCGCCGCGAGGTCGTGCGCTGCAACCGCCGCCTCGAGCAGATGCTCGGCTACGAGGCCGGCGAGCTCACCGGCCGGTCGACGCGCAGCTGGTTCCGCAGCGATGCGCGCTGGGACGCGGCGGCAGACGAGGCTTACGCACGCATGGCCGCGGGCGGCATCATGGAAGGCGACGCGCGCCTCGTGCGCAAGGACGGGTCGCGCCTGTGGTGCCGGGTCATCGCGCGGGCCCTGGACCCGGCCGCGCCCCGCGAGTCGGCGATCTTCACTTTCGCGGACGTGGACCAGCGCGTCGCCGCCGAGAACGCGCTGCGCGAGAGCGAGGAGAAGCTGCGCCTCGCCGTCGAAGCCGCCGACCTCGTCTACTGGGAATGGGATCGCGAGAGCGACACGGTGCGCTGGGACAAGGAAACGCGCCCGTGGAGCCATTTCCGCGACCACATGCATCCGGAGGACCGCGAGCGCTGCGTCGCGGCGGTCGAATCGGCGTGGCAGGAAGGCACGCCGTACTCGGCCGAGTACCGCGTCCTCGGGCGCGAAGGGCGCGTCAGCTGGATCTCGGCGCGCGGCAAGGCGCTGCGCGACGCCTCCGGCCGCGCGAAACGCATGATCGGCGTGGCGCAGGACGTCACGGAACGCCGCCAGCAGGACGAGATGGTCCGCTTCCTCGCCTACCACGACTCCCTGACCGGCCTGCCCAACCGGCGTCTGCTCGAGGACCGTCTCAAGCAGGCGCTGTTCCGCGCGGAACGGCGCGAGGCGCGCGTCGCAGTGCTGCTCATCGACCTGGACGACTTCAAGCAGGTGAACGATTCGGCCGGCCATCGCGCCGGCGATGCCGTGCTGCGCGAGGTGGCGATGCGCCTGGGCGCGTGCGTGCGCAAGGCCGACACGCTCGCCCGCCACGGCGGCGACGAGTTCGTGGTCGTCATGGGCGACCTCGAAGGCGATGCCGACTGCAGCGTGGTGGCGGAGAAGATCCATCGCGCGCTCGCGGCGCCGGTCAGCGTCGACGGCGCCGCCTACACGCTCGGCGCGAGCATCGGCATCGCCGTCTACCCCGGCGACGGCGGGGAGTCCGACGCCCTGCTGCGCAACGCGGATGCGGCGATGTACCGGGCGAAGCAGCTCGGCCGGAACCACTACCGGTTCTTCGGCCGCGTCTGAGGGGGCTGGCGGTATAGTCGGGGCGTGCGCCCTTCCTTCTCCCGACTGCTGCCGTTCCTGCTTCCCTACCGGAGTCGCGTTGCCGCGGCGCTCGCCGCGCTGGTGGTGGCCGCGGGCTGCGTGCTCGGGCTCGGCCAGGGCCTGCGCTACGTCGTGGACGAGGGCTTCGGCAGCGGCGACCCGCGCCTGCTCAACTACGCGCTCGCGGCGATGATCGCGGTCGCGGTGGCGCTCGCGGTGGCGACCTTCTTCCGCTTCTACCTGATGATGACGACCGGCGAGCGCGTGGTCACGGACGTGCGGCGCGCGGTCTTCGACCGCATCCTCGCCCTGGAGCCCGCGTTCTTCGACCAGGCGCGCACCGGCGAGGTGATCTCGCGCCTGACCAACGACACGACGCTCCTGCAGCAGGTGATCGGCTACGGCCTGTCGATGTTCGTGCGCAACGCCCTGATGATGATCGGCGCCGCGGTGATGCTCTTCGTCACGAGCTGGAAGCTCGCGCTCTTCGTGCTCCTGGGGGTGCCGGCGACGCTCATCCCGATCCTGCTGCTCGGCCGGCGGGTGCGGCGCCTCTCGCGCGACAACCAGGACCGGGTCGCCGACGTGTCGGCGTACGTCGACGAGGCGGTGCACGAGATCCGCACCGTGCAGGCGTACGTGCACGAGGCGGCCGACCGGGAAGGGTTCGGCCGGCACGCCGAGGCGGTCTACCGCGCCGGCGTGGCGCGCATCGGCAGCAAGGCGTTCCTGATCGCCTCGGTCATGCTCATCGCCTTCTGCGCCGTGGGCATCATCCTGTGGGTCGGCGGCCACGATGTCCTCGCCGGGCGGCTTTCCGCGGGCGAGCTCTCCGCCTTCGTCTTCTATGCGGGCATCGTTGCTAGCGGCGCCGGGACCGTCTCCGAGGTGTGGGGCGAGCTGCTGCGCGCCGCAGGCGCGACCGAGCGGCTGGTGGAGCTGCTCGAGACGCAGCCGGGCATCGTCGCGCCCGCCGCGCCGGTGGCGCCGGCCGGGAGCGCGCCCAAGACGATCGAGTTCGAAAGCGTCAGCTTCGCCTATCCGGCGCGGCCGGACAGCCGCGCGCTCGACCGGTTCTCGCTGCGCGTCGCGGCCGGCGAGCGCGTCGCGGTCGTCGGACCTTCGGGCGCGGGCAAGACCACGCTGCTCGCGCTGCTGCTGCGCTTCTATGACCCGCAGTCCGGCGCGGTGCGCGTCGGCGGCATCGATGCCCGGGCGATGGATCCGCAGGCGCTGCGCCGGCTGGTCGCGGTCGTGCCGCAGGACCCGGTGGTGTTCGCCGCAAGCGTGCTGGAGAACGTGCGCTACGGCCGGCCGGCCGCGAGCCGCGAGGAGGTCGTCGCGGCCTGCGAGCAGGCGTTCGCCATGGAGTTCGTCGCGCGCCTGCCGCAAGGCCTGGACACGCTGCTCGGCGAGCGGGGCACCACGCTCTCCGGCGGCCAGCGCCAGCGCCTGTCGATCGCCCGCGCGCTGCTCGCCGACCGGCCGATCCTGCTCCTCGACGAGGCGACCAGCTCGCTCGATGCCGCCAGCGAGCGCATGGTGCAGCAGGCCCTCGAGGCGCTCGAGCGGGGCCGCACCTCGCTCGCGATCGCGCACCGTCTCGCCACGGTCCAGCATGCGGACCGCATCGTGGTCATGGAACGCGGCACGATCGTCGCCGAAGGCACGCACGCCGAGCTGATGCGCCAGGGCGGTCTGTACGCCAGCCTCGCGCGCCTGCAATTCCTCGCCGGAGCGCAGCAGCCATCCGAGCTCGAACGCGCCGCCTAGCGCTCCTCGTCCTCGCCGCCGCGGCGCTGCCGTGCGCCGCCGAGCCGGTCCAGGTCGGCTCGAAGCGGTTCACCGAGTCCTATGTCCTCGGCGAGATCCTGGCGCAAAGCGCGAACGGCGTGCACAAGCCCGGCCTGGGCAATACCGCGATCCTCTACGAGGCGCTGCGCAACGGCGCGGTCGACGTCTATCCCGAGTACACCGGAACCATCGCGCGGGAGATCCTCAAGATCGAAGGCCGGCCGGATCTCGCGGAGCTGAACCGCCGGCTCGCGCCGCTCGGCCTCGCCGCTTCCGTCCCGCTCGGCTTCGGCAATTCCTATGCGCTCGGGATGCGCCGCGTCGAAGCGGACCGCCTGAAGGTCCGGCGCATCTCCGACCTGAGGGAGCGCAAGGAGCTCCGCTTCGGCCTGTCGCATGAGTTCCTCGGCCGGCGCGATGGCTGGCCGGGCCTGAAGGCCGCCTACGGACTCATGCATGCGCCGCGCGGGCTCGACCACGGGATCGCGTACGAGGCGCTCGCCGGCGGCGAGCTGGACGTCATCGACCTCTACACCACCGACGCCAAGATCGAGCGCAGCGACGTCGCGGTGCTCGACGACGACCGGCGGTTCTTTCCGCCGTACGAGGCGGTGCTGCTGCACCGTGCCGACGCGCCGCGGCGCTTCCCGGAGGCGTTCGAGGGGTGGCGAACGATGGAAGGCAGGATCGACGCGGCGGCCATGCGCCGGCTGAACGCGCGGGCGGAGATCGACAAGCTGCCCTTCCCGCAGGTGGCGCGCGAGTTCCTCGGCGGCGAGGCGGGCGCCCGCCCGTCGCTGTGGGGCGCGATCTTCGCACCGGACTTCTGGCGCCTGCTCGCCGAGCACGTCGGCCTGGTGGCCGGCTCCCTCGTGGCGGCGATCGTCGCCGGGGTGCCGCTCGGCATCGCGGCGGCCAGGCGGCGCTGGCTCGCGCAGCCGGTGCTGGTGACGGCGGGACTCGTGCAGACGATCCCCTCGCTCGCGCTGCTCGCCCTCCTCATTCCGCTCACCGGGACGATCGGCGTATGGCCGGCGCTGATCGCCCTTTTCCTGTACGCCCTCCTGCCCATCGTGCGGAACACGCACGCCGGCCTGATGGAGGTGAGCGCGGGCCTGCGCCAGGCGGGGACCGCGCTGGGGCTGCGCAGCGGGCCGATCCTGCGCCACGTCGAGCTGCCGCTGGCATCGCCGACCATTCTCGCGGGCGTGAAGACCTCCGCGATCGTGAACGTCGGTACCGCCACCATCGCCGCCTTCATCGGCGCCGGCGGCTTCGGCGAGCGCATATCGCAGGGCCTGGCGCTGAACGACGGCACCATGCTGCTCGCCGGCGCGCTGCCCGCCGCCGCGCTCGCACTGCTCGTGCACGCGCTGTTCGAGCTGGCGGAGCACCTGCTGTTTCGCGCCCCGCGGTAAAATCCGCGGCCTCACCCTCGCCCACAAGAATCCATGTCCCAGCTGATCGGAGTGCCCCGAGAGACCGCGGCCGGCGAAAAGCGCGTCGCGACGACCCCCGAGGTTGTGGAGCGACTGCGCAAGCTGGGGTTCCGGGTCGCGGTGCAGTCCGGCGCGGGCGACGCGGCGAATTTCTCCGATGATGCGTATCGCGCCGCGGGCGCGGAGATCGCGGCGGACGCCGCGCAGCTCTGGGCCCGGTCGGACATCGTGCTGAAGGTCCGCGGCCCGAGCGCCGAGGAGGTCGGGCTGATGCGCGAGGGCCAGGTCCTGATCGGGTTCATCTGGCCGGCCCAGAACCCCGACCTGATGCAGGCGCTCGCGGCGCGCAAGGCCACCGTGCTCGCCATCGACGCCCTGCCGCGCATGCTGAGCCGCGCCCAGAAGATGGACGCGCTGACTTCGATGGCCGGCATCACCGGCTATCGCGCCGTGATCGAGGCGGCGCACGCGTTCGGCCGCTTCCTCACGGGCCAGGTCACCGCGGCGGGGAAGATCCCGCCGGCCAAGGTCTTCATCGCCGGCGCCGGCGTCGCGGGCCTGGCGGCGATCGGCACCGCCGTCGGCATGGGCGCCATCGTCCGCGCGAACGACACCCGCGCCGAGGTCGCCGACCAGGTGGCCTCGATGGGCGGCGAATTCGTGAAGGTCGACTACGAAGAGGAAGGGTCCGGCGGCGGCGGGTACGGCAAGGTGATGAGCGAGGGCTTCCAGGCAGCCCAGCGCGAGATGTACGCGAAGCAGGCCCGCGAAGTGGACATCATCATCACCACGGCGCTGATCCCCGGCAAGCCCGCGCCGCGGCTCATCACGGCGGAGATGGTGCGGTCGATGAACCCGGGCAGCGTGATCGTCGACCTGGCGGCCGAGCAGGGCGGCAACTGCGAGCTGACCGAGCCCGGCCGGCTGGTGGTGAAGCACGGCGTGACGATCGTCGGCTATACCGACCTGCCCAGCCGGCTCGCGAAGCAGTCTTCGACGCTCTACGCGAACAACCTGTTCCGCCTTGCCGAGGAGCTGTGCAAGAACAAGGACGGCGTCATCCACGTCGACATGGACGACGACGCGATCCGGGGCCTCACCGTGATCAAGGACGGCAGCATCACCTGGCCGCCGCCGCCGCTGAAGCTGCCGGCGCCGGCGGCGAAGCCGGCGGCCAAGCCGGCTGCCCCCGCGAAGGCGGGGGCCCATGGGCATGGAGCGAGCGAGCCAATGTCGGCGCGCGCGCTGACGATCCTGTTCACGGTCGGCGCGCTGGTATTCCTGTTCATCGGCAACAACGCGCCGCCGGCCTTCCTCGGGCATCTCACGGTGTTCGTATTAGCCTGCTTCGTCGGGTATATGGTGGTGTGGAACGTGACGCCGGCGCTGCACACGCCGCTCATGAGCGTCACCAACGCGATCAGCAGCATTATTGCGATCGGTGCACTGGTGCAGGTAGCGCCGCCGCTCGAGGCATTCGGGCCCGACCGGCCCGAGCGCTGGATTCTCGGCCTCGCGCTCGTCGCGATCGCCCTCACCACGATCAACATGTTCGGCGGCTTCGCGGTCACCCAGCGCATGCTGCAGATGTTCCGGAAGTAGGGGCGACGATGACGACCTCGCTCTCGACCGTCGCCTACCTCGGCGCGGCCATCCTCTTCATCCTCAGCCTGGGCGGGCTTTCCAACCCGGAGACCTCGCGCCGCGGCAACCTGTACGGCATGCTCGGCATGGCGATCGCCGTGCTCGCCACGCTGCTCGGGCCGCAGGTCGGGCCGAAAGGCATCGCCTGGATCGTCGGCGCCATGGCCCTGGGCGGGGCGGTCGGCCTCTACGCTGCGCGCGTCGTGAAGATGACGCAGATGCCGGAGCTGGTCGCGCTCATGCACAGCCTGGTCGGCCTCGCCGCGGTCCTGGTCGGGTTCGCGAACTACATCGATCCGGCGGCCACCGGCCACTACAAGGGCGTCGAGAAGACGATCCACGAGGTGGAGATCTACATCGGCGTGCTGATCGGCGCCGTCACGTTTTCCGGCTCCCTGATCGCCTTCGGCAAGCTCTCGGCCAAGATCGGCGGCAAGCCGCTCCTCCTTCCCGGGCGCCACTGGATCAATCTCGCCGGGCTGGTCCTCGTCCTGTGGCTCGGCGCGCGCTTCGTCGGCGCGCCTTCGGTCGAGAGCGGCATGGTGGCGCTCGTCCTGATGACCGTCATCGCGCTGCTCTTCGGCATCCACATGGTGATGGCCATCGGCGGCGCCGACATGCCGGTCGTCGTGTCGATGCTGAACAGCTACTCCGGCTGGGCGGCGGCGGCTACCGGGTTCATGCTGAGCAACGACCTCCTGATCGTCACCGGCGCGCTGGTCGGCTCGAGCGGCGCCATCCTCTCCTACATCATGTGCCGCGCGATGAACCGCAATTTCATCAGCGTCATCGCCGGGGGCTTCGGCACGGGCGGGGGGGCGGCGCCCGGCGCGGCGGGCGCTGCGCCCGCAGGCGAGGTCTTCCCCATCTCCGCGGCGGAGACCGCCGAGCTTCTGCGCACCGCGAAGAACGTGATCATCGTCCCGGGCTACGGGATGGCGGTGGCGCAGGCGCAGCACACGGTGTTCGAGATCACCAAGCACCTGCGCGAGAAGGGCGTGAACGTGCGCTTTGGCATCCATCCGGTGGCCGGCAGCATGCCGGGGCACATGAACGTGCTGCTGGCCGAGGCGAAGGTGCCCTACGACATCGTCATGGAGATGGACGAGATCAACGAGGATTTCCCAAAGACCGATGTGGCCATGGTGATCGGCGCGAACGACATCGTGAATCCCGCCGCGCAGGATGACCCGGCGAGCCCGATCGCCGGCATGCCGGTGCTCGAGGTATGGAAGGCGAAGACATCCATCGTCATGAAGCGCAGCATGGCGTCCGGGTATGCCGGGGTGGATAACCCGCTCTTCTACAAGGACAACAACCGGATGCTGTTCGGCGACGCGAAGAAGATGCTCGACGAGGTCCTGGCGGCCGCCCGGGCCTGAGGCCGTCCGGACGGCGCATTGACGCCGCGCCGCCCGCGACGCCATCTTCGCGGGATGGACAAGCTGCTCTTCCTGGTCTGCGCGGTGGTCCTCGCTGCGACCCCCGCGCAAGGAACCCACGGTAGCAACGCGCTGAAGAGCAAAGCCGAGGCCGCCAAGGGTGCCCGAGCCGGACCCGCGCCGCAGCGCGAGCGCGACAGCGCGTCGACCGGCAGCTCGACGCCGGAGCGCCGGCGCGGCACCGACCTCGGCTACGAGGCCGAGAAGGAAGAGGAAGCGTTCCTGAGGAAGAAGCGCAGCGCGCCGCTCAAGGCGCGGTAAGCCCGAGCGCCTTGAAGCGCAGGTAGAGCTCCCGGCAGGCCCACGCATCGGTGGCGGCGTAGACGAGCTGCTGCTCGGAGAGGCGCGGCGCCGCCCAGTTGGTCGTCTTCGCGCCCTTCGGCACCCGGAATCCGAGCACCAGCGCCGCGAGGTTGCGCACGCCCGTCTGGCGGAACCCGTGGCGCTTCGCCACCGTCCCGAGGTCCACCACCGAGGCCTCCTCGAACGGGAAGAGCTTCTTCAGGTTCTTCAGGTCGTCGGCGACCGAGACGCCGGCCTTGACCGTGCCCGGGTCGGCGAGGATGCGCGAAAGGAAGCGGGAGAAATCGAGCGACGAGAGCTGCAGCACGTACACGGCGCGCTCGGCCGCCAGCTGGAAGACGCTGGGCAGGTAGCTCTCGCCCGGGCGGAATGCCGGCCGCGTCTCGGTATCGAAGCCGAGGATCGGGCTCGCCGCCGTGTCGGCGTACATGCGCTCCACCGCCGCCGCATCGCGCACCAGGACGATCTCGCCCTCGTAGCGGCGCACCGGCAGGGCGTTCACCTCTTCGCGGCTGATCTCTCGGCGCAGGTCATGCATTCCGCTAATCTTTGCACATGGCGCTCGACGCCGCCGTGCTGGAGGCCTACCGCAAGGCCGAATACGTCGTTTTCGGCGAGCCGCCGCTCGTGCTGCGCATCGGCGAGCCCAACCGCCGCCTTGACACCATGCTGCAGGCGGCGCGCAAGGAAGCGGCGGCTTTCGTCACCGCCTACAACGCGCGCGGCGAGCTGCACGGCGACGCCGACAACCAGGCGGCCCAGGTGCGCCTCGAGCGCGCCCTGGAGGAGAAGCCGTACGGCTGCTATCCGGGGGAAGGCCGGGATCCCGAGGGGCGCTGGCCTTCCGAGCCGAGCCTGCTGGTGATCGGCATTTCCCGCGCCGAGGCCCAGGCGCTTGGCCGCGCGTTCGGGCAGAACGCGGTGGTGTACATCGAGCTCGGCGGCACGCCCCAGGTCCTCGCCCTGCGTTGAAACTCGTGCTCGATACGAACGTCTGGCTGGACCTGCTGGTATTCGACGATCCGGCGGCCCGGACGCTTCGCGAAGCGGCGCACGACATCGTCATCGACGCGCCGTGCGCCGCCGAGCTCGAGCGGGTGCTCGGCTACCCGCTCGGCAAGTGGACGCTGGCGCCCGAAGGGCGCGTGGCCTGCCTGGCGGCGTGCCTGCGCATGTCCCGGAGCATCGATGCGAGGGGCGCCCCCGCCGGCCTGCCGCGCTGCCAGGATCCCGACGACCAGAAGTTCCTCGAGCTGGCTGCGGCCGCGGGCGCCGACGCGCTGATCACGAAGGACGAGGCGCTCCTGAGGCTGCGCGGTCGCGTGCCGTTCCGCGTCGCGCGCCCGGCAGACCTGTGACGATCGTCGCGAGCGACTCTGGCGCGCAGTTCTCGCGCTGCCGCCGCTGGCGCTACCTCCTGTGGCGCCGCTGGGACCCGGCGCGGCCGGCCGCGAACTTCCTCATGCTCAATCCGAGCACCGCGGACGAGCGGCGGCTCGATCCTTCCTGCACCCGCGCGCGCAACTTCGCCGAGAGATGGGGCTACGGCGCCCTGATCGTCACCAACGTCTTCGGCTGGCGCGCGACGGATCCGGGCGAGATGAAAGCGGCTCGCGATCCCGTGGGCGCCGGCAACGACGCGGCGATCGTGCGTGCGGCACGCGAGGCGGCGGTGGTCGTGTGCGCGTGGGGAAACCACGGTGCGCATCTCGAGAGGGCGGCGAGCGTCCATTCGCTGCTGCGCGGGACCGGGGTGCGATTGCACTACCTCAGGATGAATGGCGCGGGCCATCCTGCGCACCCGCTCTATCTTCCGGGCGCGCTCGACCCGGTCCCCTGGGAATAACCCCGGCGGCAGCGCGGCACGAGGCTTGCAGCATTCCGGGGGTCGCCCGCATAGACGGGCTCCAACCTCGTTAGGAGGCATCAGTGAAGAAACTGCTACCGGTAATCCTTTCCGGCGCGATGGCCGTGTCGTTCAGCCCGCTGGCGTTATCGCAAGCCGCAGGCGTGCAGGGCCCGGCGGGAACGGGCGCGAACGTGGACCTCAACAAGTCAGGCGACACGTCCGTGCAAAACAGCCAGTCCGTGGGCGGCCAGAACCAGACGCAGCAGCAGTCCGGGTCGGCCAATCGGCAAGCGGGCGCGCAGCAGCGCGACAGCGCCGCGACCTCCGGCTCGACCGGCGATGCCTCGAGCCGCAGCGGCAACGCGTCTTCGGGCAGCTCGGCGGGCGGCGACGCCTCGGGCGGGCGGGCAGGCGGCACGCGCGCGGACGAGAAGAAGAGCGAGCGCGCGAAGGAGCGCTCGAACAAGAACAAGGACAAGCATTCGAACAAGCACGACAAGGAAGAAAGCTCCTCCGCGGGCGGCTCCTCGCGCAGCGGCGAGGCGACGAGCGGCGACTCGAAGGCGCGCAGCGGCGACTCGGGCAGCGCGGCGACCGGCGGGGCAAGCGCCAGAAACTAGCTGGCCCGCTCGCGGGACGGAAAGGCCGGGACCTCCCGGCCTTTTCTATTTTCGCTCAACGGTCCTCGCGAAAGCGCGGCTCGCCGATGATCAGCGTGTCGTGGGCGAGGTACTTCGCCCGGTACGACTCGAAGTCGACCCGGTCCGCCGCCTCGATCCTGCGCTGCTCGGCGAGGGAGCGCTCCGCAAGCGCCTCGAAAAAGGCGATGGCCTCGCGCGGCAGGGCTATGCCGCGTAGCTGACCCGCGTGCAGCAGGGACTGGACGACGCCGAAGCGCAGGTAGTCGTTGTCGTGGTTCCTCGCCATGGCATGCAGGACGCGCGCGGAAGGCGCCAGCGCCGGATCCGCGAGCACGGCTCGGGCAGCGGCCAGGGCATCGCGATGCGCCGCCCCCCCGCCGTGGGACGCGTCCAGTGCCGCGGCGATCTCCTCGCAGCCGGCGAGGATCTCGGCGCCCCAGTCGGCCAGCGCGATCTCGGCGGCGCCCCGGTCGAGCGACAGGCCCGGTTCGCGTCCGCGCGCCGCGACCTTGTGCTGGTTTCGCGCGATGGCGCGGATCTCCTCGGGGCTGTCGGGCGGGCTGTCGGAGAGCAGGCAGTGGAGGAGAAAGGCGTCCAGGAAACGCATCGTCGGCGCGGCGATGCCGACGGCGTCGAAGGGATCGAGGTCCATCAGCCGTACCTCGACGTACTCTACGCCGCGCTCGCGCAGCGCGTGCAGCGGCCGCTCGCCGGGCCGGATCCGGCGCTTGGGTCGGATCGTGCTGTAGAACTCGTTCTCGATCTGCAGGAGCGTCGTGTTGAGCTGGCGGTAGGGCTCCCCGTCGCCTGCGTGCCCCTGGATGCCGATCTCCTCATAAGGCGGGTAGGGGCGGGTCAGCGCGTGGTCCAGGGAACCGGCGTAGCTCTCGAGGTTGTTGTAGCTCACGCATAGCGCCGCCTGCGCGTCGCTCTGGTAGCCGAGCCGCCCCATGCGCAGCGACGTGGCGTGCGGCAGGTATTTCGTGCCCGGGCGCAGCGCCTCGAGCTGGTGGCTTCGGCCTGCGACGAAGCTGCCGCAGACCGCGGGGGAAGCGCCGAATAGATACAGCGGCAGCCATGAGTGGCGGCGGAAGTTGCGGATCAGCGCGAAGTACTGTTCGGAAGAAACGCCCGGCAGCGAGAAGTTGTAGTGGATGCCGGAGATCGTCTGCATGCGCCGGCCGTAGCGGTACGACAGGCCGTTGCGGTAGACGGTCTTCATCCTGCCGACGTTGGAGCTGCCGTAGCGGCCGAGGGGAATGCGGTCGTCCGGAGGCAGGTTGCACGGCATGCTGCACGCCCAGAGCATTTCCGGGCCGCCGTCCGAGGAGAGGGCGCGATAGACGAACTGGTGGATGCGCGTGTGCTCCTCGAGGCACGCGTCCACGCGCGCATGCACGCCGGTGATCAGCTCGAGCTGGCTCTCGCTGAAGTCGGTGGTGATGTGGGGGTGCGTGAGCGGCGAGCCCAGCGCGGGCGGATGCGGCGTCATCGCGAGCGCGCCGTCGGGCCGCACGCGCAGGCTTTCCTTCTCGATGCCGCGCCGGATGCCGGCGAGATGTGCCGCCGGAAGCGCCGCGAGCCGCTGAGGAAGTTCGTCCATCTCTACAAAGGTATCAGACCGCGCTGTCGCGACTACACGACAGCCGATTTTCCGCTACAAACCGCCTCTGTTTGCCTTTACACTCGCGTCGTTGATTGAACGACGAGGGGTAGGGGAGAACGGTGAAGCGGGATCTCAGGAAAGCAGTGCGCGGCGCGGTGCGCGCCATCACAGGAACGGTCTCCACGCTCGCGATTTTCATCGGCGTCGTCGCCGCGTGCGTGCTGGCCACCGGCAAGGCGGTCGCCGATCCGACGTATTCCCCGCCGCACGTCGGCCCGCGCCTGATCCAGGAAGAGGTGAAGATCCCGGTGCGCGACGGCGAGTATGCGATCGCGGCGACGATCCTACGTCCGGATGGCGTCGGCCCGTTCGGCGCCGTGGTGCTCAACCACGGCGTGCCCGGCTCCGAGCAGGAGCGCCTCAGGGAATCGGCCGCCGCGGACTTCAATGCTGCCGCCCCGGTCTTCGCGCGGCGCGGCTATGTCGTCGTGATGCCGATGCGCCGCGGTTTTGGCGCGACCGGCGGCGCATTCGCCGAGGACGCCGGGCCTTGCCGCAATCCCAACTACATGCGTGCGGAGGCCGAGGCCTCGCGCGACGTGATGGCGGCGTACGAATATGCGCGCGCGCTGCCTTATGTCGACGGCAGCCGGATGATGCTCGCCGGCCAGTCGGCGGGGGGCATCGTCTCCATGTTCGCGGCGGCGACGTACCAGCCGAAAGGACTGGTCGCGGTGCTCGCGTTCGCCGCCGGCCGGGGCGGCAATCCGGATCTGCGGCCGGGCACCCCCTGCGCCGTCGAGCCCGTGGCGCGCGTGTTCGACGCGATCGGGCCGAAGGTCGGCGTGCCGGTGCTCATGCACTACGCCGAGAACGACAAGTACTTCGGCCCGGCGACCACCCGGCTGTGGCACCAGCGCTTCGTCGCCGCCGGCGCCCGCGCCGAGTACGTGATGCAGCCGGCATTCGGCCGCGACGGGCACTACCTCTTCGGCGATATCGTCGGCGTGCGCTGGTGGCTGCCCGCCGTCGAGCGCTTCCTGGCAAAGAACAACGTCGCGTTCGACCGGCTCGACTCGCCGGCGCAGCCGCTGTTCGCCAAGCTGCCGTTCGAGCAGAGCGATTCCTGCCAGGCCCTGTACCGGGCGTTCCTCGAGGCCCCGGCGCCGCGCGCGTACGCCGTCAGCACGGATGGGCGCTGCGGCTTCGCGGGCGCCATGCAGGAGGCGAACCAGGTCGCTCTGCGCGAGTGCCGTAGCGTTGCGGGGGCGAATTGCGCGCTCTACGCGGTGGACAGCGAGGTGGTCTGGAAGTCCGACGAGCAGCCGACCAAGCTCGCCACGCAGCCGAAGAGCAACTCGTCCGCCGGGTCGCGGTAGACGCCCGGGGAAGGACAAAAAGCAAAGGGGCCCGGAAGGGCCCCTTTGCTTTGGAGGTGCTCGCCGCCCGGGCCACCTGGCCAGAGGAGGAGGAGGCCAGGCGACTCGGACGGCGGAGCAAGCTTCGGCGGCTAGGCCGCCTGTGTCTGGGTCCTGCGGACGAACGAGCGCCGGATGCGGGACGCGAGTTCGATTGCGCGGTCGAGCGTGAGTTCCCACAGTTCCGCGGATTCGAAGTACCCGGCATACCGCGCCCGCACGTGAGCGGGAAGAGAATTCGCAGCCGCGCGCCAGAAGCGCGTGCTGTCGCTTGCCTCAAGCATGGCGCACGCCCTTCGGCCGGATCGCGTAGGGCTTCGTGAACACGTTCACGAAGAGCGCTTTCAGCCAAGCGGCCGCGGCGGCTGCCATCTGGGCCTGCGCCCTGGCGCGCTCGCGGCGGGCGAGCTGCTCCAGCGCGTACAATTCCGCCGCGGAAGGCATCCTGAATCGAGACGTGGCGTTTCCGTCCTTTCCGTTCATGGCGTCCGTTTCTTTTCTCACGCTTGCAAGATAGGGCCTTGCCGCGCAAGGGACAAACGACGATTTCTCACCTCTTCCATTACCCAGGCTCATCGATCGCGTGATCTATCGCCTCCCTCCGCTGAACGCGCTGCGCGTCTTCGAGGCCGCCGCGCGCCATCTTTCGTTCAAGGACGCCGCCCATGAGCTGTCCATCACCCAGGCGGCGGTGAGCCACCAGGTCAAGAGCCTGGAAGAGTTCCTCGGCGTCGAGCTCTTCCGCCGCGCGGGGCGCGGCGTGCAGCTCACCGAGGCGGCGCGCGCGTGCCTGCCGAAGCTGCGCGAGGGGTTCGACGCGCTCGCTGCCGCAGTGGAGACGATCCGCGAGCGCGGCCAGGAGACGGAGCTGATGATCACCGCGCCGCCGGTCTTCACGGCGCGCTGGCTGATGCCGCGCCTCGCGGGGTTCTCGAAGCGCGAGCCGAAGATCGAGGTGCGCGTGGTGGCGTCGAGCAAGATGGTGGACGCCGGCGCGCTCGACTCGGCGGCGCTCATGAACGGGATCGACCTGCGCAGCGAAGCCTCCGGGGTCGAGATCCACCTCGGCGCCGGCGACTACCCCGGCTATCGCGCCGACAAGCTCTTCGAGGTGGCGATGACCGTGGTGGCGAGCCCCGACCTGGTGAAGGGCGATCCGCCGCTGCGCGCGCCGGCGGACCTCGCGCGCCAGACCCTGCTCCACGACGATGCGATGGACACCGTCGCGGCGGGCAACGCCTGGCGCAAATGGCTCGAAGCCGCCGGCGTCCAGGACCAGGTGAATGGCGTGCACGGGCCGCACTTTTCCTCGAACATCCTGTCGCTCGAGGCCGCCTCGCAGAGGCTCGGGGTCGCGCTCGCGCTCCGTCCGCTCGTCGATGCGGACCTGAAGTCGGGGCGCCTGTGCGCGCCCTTCGACGTGGAGGTCAGGCCGCGCTCTTCCTACTACCTCGTTTGCCCCGAAGTGATCGCCGAACGGCCTGCGATCGCCGCCTTCAGGAAGTGGCTCCTCGAGCAGGTATAATCGGGCTGTCGTTTCAAGTACCGCAGCAGAAACCCGTCGTCCCCGCAGTGCTCCGCCCTGTTCGTCCAGGCGGCGCGGAAAGGTCTTGCTTGAGTAAAGAAGAGATGATCCAGATGGAAGGCACGGTCCAGGAAGTCCTGCCGAATACCCAGTTTCGCGTCGAGCTGACCAACGGCGCGAGCGTGCTCGCCTACGCGGGCGGCAAGGTCCGCCAGAACCGGATCCGCATCCTCGCCGGTGACCGCGTGAGCCTCGAGATGTCCCCGTACGATGTCACGCGCGGGCGGATCAGCTTCCGCCACCTCGACGGCCCGGCGCCGGTTCGCAACCCGCAGCGCAAGATTCCCTACAAGAAGCGCTGATTTCGCAGGACTGTTGCGCCTGTAACCGGGAGCAATTCTTGCAACGGGGTTGATTCGGCGGCGCCCGCCGCCATCTACCGCCCGTGAGATCGCGAGAAATTTCGACGTGGATGTGGAGCGAGGCGCTCGCGGTGCTGGAGCGCGCCGAGCGCCTGCAGCGGCAGTTCTTCGTCCCGCCGCATCCGTCGCACGGCGCCCCCAGCTGGGAGCCGCCGGTCGACATCGTAGAGACCGAGGACGCCGTCCTGGTGCAGGTGGCGCTGCCGGGCGTGTCGCCCGACTCCATCACCCTCGCCGCCGACGCCGGCGGGCTCACGGTGTCGGCGCTGCGCGCGTTCCCCTGCCGGGAGCCCGGCGCGCACATCCATCGCGTCGAGATTCCCTACGGACGCTTCGAGCGGCGCATCGACCTGCCCCTCGCCGATCCCTACGCCCCGCTCGAGCTCGCCGCCAGGGCGCTCGAGGACGGCGTCCTGACCCTGGTGTTCCGCAGGAAGGAAGGCGCATGACCCAGCCCGAAGAAAGCAGGGCCCTCTCCGAGCAGCAGCCGCCGGCATCGGCAGGCGCGGCGCCGCGCGGCGGCGCGACGCCGTTCAAGGCGGTGCCCGAGGACGCGATGATCCTCATTCCGATGCGGAACACGGTGCTCTTCCCCGGCGTCATTGCGCCGATCACCGTCGGCCGACCCGGCTCCGTCGCCGCGGCGCAGGAGGCCGTGCGCACCGAGCGCAGGGTCGGCTTTCTCCTGCAGCGCGAGGCCGCCAAGGACGACGTGCGCCCGGAGGACCTTTACTGGGTCGGCACCAGCGGCCAGGTCGTGCGCTACCTGACCGGCGCGGAGAACACCCATCACCTCGTGGTGCAGGGCCATTCGCGGTTCCGCGTGCTGGAGTTCCTCGAAGGCTGGCCGTTCCTCGTCGCGCGCGTCGAGGCGATCGAGGCGCAGGAGGAGATCACGCCCGAGGTCGAGGCGCGCTTCCTGCAGCTCAAGGCGCAGGCCAACGAGGCGCTCGGCCTGTTGCCGAACGCCCCGGACGAGCTTGCGCTCGTCGTGCAGGGAATGACCAGCCCCGGCCTGCTCGCCGACATGGTGGCGAACCTCCTCGACGTGAAGAACGAGGAGAAGCAGGACCTTCTCGAGACCTTCGACCTGCGCCGCCGGCTCGACAAGGTGCTCGAGCTTCTCTCGGCGCGCGTCGGCGTCCTGCGCATCTCGAAGGAGATCGGCGAGAAGACGAAGAAGCAGTTCGACGATCGCCAGCGCGAGCACGTGCTGCGCGAGCAGATGCGCACCATCCAGAAGGAGCTCGGCGAGGGCGAGGACGGCTCCACCGAGATGGCGGAGCTGCGCAAGTCGATCGAGCAGGCCGGCATGCCCGAGGAGGTGCTCAAGCACGCCGTGAAGGAGCTCAAGCGCCTGGAGCGGATGGGCGAGGGCAGCGCCGAAGGCTCGATGCTGCGCACCTACCTCGAGTGGCTCGCCGAGATCCCCTGGACCGACGGCGCGGAGAAGCCGATCGACATCGCCGCGGCGCGCAAGGTCCTGGACGAGGACCACTACGGCCTCGACAAGATCAAGCGCCGCATCCTCGAGCACCTCGCCGTGCGCAAGCTCAACCCGCAGGGCAAGGCACCGATCCTGTGCTTCGTCGGCCCGCCGGGCGTGGGCAAGACCTCGCTCGGCCAGTCGATCGCGCGCGCCACGGGGCGCAAGTTCCAGCGCATCGCGCTCGGCGGCGTGCACGATGAGGCGGAGATCCGCGGCCACCGGCGCACCTACATCGGCGCGCTGCCCGGCAACGTCATCCAGGCGATCCGGCGCGCCGAGACGCGCAACCCGGTGCTCATGTTCGACGAGATCGACAAGCTCGGGCAGGGCGGCTTCCACGGCGTCCCGTCGAGCGCGCACCTCGAGGTTCTCGACCCCGAGCAGAACGCGCGCTTCCGCGACAACTACCTCGCGGTGGACTACGACCTGTCGAAGGTGATGTTCATCACCACCGCGAACATGCTCGACACGATCCCGGGGCCGCTGCGCGACCGCATGGAGATCATCCAGCTCCCGGGCTATACGGAGGAGGAGAAGCTCGAGATCGCGCGGCGCTACCTGGTGAAGCGCCAGCTGGAGGCGAATGGGCTGCACAGCGCCGACCCGGCGCTCGAGAACGTGCGGATCTCCGACGACGCGCTGCGCGCGATCATCGGCGACTACACGCGCGAAGCGGGCGTGCGCAACCTGGAGCGCGAGATCGGCTCCGTGCTGCGTCATGCGGCGATGCGCATCGCCGAGGGCGGGGCGATGAAGATCGAGATCCGGCCGCAGGACCTGCACGGCATCCTCGGTCCGCGCCGGTTCGAGAACGAGGTCGCGGACCGCACCGCGGTGCCCGGCGTCGCGACCGGACTCGCCTGGACCTCGGTCGGCGGCGACATCCTGTTCATCGAGGCGTCGAAGGTGCCGGGCTCCGGCAAGCTGATCCTCACCGGGCAGCTGGGCGAGGTGATGAAGGAGTCGGCGCAGGCCGCGCTCACCCTCGCCAAGGGATTCATCGACGGACCGCTCGAGAAGAGCGACATCCACATCCACGTCCCGGCGGGGGCGACCCCCAAGGACGGGCCGAGCGCCGGCGTGGCCATCTTCACCGCGCTGGTGTCGCTCCTGTCGGGCAAGCCGGTGCGCCCGGACGTCGCGATGACCGGGGAGATTTCCCTGCGCGGGCTCGTGCTGCCCATCGGCGGCGTGAAGGAGAAGACGCTTGCCGCCCTGCGCGCCGGCATCCGCACGGTCATGCTGCCGCGGCGCAACGAGAAGGACCTCGAGGACGTGCCGAAGGAGGCGCGCGAGAAGCTGGAGTTCGTCCTGCTCGACCGGGTCGACGACGCGGTCAGGACCGCCCTCGGCGTCGAGCCGGCGGAGCTGCGCAAGGCTGCGTAGTAACAACCGGTAACATCCGCCGGCGCGGCGCCGCCGTAGAATTCCGCCCATGAGGAAAGCGCTTTTCGCCGCCGCCCTGCTCCTGCTGGCCGGCTGCGCCACGAACACCGTCACCGGCCGCAGCCAGCTCATGCTGGTCTCCGAGGAATCGGCGATCCGCAGCTCTTACGGCGCCTACGCGCAGATGATGGGCGGCCTGAGCAAGAAGAAGCAGGTCGAGGCCGGCACCGACCGGGTGAAGCGGGTGCGCGAGATCACCGACCGGCTGATCGCGCAGGCAGTGCGCTTCCGGCCCGACTCTGCGAGCTGGAACTGGGAAGTGCAGGTCATCGACGATCCGAAGACCGTCAACGCCTTCTGCATGGCCGGGGGCAAGATGGCGATCTACTCCGGCATGTGGGAGAAGCTCAAGGCCACGGACGAGGAGATCGCCGCGGTGATGGGCCACGAGATCGGCCATGCCCTCGCGAGCCACACGCGCGAGCGCATGTCGGTCGCCTACAGCACCACGATCGGCACGACGATCGCGGCGATCGCGCTCGGCGCGCGACAGGACACGGCGGCGCTCATGCAGACGGCCGCGGCCGTGGCGATCGAGCTGCCGAACAGCCGCGAGAGCGAGACGGAGGCCGACCAGATCGGCATCGAGCTCGCGGCGCGCGCCGGCTATGACCCGGCCGCCGCGGTGACGCTGTGGGAGAAGATGGGCAAGCTCGGCGGCGGCAACCCGCCCCAGTTCCTGTCGACCCATCCGTCGCCCCAGGATCGTGCCGCGCGCCTGAAGGAGCTCGCGGTGCAGGTGCAGCCGCTCTATGCGGCAGCGAAAGCGGCCGGCCCGGGCGACACGCCCTCCTTCCTGAGCGCCAAAGGCGAGAACGAGCGCGACGTGAAGCGCGAGCAATACGCCGCCAAAGCGGCGAGCGAGGCCGAGACCATGACCTTTCTTTCGGCGCCGTTCGAGCGTTTCAAGTCGGGCAACGCCGTCTTCGCGTGCCGGGTCCAGTGCGCGTTCTCGTACGGCAACCGCAAGGGCGACTGGAAGAAGCTGCACGAGCAGAAGCGCTGGCGCGACCTCGCCGTGTCCGTCATGCAGGTCGGCTACCTCTCCGATCTTTCCTACTTCATGCTCGCGGAATCCGCGCAGGGCCTGGGCCTGAAGGACGCCTCGGCCATCTACTACAGGCGCGCAGTCGAGGCCGGGCGGCAGCACGGCTGCGGCGAGGGCTGCGAGGGCTTCCCCGTGCAGAAGCTCTCGGCCGCGGCCCTCAGGTAGCTACTTCCCGGGTACCTGCCGCAGGTTCTCGAGCCAGGCATCCGCGCGCGCATCGGAGGGCGCACGCCAGTCGCCGCGGGGAGAAAGCGAGCCGCCGCTGCCCACCTTCGGCGCGTTGGGCATGGCGCTGCGCTTGTACTGGTTCTGGAAGAAGCGCCTGAGGAAGACGCCCAGCCACTTCTTGATGACCGGCAGCTTGTACTTGCCTTGCCAGGCATGCAGCGCGAGGAAGGCGATCTTGGTCGGGGCGTAGCCGAAGCGCAGGAGGTAGTAGAGGTTGAAGTCCTGGAGCTCGTACGGGCCCACCGCCGCCTCCGTGCTTTGCTTGCCGGGCACCAGCTCGGGACTGATTTCGGTGTCCAGCACGCGGTGCAGCGCCCGGCGTACGTCTTCGCCGAACTCCTTCGAGCCTGCGACCCATGCGATGAGGTGCTGGATGAGCGTCTTCGGAACGCTCGCGTTGACGTTGTAGTGCGACATGTGGTCGCCCACGCCGTAGGTCGCCCAGCCGAGCGCAAGCTCGGAGAGGTCCCCGGTGCCGACGACGAAGCCGCCGTTCATGTTGGCGAGGCGGAAGAGGTGGCTGGTGCGCTCGCCCGCCTGAACGTTCTCGAACGTGACGTCGTAGACCTTCCGGCCCTTCGCGTAGGGATGGCCCAGGTCGCGCAGCATCTGCAGGCAGGAGGGGCGGATGTCGATCTCCTCCGCCGTGGCGCCCACCGCGCGCATCAGCTGCCAGGCCTGGTTCTTCGTCCGGGAAGAGGTCGCGAAGCCCGGCATGGTGTAGGCGAGGATGTTGGCGCGCGGCAGGCCGAGCTGGTCCATGACCTTCGCGCAGACGATGAGCGCCTGCGTCGAATCGAGCCCGCCCGAGACGCCGATGACCAGCTTCTTCGTCCCGGTGTAGCGCATGCGGGTGGCGAGGCCCTGGACCTGGATGCGGTACACCTCCTCGCAGCGCGCATCGCGCGTCGCCGGGTCGCCGGGGACGTAGGGAAGCTTCTCGATCGTCCGGCCGAGCAGGACCTTGCCGCGCGGCGGCTCCAGCTCGAATTCCGTGACGCGGAACCTTGCCGTCTCGACGGCGTGCCTGCGCATCGCGTCGGCGAACGTGTTCTGCCGCATGCGATCAGCGAGCAGGCGCCCGAGGTCGATGTCGGCGACGGCGAGCTGCGGCCGGTCGGCGAAGCGCCGGGACTCGGCGACGATGTTGCCGTTCTCGGCGATCAGCGCGTGCCCGTCCCAGGCAAGGTCGGTGGTCGATTCCCCGGGACCCGACGCGCTGTACAGGTACGCCGCCATGCAGCGCGCCGACTGGTTGCCGACCAGCTGGCGCCGGTAGCCTTCCTTGCCGACGACCACGTTGGAAGCCGAGAGGTTGCCGATCACCGTCGCGCCGGCAAGGCAGGCGAAGGACGAGGGGGGCGCGGGCACCCACAGGTCCTCGCAGATCTCGACGTGGAGCGCGAAGCCCGGCAGGCCGCCGGGACGGAAGATCTGCCCCGTGCCGAAAGGCGCGCGCTGGCCGGCAAGCGCGATCTCGGTGCGCGCCGACGTGTCGCCGGGGGTGAACTGGCGCGCCTCGTAGAACTCCCGGTAGTTGGGCAGGTAGGTCTTGGGCACGACGCCGATCAGCCGTCCGCGGCAGGCCAGCGCCGCGCAGTTGTAGAGCTGCCCGTCCACCGCGACGGGCAAGCCGACGAGCAGCGCGAGGGGCAGGTCGCGGCTGCCCGAGAGGAGCGCCTGCAGCGAATCCGCTGCGGCATCGATCAGCGCCTGCTGGTGGAACAGGTCCTCGCAGGTATACGCGGAGAGCCCGAGCTCCGGAAAGACCGCCAGCACCGCCTTCCCCTGCGCCGCCTCGCGGGCCAGCGCGAGCGTCGCGTCGACGTTGAACTGCGGGTCGCCGACGCGCAGCGCGGGCGTGGCCACGGCGACGCGGGCGAAGCCGTGCGCGTAGAGATTCAGGAAGTCCTTCATCCGGCCATTTTACAGGTCCTCGGGTATGGTGCTATAAGCCATATAACGATGGTCCTTTGCGAGCGCTGCTTCTTCGAGGGAACCCTCGTGCGCGTCGAGCTGCACGAGGACCTGCGTTACCGGCTGTCCTACGGCGAGCGCGTGGTCTACGAGAAGGGCGAGCGCCGCGTCGCCGGGCGCCGCATGCCGTACCGCTTCCGCTCCGTGGAGCAGCTGCGCTACGACTTCGAGCAGGACGTGCGCGCGCTCGGAGGCGCGCTTGCCTAAGGTGCTCGAGGTCCGCGTCGCGCCGCCGCGCGACGCGCTCGACCGCTTCGAGGCGGCGTGGAACCGCATCGCCGACGGCGCGCCCGTGCGCGCCTATCACGTGCTGTCCCTGCAGGATCTCCCGGCGGTGAGCAAGGCGCTGACGCCCGCGCGCTGGGCGTTGCTGAAGGCCCTGAAGGACGGCGGCGCGTGCTCGGTCTATGAGCTCGCGCGCCGCCTGGGAAGGGACTACAAGAACGTCCATACCGACGTCGCGGCGTTGCGGGAGGCGGGACTGCTGGAAAAGACCGCCGCTGGCCAGGTCGCCGTGCCCTGGGACGCCATCCGGGCGGAGCTGCGCTTCTAGAGCCAGCCGGCCTTGCGGAAGCGGATGAACAGGAACGTGTCGATCGCGACCATCACCCCGACCGCGAGCGGGTAGCCGAAGGTCCACTGCAGCTCCGGCATGTGCTGGAAGTTCATGCCATACACGCCGGCGATCATGGTGGGAACGGCAACCAGCGCGGCGTACGCCGCGAGCCGCTTCGTCACCTGGAAGTCGTCGAGGGAGATCATCGCCAGCGCCACCTGGATCGCCGTGTTGCTCGTGTCGCGCAGGGTGTCGATCTGCTGGTTCAGGCGCAGCAGGTGGTCGTAGACGTCGCGGAAGTAGTCGCCCAGGCCGGCGCAGACCTGCGGCACGCGGCCGCCGAAGAGCTTGTTGCTCGTCTCCAGGGCGGGGGCGGCGATGTGCTTGAGCTCCATCAGCTCGCGCTTCACGTAGTAGAGCTGCTCGATGTTGGCGCGCGGCGAGTCGCTGGAGAAGAGCTGGTCCTCCGCATGCTCGAGGTCGCTCTCGATCGCATCGAGCACGGGGAAATAGCGGTCGACGATGGCGTCCATGAGGGCGTAGAGCACGAACCCGGAGCCGTGGCGCAGCAGCTCCGGCTCGCGCTCGGCGCGCGCGCGCACGTCCTGGAAGCCGCGCTCGGTGCGGTGGCGGATGGAGAGGATGTAGTTCGGGCCGACGAAGATGTCGACCTCGCCGACCTTCAGCTCGTCGGTCGGCGTGAGCTCGATGGTGTTCAGCACGACGAAGAGGCCGCTGCCGTATTCCTCGATCTTCGGCCGCTGGTGGCCGTGGCGCGCGTCCTCGACGGCAAGCTCGTGCAGGTCGAACTCCTCCTGCATCTCCAGCACCTCCTCGTCGCTTGGGTCCTTCATCGCCACCCAGACGAACACGCCGGGCTGCTTCAGGTAGTCGCTGATCTGGCGCCGGTCGATGTCGGCGACCTTGCGGCCTTCCTGGTAGACGACGCAGTTGACGAGCATGCCGGGCCAGATGTTACCGCGGATAAAATAGGCGCTTCCTGGAGACCGGATCCCCCATGACCCAGCTCAGCCGCCGTTCCTCCGCGCTCGGCACCGAAAACGCCTTCGTCGTGCTGGCCGAGGTGAACGCGCTCGCCCGGCAGGGCAAGGACATCATCAGCTTCTGCATCGGCCAGCCCGACTTCCCGGCCCCGGAGCATGTGCAGGAGGCGGCGATCCGCGCGATCAGGGGCGGCAAGCACGGCTACACGCCTTCCGCGGGCATCGACGAGCTGCGCCATGCGGCCGCGCGGTACATGGCGGGCATGCGGGGCGGCCTGCCGATCCGTCCGGAGGACGTCGTGGTCGGCGGGGGCGCGAAGCCGTTCATCGCCTACGCGATCCTCTCCACCACCGACTACGGCGTGGGAGACGAGGTGATCTACCCCAATCCCGGCTTCCCGATCTACGAGTCGCAGATCCTCGCGCACGGCGCGAAGCCGGTGCCCATCCACCTGCATGAATCCAGGGACTTCGGCTTCGACCTTCAGGACCTTGAAAATAAGCTGAATGAAAAAACCAGGCTGCTGATCCTCAACTATCCGCACAACCCGACCGGCGGCTCGCTGTCGAAGGCAGAGCTCGAAGGCATCGCGCAGATCCTGAAGAAGCATCCGCAGGTGTGGGTCTACGCGGACGAGATCTACTCGCGGCTCGCCTACGAAGGGCAGTTCTTCTCCATCGCCCAGGTTCCGGGCATGTATGAGCGCACGATCATCTCGGACGGTGCTTCCAAGACCTGGGCGATGACGGGCTGGCGCATCGGCTTCACCGCCAATCCGGCGCTCGCGCCGGTCTTCACGCGCTGGATCACCAATACGGACTCCTGCGCGTCGCAGATCAGCCAGTGGGCGGCGGTGGAGGCGATCAACGGGCCGCAGGACGCCGCCGAGATGATGAAGAAGAGCTTCCTCGAGCGCCGCGACCTGATCGTGCGGCTGCTGAACGAGGTGCCGGGTGTGAAATGCCGCGTTCCCGGCGGCGCGTTCTACGCCTGGCCGAACGTCACCGAGGCCTGCCGCATGATCGGCGCGCAGGACTCCGAGGAGTTCCGCAAGCGCCTGCTCAACGAGGCGGGCGTGGCGGTGCTCGCGGACATCCACTTCGGTTCCCGGGTCCCGGGCGAGGGGCAGCACGTGCGCTTCTCGTACGCCGCTTCCCGGCAAGCGATCGAAGCGGGGGTCGCGCGCATGGCGGACTTCATCAAGAAGAACACGCGAAAAGCCGCATGAAGGAGATCTGGCGGCCGAGCGTCACGGTCGCCGCAGTGATCGAGCGCGGCGGCAAGTTCCTTTTCGTCGAGGAGGAGATCGACGGCCGGCGCGTGCTGAACCAGCCGGCCGGCCACCTGGATCCGGGCGAGTCCCTGATCGCCGCGTGCGCCCGCGAGGTACTGGAGGAGACGGCGTACCGCTTCAGCCCCGCCGCGCTGGTCGGCCTCTACCGCTGGCACTACGCCGCGAAAGACGTCACCTTCCTGCGCTTCTGCTTCTCCGGCCGCCCGGGCGCCCTCGAGGAACGCGCGCTGGACAAGGAGATCGTGGCGACGCACTGGCTGTCCCTCGAGGAGCTGAAGGGCCGCAGCGCGATGCACCGCTCGCCGCTGGTGCAGAAATGCGTCGAGGACCACCTGGCCGGGAAGGCCTTCCCGCTGGGCGTGTTCTCTGCCGAGTTCCCGTGAAGATCGTCGTCGGCATGTCGGGCGGGGTCGACTCGTCGGTCGCGGCGCTGCTCCTGAAGCGCGCCGGCCACGAGGTGACGGGCCTGTTCATGAAGAACTGGGAGGAGGACGACGACGACGCATACTGCTCGACGCGCGAGGACCTGGTCGACGCGGCCGCGGCCGCGGACGTGATCGGCATCGGGCTCGAGGCGGTCAACTTCGCCGCCGAGTACAAGGACCGTGTCTTCGCAGACTTCCTGCGCGAGTACTCGGCCGGCCGCACGCCGAACCCGGACGTGCTGTGCAACGCAGAGATCAAGTTCAAGGCCTTCCTCGACCACGCGCTGCGCCTGGGCGCCGAGAAGATCGCCACCGGCCACTATGCCCGGGTTCTCTTTGAAAAAGACTTCAAGCTGCTCAAAGGCAGAGACGGCAACAAGGACCAAAGCTATTTCCTGCACCGCCTCACGCAGCAGCAGCTCGCCCGGGTGCTCTTCCCGGTGGGTGAGCTGAAGAAAGCCGAGGTGCGCCGGATCGCCCGGGAAGCCGGGCTGCCGAACCACGCGAAGAAGGACTCGACGGGCATCTGCTTCATCGGCGAGCGGCCGTTCCGGGAGTTCCTGAACCGCTACCTGCCGAAGGCCCCGGGGCCGATCGTCGACGAGAAGGGCGCGCGGGTCGGCGAGCACATCGGCCTGGCCTTCTACACGATCGGCCAGCGCAAGGGCATCGGAATCGGCGGCAAGGCCGGCGGCTCCGCGCAGGCCTGGTATGTGGCGCAGAAGCGCCTGGACAGCAACGAGCTGGTCGTCGTGCAAGGCCACGACCACCCGCTGCTCATGAAGCGATCGCTGAAGGCCGCAGACGCGAGCTGGACCGCCGGGGCGCCGCCCGCGGTTCCTTCCGTGCGCAGCGCAAAGACGCGCTACCGGCAGGCCGATGCCGAATGCACGCTCGAGGACGCTTCGGAAAAGGGGCTGACCGTCCACTTCGACCGCCCGCAATGGGCGGTGACGCCCGGCCAATCGGTCGTGCTGTACGACCGCGAGGTCTGCCTGGGCGGCGGGATTATTACTTAGCCGCGGGCACCGTCTCGGCGAAGGCCGGGCGCTCCATCAGCTTCTCGTAGTGCTTCCGGACGTTGGCGTACTTCGCCTTCCAGTCCTCGCCGCCGGGCTTGCGGAAGTCGAGCCAGCCCATGCAGCAGCCGACCGCGATGTCGGCGAGCGAGTAACGATCGCCGTGGCACCACGTGCGCTCCGCCAGGTCGGCCTCGAGCTGCGCCATGCCGCGCTGCATGCGGGCGAGCTGCTTGTCCGCCCAGGCCTTGCTCTGCTCCTTCTTGTCGCGGACCGACTCGTAGCGCACCAGGATGCCGGCGTCGAGCACCCCGTCGGCGAGCGCCTCCCAGCGGCGCACCGCGACGCGGTCGCGCGTCCCGTCCGGAATCAGCCGGCTGATGGGCGAGACGCTGTCGAGGAATTCGACGATGACGCGCGAGTCGTACAGCGTCGTGCCGTCGTCCAGGACCAGGGTCGGGATCTTGCCGAGGGGATTGTGCGCGTTGACCGGATTCTCGGCCGGCTGGACGTCGACGATCTCCATGTCGCAGTCGATCTTCTTCTCGGCCAGGAATATGCGGACCTTGCGCGAGTACGGGCTGATGAGGGCGGCGAGCAGTTTCATGGGGCGCGAATTATAGCTGGTCGTAAAGCCCCTTAACGCGCTTCCTCAGCGCCGGGATGACCTCGCTTTCGAACCAGGGATTCCTCTGCAGCCAGCCGCGGTTGCGCCAGCTCGGATGCGGGAGCGGGAAGAACCCGGGCAGGTGCTGCCGCCAGGCGCGCACCGTTTCTCCCACCGATCGTCCGCGCGCCTTGCCGATGTAGTACGCCTGGGCGTACGAGCCGACGAGCAGCGTGAGGCGCACATGGGGAAGCGCGGCGCGAAAGCGCGGATGCCAGAGCGGTGCGCAGCGCGCGCAGGGCGGAAGGTCCGCGCCGTTCAGCGTGCCCGGATAGCACAGGCCCATGGGGACGATCGCGATGCGCGCGGTGTCGTAGAACGCCGCGCGATCCATGCCGAGCCATGCGCGCAGCACGTCGCCCGAGGCATCGTTCCATGGCAGGCCGGTCTGGTGGACCCGCCGCCCGGGGGCCTGGCCGACGATGAGCAGCCGCGCGGCGCGGCCCACCAGGAACACCGGCCTGGGCGCATGCGGCAGGCGGTCGGCGCACGCGGTGCAGGCCTTCGCTTCCTTGGCGAGCGCGAGCAGTGAAGGCGAACCCACCCCCGTATAATAGAAGCCCATGCCCTCGCCGCTTGCCGCGCTGTCACCGCTCGACGGCCGGTACGCCAGGACCGCCGATCCCCTGCGCGAGCACTTCAGCGAGCAGGCCCTCATCCGCAACCGCGTCCGCGTCGAGCTCGCCTGGCTCCAGGCCCTCGCCGCCGAGCGCTCCGTGAAGGAGCTCAAGCCGTTCTCGGCGAAGACGAAGGCCGACTTCGCGAAGATCCTCAAGGGCTTCACGGAGCGCGACGCCGAGCACATCAAGAACATCGAGGCCGAGACCAACCACGACGTCAAGGCGATCGAGTACTGGATCAAGGCGCGGCTGGCGAAGAACCGGGAGGTGCAGCGCTCGCTCGAGTTCGTGCACTTCGCCTGCACCTCGGAGGACATCAACAACCTCTCCTATGCCCTGATGCTCGCGGAGTCGCGCGCCCGGGTCATGCTGCCGAAGCTCGACCAGCTCGCCGCCGCGGTGCGCGCGCTCGCGCACCGCCACGCCGCGCTGCCGATGCTCTCGCGGACCCATGGCCAGCCGGCCTCGCCGACCACTTTGGGCAAGGAAATGGCCAATTTTGCGCGGCGCCTCGCCCGCGCCCGCGAGCGCATCGCCGCCGTGCCGGCGCTCGGGAAGATCAACGGAGCGGTCGGGAACTACAACGCGCACGTCGCCGCCTATCCCGGCCTGGACTGGGAGCGCTTCTGCCGGCGCTTCGTCGAGGGCCTGGGCCTCGCGTTCAACGCCTACACGACCCAGATCGAGCCGCACGACTGGATCGCCGAGCTGCTCGACGCCTACGCGGGCGCCAACACGGTCCTGCTCGACCTCGACCGAGATCTCTGGGGCTACATCTCGCTCGGCTATTTCCGCCAGAAGCTGAAGGCGGGCGAGGTCGGCTCCTCCACCATGCCGCACAAGGTGAACCCCATCGACTTCGAGAATTCGGAAGGCAACCTCGGCGTCGCCAACGCGCTCCTGCGCCACCTCGCCGACAAGCTGCCGGTCTCGCGCTGGCAGCGCGACCTGTCCGACTCGACCGCACTGCGCAACCTCGGGCCGGCCCTCGGCCATACGCTCCTCGCCTACGCATCCTGCCTGCGCGGCCTGGCGAAGCTCGAAGTGGACCGCCCGCGCCTGGAGGCGGACCTGGACGCGAACTGGGAAGTCCTCGGCGAGGCGGTGCAGCAGGTCATGCGCCGCCATGGCGTGCCGGACGCCTATGAGAAGCTGAAGGCGCTCACCCGCGGCAGGCGGCTCGACCGCGCGCAGCTTGCCGCGTTCATCCGCAAGCTGCCGCTGCCCGCGGAGGCGCGCAAGCGCCTGCTCGCGCTGCGCCCCGCGAGCTACACGGGCCTCGCCGCCAAGCTGGCCAAAGGCGCATGAAGGTCCTGGCGGGCGTGGCGCTGGCGCTCGCGGCCGCAAGCGCCGCCGCGCAGGAAATGGTCACCATCCCGACCCGGCCGGGCGTCACCCAGTCCTTCTTCGTCGCCGGCATGGGCGGGCGGCAGCCGGCGGCGATCGCGCTGCTCTACGTGGGCGGCTACGGCAACATCAACCTGCGCAGCGAAGGCGGCCAGGTGAAGTTCGGCGCGGACAATTTCCTGCCGCGCGCGCGGCGCGAATTCATCCGCAACGGCGTGCTGCCGGTGGTCGTCGACACGCCCTCGGACGCGCGCGGCGGCGTCGGCGACGAATACCGGACCGGAACGGAGCAGACTCCGGACGCGCGCGCGGTCCTCGCCGAGCTGCGCAGGCGCTTTCCCGGGCTGCCGGTGTTCGTCGTCACGACCAGCCGCAGCACGATCAGCGGCGCGCACCTCGGCCGCGCGCTCGGCGACGAGATCGCCGGCGTGGTCCTGAGTTCCTCGATGTTCGCCTCGCCGCGCGGCCGCTGGCCGGTGATCACCGGCTTCGATTTCGGCAGCGTCAAGTCGCGCCTCCTGTTCGTCCACCACCAGGGCGATACGTGCACTGCCACGCCCTACAGCGAGGCCGCGCGGCTCGGGGAGCGCTTTCCCCTCGTGACCGTGAACGGAGGCAAGGCGCCCGAATCGGGGCCCTGCGACCCTTTCTCGCCGCACGGTTTCTTCGGCAAGGAAGCGCAGACCGTGGACGCCATCAGCGCCTGGATGCTGAACAAGACCTTCGCGCGAAGCATCGAGTAGGCGCACATGCACTACGCAGCGACGATCTTCCTGTCGTCGTTCCTCCTGTTCGTCGTCCAGCCGCTCGTGGCGCGCCTGATCCTGCCCTGGTTCGGCGGCAGCGCCGCCGTGTGGACGACCTGCATGCTCTTCTTCCAGGCGCTGCTCCTCGCCGGCTACGCCTACGCGCACTGGCTGGTGAAGAAGCTGCCCGGGCGCATGCCGCAGGCGGTGCTGCACACCGTCCTCCTGGCGGCGGCGGTCGCGCTGCTGCCGATCGCGCCCGAGGAGTCGTGGAAGCCCGGCGGCACGGAGGAGCCGGTAAGCCACATCCTGCTGCTGCTCGCGGCGTCGGTCGGCCTGCCGTATTTCGTGCTCGCTTCCACCAGCCCGCTCGTGCAGGCGTGGTACGCGCGCGCGCATCCGGAGCGCAACCCGTATCGCCTTTTCGCTCTGTCCAACTTCGCGTCCCTGATCGCGCTCATCGGCTACCCGCTGGTCGTCGAGCCCTTCCTCGCCGCGCGCGAGCAGGTGCAGGCCTGGTCCTGGATCTTTGCCGCGTTCGCGCTCCTGTGCGCGTTGTCCGTCTGGTTCACGCCGCGCGGCGAGGGCCCCGCGGAGGAAGCTGCCGCCGGCGGCGCGGCGAAGCACCCCTGGCCGCTCTGGCTGGCGCTGTCCGCCGCCGGCTCGGTGATGCTCCTCGCGGTGACCAACCACCTCACGCAGAACGTGGCGGCCGTGCCACTCCTGTGGCTGGCGCCGCTCACGCTGTACCTGCTCACATTCATCCTCGCCTTCGAGGGCCGGAGCGCCTATCGGCCGGCGTGGATGTGGAGCTTCGTGCTCGTCGCGCTCGCGGCAATGGCCTGGCTGCTGGTCGACGAGCGGTTCCATTTCGATCTGCCGTTGCAGCTCGGGATCTTCCTGTCCGGCCTGTTCGCAGGCTGCCTCTTCTGCCACGGGGAGCTGTACCGTATCCGCCCGGCGCCGCGCCACCTGACGGCGTTCTATCTCACCATCTCCGCCGGGGGCGCGCTCGGCGGCCTGCTCGTCGCGGTCCTCGCTCCGCTGGTGTTCGATGCCTACTACGAGCTGGGCATCGGCCTCGTGGTGCTCGCGGCGCTGGCGGCCCTGCAGTTCCGGGGGCTCGGGATCGTGGTGCAGTACGCCAGCCTGGCGGTCCTGTTCGCAGTCGCCGGCGGCGTCGCCTACGAGAGCTTCAGCTACCACAAGGACGTGCGGGTCTCCTCGCGCAGCTTCTACGGGGTGCTGCGCGTGAAGGAATACGGAGAGCCGGGCGACGAGGGCCACCTGCGCCGCCTGGTGCACGGCGCCATCATGCACGGCGAGCAGTACATGACCGGGCCGTGGCGTACCTTCATCACCAGCTACTACCAGGAGCCTTCCGGCATCGGCGCGGCGATCCGCGCCAAGCAGGCAAACGGGCCGGTGCGCGTGGGCGTGATCGGCCTGGGCACGGGCACCCTGGCGGCCTACGGCCGCGCGGGCGACAGCTTCCGCTTCTACGACATCGACCCGCGTGTCGTCTCGGTCGCGCGCTCGGAGTTCACCTACCTGGGCGACAGCGCCGCGCGGATCGAGGTTGCGGTCGGCGACGCGCGCCTCACGCTGGAGCGCGAGCCGCCGCAGGGGTTCGACGTGCTGGCCGTGGATGCCTTCTCGGGCGACGCGATTCCCGTGCACCTCATCACGCGGGAAGCCCTGCGTGCCTACCTGCGCCAGGTCAAGCCCGATGGCATCGTCGCCTTCCACGTGTCGAACCGCTTCCTGCAGCTCATCCCGGTCGTGGCGCGCCTTGCGAAGGAGGAGGGCGTGCATGCGGTGCTGGTCAACGATGATCCGGACGAGGACGACCAGAGCCGGCGCTCCCGGAGCGACTGGGTTCTGGTGTCACGCTCTGCCGCGGCGCTGGAGGCACCGCGGATCGTCGAGGCGGGCGCCGAGCCCGCGCAAGATCGCCCGGAATGGCGGACCTGGACGGACGACTACAGCAACCTGGTCCAAATACTTAAGTAGCTAGACCACGGCCCCTTCGTGCTCGTCGCGGCGCTTCGCCGGCTTGACGAAGTGCGCGCGGTCGACCTTGAGCCACATGAGGATGGGCGCGGCCACCAGCACCGAGGAGTAGATGCCGAAGCAGATGCCGATGGTGAGCGCCAGCGCGAAGTAGTGCAGCGCCGGGCCGCCGAAGAGCAGCATCGTCGTCGCCATGATCTGGGTGCTGCCGTGGGTGATGATGGTGCGGGATATCGTCCCGGTGATCGCCATGTCGATCACCTCGGCCGTGCCGGCCTTGCGATGCTTGCGGAACATCTCGCGGACCCGGTCGAAGACGACCACCGACTCGTTCACCGAGTAGCCGAGGATCGCCAGCACCGCGGCGAGCACCGGCAGCGAGAACTCCCACTGGAAGAAGGCGAAGCAGCCGAGGATGATCACCACGTCGTGCATGTTCGCGATGATCGCCGACAGGCCGAACTTCCACTCGAAGCGCAGCCAGAGGTACAGGACGATGCCGATGGCGGTGACCAGGAGCGCGAGCGCGCCGTATTCCGCCAGCTCGCGGCCGACCTGCGGCCCGACGAACTCGACCCGGCGCAGCTCGGCGGTCGGGTCGTCTTTCTTCAGGACCTCGAGTACCTTTTGCGAGAGGTCGGCGCTGGACTGGTTCTTGTCCAGGTGCATGCGGATGAGCACCTCGCGCGAGGAGCCGAAATTCTGCACTTCCGCCTTGAACCCGGCGCCCTCAAGGCGCGTGCGGATGCGCTCCACGTCGGCGGACTGCTTGTAGCCCACCTCGATCAGCGTGCCGCCGGTGAACTCGATCGAGAAGTTGAGCCCCTTGGTGAAGAGGAAGAACACCGCGGCGAGGAAGGTGAGCAGCGAGATGACGTTGAAGACCAACGCATGCCGCATGAAGGGGATGGTCCGCCGGATCTTGAAGAACTCCATGCGGGCTCCCTATTTCCAGGCCGTGTCGCCGATCGAGAGCTTGTGCACTCTCTTGCGGTGACCGTAGGTGAGGTTGGCGAGGGCACGCGACACCGTGACCGCGGAGAACATCGAGGTCAGGATGCCGAGGCAGTGCACCACCGCGAAGCCGCGCACCGGGCCCTGGCCGAAGATGAGCAGGGCGAGGCCGGCGATCAGCGTCGTGATGTTCGAGTCGAAGATGGTGCCCCATGCCCGGTCGTAGCCGGCGGCGATCGCCGCCTGGGGCGTCGCGCCGCCGCGCAGCTCCTCGCGGATCCGCTCGTTGATCAGCACGTTGGCGTCGATCGCCATGCCGAGGGTGAGCGCGATCGCGGCGATGCCAGGCAGCGTGAGCGTGGCCTGGAGGAGCGACAGCAGGGCGACGAGAAGCAGCAGGTTCACGGCCAGGGCGATGGAGGAGATGACGCCGAAGAGCGCGTAGTAGACCGTCATGAAGGCGACGATCGCGAGGAACCCCCACAGGGTCGCCTTGAAGCCCTTCTCGATGTTTTCCTTGCCGAGGCTCGGGCCGACCGTGCGCTCCTCGACGATCTCCATCGGCGCCGCGAGCGAGCCGGCGCGCAGCAGGAGCGCCACGTCGTTCGCCTCCTGGGTGTTCATGCGCCCGGAGATCTGCACCCGCCCGCCCGGGATCTCGCTGCGGATCACCGGTGCCGTGACCACTTCGCCCTTGCCCTTCTCGATGAGCAGGATGGCCATGCGCTTGCCGATGCTCTCGCGCGTGACCTCGTGGAAGATGCGCGCGCCCTGGGCATCGAGGCGCAGGTGCACCGCCGGCTCGTTGGTCTGGCTGTCGAACCCGGGCTGCGCGTCGGTGAGCCGGTCGCCGGTCAGCACCACCTGGCGCTTCACCAGGAGCGGCTGGCCGTTTCGCTCGACGTAGTACTCCGTGCCGAAGGGCACCTGGCCGCGCGAGGCCGCCTCGATGTTCTCGGGCGTCATCTTGTCCTCGTCCACCATGCGGATCTCGAGGGTGGCGGTGCGGCCGATCAGGCGCTTCGCCCGCGCCACGTCCTGCACGCCGGGGAGCTGCACGACGATCCGGTCGGCGCCCTGCTGCTGGATGATCGGCTCGGCGACGCCGAGCTCGTTGATGCGGTTCTGCAGGGTGGTGATGTTCTGCCGCAGCGCGTATTCCTGCGTGCGCTTGAGCGCCTCGGGCTTCAGCGTGCCGATGAGCAGCAGGTCCTGCCCGTCCTCGCGCTCGCCCAAGGCGAGGTCCGGCATGTCCGTGGCGAGCGCGTTGCGGGCCTGCTCGCGCGCCGGCGCTTCCCGGAAGCGCACGCGCAGCTGCTGGCCCTCGCGCGTCACGCCGCCGTGGCGGATGCCCCGCTCGCGCAGGAGCTGGCGCACGTCGCCGGCCATGCTCTCGATGCGCTTGGTGCCCGCGGCCTGCATGTCGACCTGCAGCAGGAAGTGCACGCCGCCGCGCAGGTCGAGGCCCAGGTACATGGGCAGCGCCCGGATCGCGGACAGCCACTTGGGAGAGGCCGGCACCAGGTTTAGCGCGACCACGTAGTTGACGTTCGGATCCTCCTCGGGCGTCGCCTGGGGCGCGGCGCCGGGATTGAGCGTCGAATGGATCACGTCCTTCGCCTTGAGCTGGGTGTCCGGGTCGGCGAAGCGTACGCGCAGGCTCGTCGGGTCGAGCGTGGCGCCGGTGTACGGGATGTCCGCCTTCTTCAGCGCGTCCTCGACGCGCGCCATGAGGGCCGGCTCGACCTTCACGGTCGCGCGCGCGCTGGAGACCTGGACCGCCGGCGACTCGCCGAAGAAGTTCGGCAGCGTGTACAACAGCGCGGCCAGCACGACGACCGCGATCAGCACGTACTTCCAGGTCGGGAAGCGGTTCAACTGCTACTCGGGCTGGACGGTCTTCAGGGTGCCCTTCGGAAGGACGACCTGCACGGCGGCGCGCTGCATCACGATCTCCGTGTTGGGCGCGACCTCCAGCGTGATGTACTGGTCGGAGAGCTTGGTGATCCGCCCGATCAGGCCGCCGGCGGCGACCACCTCGTCGCCCTTCTGGAGCGCCTCGACCATCGCGCGCTGCTCCTTGGCCCGCTTCATCTGCGGGCGGATGAGCAGGAAGTACATGATCGCGAACATCGCGACCAGCAGGATCATGCTTTCGAAGCCGCTGCCACCTGCGGGCGCGGCCTGAGCGTATGCGGGGGAAATCATCCTCGGCTCCGGGACTCGGAAGAGGGCGAATTATAGCTGCTTGCGCTCCGCGAGCAGCGCCCGGGCGGTCGCCTCGAGCGTCCCCGCCTCGATCGCGCCGCGCAGGTCCCGCATGAGCTCCTGGTAGTAGTGCAGGTTGTGCAGCGTGTTCAGCCGGGCGCCGAGGATCTCGTTCGCCTTCTGGAGGTGGTGCAGGTACGCGCGGGAGAAGTTGCGGCAGGCGTAGCAGGCGCAGCGCGCGTCGAGCGGCGCCGGGTCGTCCCGGTGGCGCGCGTTGCGGATCTTCACGTCGCCGGCGCGCGTGAACAGCCAGCCGTTGCGCGCGTTGCGCGTCGGCAGCACGCAGTCGAACATGTCGATCCCGGCGAGCACCGCCTGGACGATGTCCTCGGGCGTGCCCATCCCCATCAGGTAGCGCGGCTTTTCCGCCGGCATCCTCGGCACGGTGTGCCCGACCACGCGCCAGCGGTCTTCCGGCGGCTCGCCGACGGACAGCCCGCCGATCGCGTAGCCATCGAAGCCGATGCCCGCGAGCTTCTCCAGGGACTCCTCGCGCAGGCCGTCGAACATGCCGCCCTGGACGATGCCGAAGAGGGCGTTCCTGCCCTGGAACGCGTCCCTGGAGCGTCGCGCCCAGCGCAGGGAGAGGCGCATCGATTGCGCCGTCTCGTCCTCGGTGGCGGGATAGGGCGTGCATTCGTCGAACACCATCGCGATGTCCGAATCGAGCGCGAGCTGGATGCGCATCGATTCCTCCGGGGTGAGGAACAGCCGGTCGCCATTGATCGGCGAGGCGAACTGCACCCCTTCCTCGGAGATCTTGCGCATCGCGCCGAGGCTGAAGACCTGGAAGCCGCCCGAGTCCGTCAGGATGGGCCGGTTCCAGCCCATGAAGCGGTGCAGGCCGCCATGCCTGCCGATCACGTCGAGCCCGGGGCGCAGCCAGAGGTGGAAGGTGTTGCCGAGCACGATCTGGGCCCCGAGCGCTTCGAGCTCCTGCGGCGCCATCGCCTTGACCGTGCCATAGGTGCCGACCGGCATGAAGGCCGGCGTCTCGACGCGGCCATGGGCGAGCTCGAGCGCGCCGCGGCGCGCGCGGCCGTCCACCTTCGCGACGGAGAACTTCATCGCTCGATCAGCATGGCGTCGCCATAGCTGAAGAAGCGGTAGCGCTTCTCGATGGCATGGCGGTAGGCGTGCAGGACGCTCTGCATGCCGCCAAAGGCGCAGGCGAGCATGAGCAGCGTCGACTTCGGCAGGTGGAAGTTGGTCAGCAGGCGGTCGACCACCTGGAACTGGAACCCGGGATAAACGAACAGTTCCGACTCGCCTTCGCGCTGGCCGGTGAGGGCCATGGTTTCGAGCGCGCGAAGCGAAGTGGTCCCGACCGCGAGGACCCGCCTGCCTTCGATGGCCGCGCAAGCCTCCCGCGGCACCGCATAGCGCTCCTTGTGCATCCTGTGGCTCTCGATCTCGTCGCTGCGCACGGGCTGGAATGTACCGGCTCCGACGTGCAGCGTGAGGGTGGCGATGCGCGCGCCGCGCGCGCGAACCGCCGCCAGGATCTCCGCGCTGAAGTGCAGTCCGGCGGTGGGCGCGGCGACCGCGCCGGGGATGCGCGCGTAGACCGTCTGGTAGCGCTCGGCGTCCGCGGGGCCGGCGGCATGGGCGATGTAAGGCGGAAGCGGCACCGCCCCGAAGCGCTCGAGGACCGCTTCCACGGCATCGGCGAAGCGGATGCGGTAGAGGTCGCCTTCGCGGCCCTCGACGGTCACCGCGATGCCCTCTCCGACCAGCAGCTCCGTGCCGCGCGCCGGCGGATGGCTGGCGCGGATGAGGGCGAGCGCCTCGCGCGCGCCGAGCACGCGCTCGACGAGCACCTCGACGCGGCCGCCGGTTCGCTTGCGGCCCGCCAGGCGGGCCTTGATCACGCGCGTTTCGTTCAACACCAGCGTGTCGCGCGCATCGACGAGGCCGGGAAGGTCAGCGAATGTCAGGTCCTCGAGCGCCCCGGTGCGCGCATGCAGGCGCAGCAGGCGGCTTGCGGCGCGCTCCGGAGCGGGATGCTGGGCGATGAGCTCGGGGGGAAGGTCATAGTCGAACTCGGAGAGCCGCATGCCCGGCGAATTATAATTTCGCCTCCTTCGGTTTACCCCGCAGTCCAGCCGGGCCGGAATGGCGGAACTGGTAGACGCAGCGGACTCAAAATCCGCCGATCGCAAGGTCGTGAGAGTTCGATTCTCTCTTCCGGCACCACTACCTGTAAGAAATGTTCATCCGTCTGGACAGTGCAGGGGGTGCGGCGTAGTCTTTGCCGCACCCAAGGGGGGAGCATGTCGAAGGCGCAGATCCGGGCGCTTCCGTCGGTCGTCAACACCATCATGGTGGTGGACGACCAGTCGACGGGTCGCGCGATCCTGGAGCAGGTCGTAAGGAGCCTCGACGAGCGGGTCGCGGTCGAGGGCTTCGCGCGCCCCGTGGATGCCGTGGTATGGGCGACGCGCCACGTCGCGGACCTCGTGCTGGTCGACTACATGATGCCCGACATGGATGGCGTCGAGCTGGTGAAGCGCCTGCGCGCGATCCCCGGCTACGAGCACGTGCCCATCGTCATGGTGACGGTGCACGACGACCGCAAGGTCCGCTACGCGGCCCTGGACGCCGGCATCACCGACTTCCTGACCAAGCCGAGCGACGCCCGCGAGTGCCTCGCGCGCTGCCGCAACCTCCTCACGCTGCGCCGCCAGCAACTCATGCTGCAGGCGCAGCTGCAGGGCCGGGCCGACGCCGAATGAGCGTGGTCCGCGCCGCCTTCGACGCGCTGCGCGGCCGGCTCGCCTCGCGGCCGGACACCGAGCACGAGCAGGCGCTCGTGCGGATGTTCAACGCGCTCGCGCTCGGCCTGTACCTGCTGCCCGAGATCCTGGCGCGCGAAGACGGCGGCTGGCGCTCGCCGCACTTGCTCGTCTGGGCCGCGTACTTCGTCGCCGGCAGCGCGATTCTCACCGCAATCTTCGTCCGCCCAGGCATTTCGCAGGGGCGGCGCGTGGCCGGCGCGCTCGCCGACATCGCGACGCTGACCTGGGCGCTGGTGCATTTCGGCGAAGAGGGAGCGCCCCTCTTCCTCGCATACCTCTGGATCACGCTGGCGAACGGGTTCCGGTTTGGCGCGCGTGCGCTCCTCGCCTCCCTCGGCTTGAGCATCGCCGGGTTCAGCATCGCGCTCGCCTATGGCGACTTCTGGCGCCAGCATGCCGGCCTGGGCCTCGGCCTGATGGTCGGACTGATCGTCCTCAGCCTGTACGTGCGCAAGCTCGTCACGCAGTTGTTCGACGCGCTGGCGCGGGCGGAAAGCGCGAACGTGGCGAAGCGCCGCTTCATTTCCGTGGTCAGCCACGAGATGCGCACGCCGCTCAACGCGATCATCGGCATGGCGGACCTGCTGCGCGACACGTCGCTCAATCGCGAGCAGGCCGACATGCTGCAGACCTTGCGCAGCTCCTCGCGCATGATGCTGGGCCTCGTCGAGGAGGTGCTGGATTTCTCCAAGATTGAGGCAGGCAAGGTTTCCCTGGAAAAGGTCGATTTCGACCTCCACGCGCTGGTCAACAGCACCTGCCGCATCATCGCCGCGCAGGCAGCGCCAAAGGGCCTGGAGTTCGTGGTGTCGATCATGCCGGAGGTGCCGCATGCCTTGCGCGGCGATCCGCACTACCTCCGCCAGGTCCTGGTGAACCTCGCCGGCAATGCCGTCAAGTTCACGGAGCGGGGTAGCGTGACCGTCCACGTGACGGCGCAGTCCGAGTCGGAAGGGTCCGCGCTCCTGAAGTTCTCCATCCGCGATACCGGCATCGGCATTGCGCCCGAGGCGCAGCCGCGGATCTTCGACAGCTTCACCCAGGCCGATCAGTCCACGACCCGCCGCTTCGGCGGTACGGGTCTAGGCACGACCATCGCCAAGCAGCTGGTCGAGCTGATGGGGGGGCGCATCGGGGTCGAGAGCGCGGTGGGCCTGGGCAGCACGTTCTGGTTCGAATTGCCGCTGGAGAAGCAGCCCGAGCGCGGCGCGGCGTCGGTCGGCGAGCTCGCCGGCGCGCGAGTAATGCTCATCGGCTTCCCGTCCGCGCCCCGCGAGCAGGTGGAAGCGGCGCTGCTCGGCTGGGGAGCGACCACGGTCTGCGTCCCGACGGTCGAGCATGGCGTCATGAGGCTCGTGGAAGAAATCAGCGTGGCGAAGCCCTATCACAGCGCGCTCGTCTACGCCGAGGCAGGTGGCATCGAGATCGGCGCCCGCTTCCGCAAGGCCGCGCCGCATCCGGCGCCGCAGCTGGTGCTCGCCGTGCCGCGCGACGCGCATGTACCACGCTTCGACGCCCTCTCCGCCGGGTTCGCCTCGGTGCTCGAGCTTCCTTTCGACAAGCGGCAGCTCTTCAACGTCCTGCACTCGGTCTCGGCCGGTGACGACATTCGCGAAGGCGTGGTGCGGCTCCAGGACTACGCGCAGCGAGGCGGGGGGCGAAGGCTGCGCGTCCTGGCCGCGGACGACAATCCGACGAACCGCGAGGTGATCGGCCGGATCCTCGAGCGCGGCGGCCACAGCGTGCGGCTGGTGGAGGACGGCGAGAAGGCGCTCGACGCGCTCGAGCAGGAAGCCTTCGACCTCGTCCTGCTTGATCGCAACATGCCCGGGATCGGCGGCATCGAGGCCCTCCAGGCCCTGCGCCTGGTGACGCGCGGGCGCGAACGGCTTCCCGTGATCCTGCTGTCGGCCGACGTGACCCCGGAGGTGCAACGCGAGGCGCTGCAGGCCGGCGCGGACGCGTTCCTGCCCAAGCCGATCCAGGCCGCCCGCCTGCTGGAGGAGATCCATGCGCTGGCCGCGCCCGCGGGGGACGAGCGACGCGCGCCGCGCCATAGCGCCGGCGCGCCGATGCCGGCCTCGGCGCCGCTGGCGGTGAACGCCGAGACGCTCGGTCATCTCGAGGAGCTGGGCTCCTCCCCGCATTTCGTCGAAAGGCTGATCGGGGTCTTCCTCGCCGACAATACCGCGCTGCTCACCAAGATCGACCAGGCGCTTGCGGGGCGCAACTACGGCGAGTTTCGCGCGTTGCTTCATGCGATGAAAGGTTCCTCGGCGAGCATGGGGACCGACCGGCTCACGAAACTTTGCGGCAGCCTGGGCGCGCTGGCCGACGCTGAAGTCAGGCTGCAATCGCCGGCGCTGCTGCGCTCGCTCACCGAGGAGCTGGAGGCGGCGCGCCGGGAGCTCGAGCGCTACTTGAGAGAGAAACAGCGCTCGGCGAGCTGAGGCGGGACGCTAGAATGGGCGATCTTCCAGCGCCATTCCGGGATCCTGCCGCATGTCCGACGCGACGTCCTTTTTCTTCCGCCTAGTCGAGCTGACGGACGCCAGCCGCCGGGAAGTCGAGGCCCTGCCGAAGGTCCATCAGATGGTGAACCACGGCCTCCCGGCGCGCGAATACCTCGCCCTGCTGCACGACCTCTACCACATCGTATGGCATTTCTGCCCGGTGATGGCTGCGGCAGCTTCCCGTTGCCCGGACGACCTGCGTGATGTGCGCTACGAGTTGTACCAGCGCATTGAGGAGGAAAAAGGCCACGAAACATGGGTGCTCGAGGACATCGAGGCTTTGGGAGGCGATGTCCCCGGCGCCAAGACTTGCGAGCCGAGCGCTCCGGTGCAGGCGATGATCGCTTTCAACTACTACGCCGCGGAGCGGGTGCACCCATGTTCCGTGTTGGGAATGCTCTACATGCTGGAAGTGGTCTCCTCCGTATACGGGGGGCGCGTGGCATCGTCCATCGCCGGCGCCATTGGTCGCGATCCGGAGGGGCCGGGATTCCGCTTCCTCACCTCGCACGCCAGCATGGACGTCGACCACATGGCGAAGCTCAACCGCCTGGTCAAGACGATCTCGGACCCGGCAGCGCAGGCGTCGATCGTCAACGCCACACGCGTCAACTTCTTCCAGTTCGGCCGCATGTTCGGCGACGGCGGGTTCGTCTCGAGCCTCACGCGGTAACCGTCTCCGCCGGCGCCGCCCCGGCTTCGGTGCGCAGCGGCGGGCGGAGCTTCGGCAGCGAGACGGCGAAGCGCTCGCGCAACGTCTCGACGGGTTCCGACCAGAGATCTTCCCACCTCACCGCGAGCAGCGACCGCGCGCGCTTGCCGTTGCAATAGCCTTCGCAGAAGGCATCGACATGGCGCTCCAGGTCCCCGAAGCGGCCGCGCAGGACGCTCTTCAGGATAGCCCCGGCGCCGATGATGGCCGACTGGCCGTTCGTGAACTGCGCGAAGTAGAACCCCTGCAGGCCGACCTCGCCGAACTCGTCCGTATCGAAGCCGCACAGCACGTGCCAGATGTCGTGGGTCTTGTGGACGCGCAAGCGCAGGAACTGCAGGCGGTGGCGCGGCGTCACCTCGGCGTAGTAGTCCGGCTGCAGGCCGTTGGCCTTCATGTGGCGCGCGTAGGCGCCGCCGAGCGTTTCCGCGGGCAGGCGCAGCAGGGCGTCGACATCGTAGCGCGCGGTCACGAAGTTCGCGCGCCACATGCGCTCGAGCTCCTCCGCGGCGAACGGGTCGCGGATCCTTCCGCGCAAGCGCTCGCCTTCGGCGATGTCGTCCTGGGCACGGCCCATCATGAAGACATACTGCGTTTGCTGCGGATCGCGCGCCAGCATGACCGCCGCATAGATCGAGCGCAGCGTGTGGCCACGGTTCTCCCGCTGGCGTCGCCGCTCGTCGACCGGCAGCGCGGTGCATCGGGCGCGATGGTCCGTGCCGGCCTGGCCGGCGGAGACCAGGATGCCGCTCGCCACGATGAGCGCGATGCCGGCCATTTCCAGCACGCCGAGCTGGTCGCCCCACCACCAGGCGCCGAGCAGGCTCGAGAACACGACGGCGCTGTAGGAGAACGTGGCCGGGATCATCGGCGAGCTCAGCGCATAGGCCCGCCCGACGGCAAGCTGCGCGGCCGTGGCCAGCAAGCCGATGCCTACGACGAGGCCCACCTGCTGAAGCGTGGCGATGGAGAATCCCGTGACCAGGGTCGGCGCCCCGGCGAGCAGGCAGACCACCAGCGAGAACCAGAGCCCCGTCACGCGCTCGGGCTCTCCGGCGCGGCCGAGCCGGCTAAGAAGCAGGTACGCGCCGGCGCCCGTGACGCCGGACAGCAGCCCGATGAGCACGCCGGTGGCGCTCCCGCCCGCCAGCGAGGGCTGGAGCACCAGGCATACGCCGAGGAATCCACCCGCCACCCAGAGAACAATGGCCACCCGCGCCGCGCGCGCCCTGTGCAGGCCGAGGGCCAGCGCCAGGAACAGCGGCGCCGTGTAGCACAACGCCGTGGCGGTCACCAGCGGCAGCATCCCGAGCGCGATGAAGTAGAGCGCAAGCGAGGCGAAGCCGATGATGCCGAGCGCCACCTGCTTGACCGGGTGCGCCGTTGCCAGCGCCTGCCCACGCCACCGCGCGAGCGCGAGGATGACCAGCACGCAGAACAGGCCGCGGAAGAAGACCAGCTCGAGCGGCCCGATCTGCTGTAGCCCGACCTTGACGAGCGCCGCCTGAACGGCGAAGAGCGCGCTGGCGAACAGCATCAGCAGCGCGGCGCCCGCGGCGGCGGCAAAGGTCGGTGAAAGCAGGCTGCTCGACGAATCGAGCGCCTGACCGTTGGAACGTGTAAGCATGGCAATCTCCTTGATCGCGATCAGCCCGCAGCAGCTACGGCTTCGGCGGAGACGTCGTCGACGTCGCCCGCCTCCATGCGGCGCAGCTGCGCGCGCACCAGGAAGCCCATCATCTTCAGGTCGCGGTCGCTGAGGCGAAGCGCCGCATCCACCCACGCGTCGGCCACGGCGTCGAGCTCGGCGCGCGTGATCGGATTGACCAGCCGTCGCGTCAGGTAGATGCCCTGCGTGCCGTTGCGCCGGCGCGCGTTGCCCTGGATCCAGGCGCGCACCGCCGTCTCGCCCTCGCCGTCGGGAGCGACGACGTCCACGACCCCCATTTCATGGAGGCGCCGTGCCGAGAGCATCCGGCCGGAAAGGAGCAGCTGCTCCGCCTCGCGCGGCCCGATCCTGCGGGCGAGGAGGCTGTAGGCGCCCATGCCGGGAAACAGGTTGAAGATGATCTCCGGGAAACCCATCTGCGCGCTCTCCTCGGCGACGATCACGTCGGAGGTCAGCGCGCATTCGAAGCCGCCGCCGAGCGCATCGCCCTGCACCATGGAGATGGTGGTCATCGTCGGGCAGCCGTAGTTCTCGATGCGCGCATGCAGATTGTCGAGGCACATGCGCGCGTAGTGCGACAGCGCCTCGCGGTCGCGGGCCTTGATGAGCAGAACGAACAGCGCCAGGTCCCCGCCGAGGTTGTATACGCGCGGGACGCGCGACGCACCCACGTAGTAGCGGACCGGGTGCGCGATCCCTTCGATCTGCGCGCGCCCGCCGTTTTGCTGCAGCGCGCGGTCATGCGCGTAGATGTCCTTCAGCAGCCCGAGGTTGAAGCATGGGGTTCCCTTCGGATTCATGTACCCCCATACCGTCTCGATCGCCGGTTCGTACTGCGTATCGAACTGGCCGGCGCTGTTGCCGTAGGGCAAGCGCAGGCCTGCTGCGTCGTGCATGTTGCTCATGGCTGACTCCTTCCCGAAAAGAACCCCCTTCGGCGGGGGCATGACCTCGGCTCGCCGCGCTTGGATGGACGCGCTGCGATGCCTCCCGCGGCCATTAAACGCCTGTTTCACTACATGGCGCAATGCGCGGTTTCCAGAAGCTTTTTGGCTTGTTGTCCACGGGCCGGATCGGTTAAATTACGCCGCAGGGGGAGCCATGTACGCGATCGTCTACAAGTCCGACGGGTTTCCGATCTGCCGTCAGGTGGCCGGGGTGAGCCCCGACCCCGTGGTGACGTGGAACACCGAGACCGACGCCAAGGCGTTCATCAGCGCAAAGGCCGGAGACGCGGACTTCCAGCCGGTGCAGCTGACCGACGAGGCCATGGACAAGATGGCAAAGGCCATGGGCTGCCCGGTCGAATCAATGACCTTCGACCCCTATCCGGGGTAGGACGCCTACAGCTCGACGTTGTCGATCAGCCGCGTGGCGCCCAGCCGCGCAGCGGCGAGCACGACGCATTCCCCCTGCGCGGCAGGCTGCGGCGCAAGATCATGCCTTCGCCGCACTTCCAGATAGTCTGGTTTCCACCCCGCGCCCGAGAGCGCGCGAAGCGCGTCCGCGCAAGTGGACCTGCCGGCGCGGATCTCCTCCAGCAGGCGGTACAGGCGGGGCGCCTCCGCGCGCTCTTCGCGCGACAAGTAGCCGTTGCGCGAGCTCATGGCCAGCCCGTCGGCCTCGCGGACGGTCTCGCCCGCCATCAGGCGCACCGGCAGGTTCAGCTGGCGCACCATGCCGCGCACGAGGTGCAGCTGCTGGTAGTCCTTCTTGCCGAACGCGGCGACCTCGGGGCTCACGCAGTTGAAGAGCTTGAGCACCACGGTCGCGACACCGGTGAAGAATCCCGGCCGGAAGCGCCCTTCCAGCTCTTCCGCGATCGGCGGCGGCCGCACGACGTAGCCCTGCGGCTCGGGGTAGAGCACGGACTCGTCCGGGGCAAAGAGGACATCGACGCCTTCGGCCGCGAGGAGCGCTACATCGCGCTCGAAGGTACGCGGATAGCGCTCGAAGTCCTCGCCGGGGGCGAACTGGAGCCGGTTCACGAAGATGCTCGCCACGAGCGGCCGACCAGGGGCGGCGGCGCGCGCCCGGCGGAGCAGCGATAGATGCCCTTCGTGCAGATTGCCCATGGTCGGCACGAACGCCGGGCGTGCCCCCGCGAGGGTCCCGCGCACCGCGGCGATGTCGCGCAGGACCTGCATCAGCCCAGGTTGAAGAACTCGCGGCGGCTCTTCATGCCGCGCAT
>CBDDRX010000054.1:0-27284 GCA_965233165.1 uncultured bacterium | reverse complement strand
GCGCGTCCTGCTGGCGCATCGCGACCAGCCCTACGCTGCGCACGCGCGCGACGCGCTCGGCGCACAGCTTCTCGCGCTGTTCCGCGGCGAGGCCGTGCGATCCGGCGCTCGGCCCGCCCAGGACGAGCGAGCGCACGCGCTTGGGATAGGCGGCGGCGAACGCGAGCGCGCACAGCGTGCCCCAGGAGTTGGTCACGAGGTCCGCGTCGGCCACGCCGAGCGCGTCCAGCAGGCGCGCAAGCGCGCTCGCGTAGTCCCGCGCCGGCGGGCTCTCGCCCGGCAACGGCACGCTGTCGTGGTATCCCGGGGCGCTCCAGGCGACGGCGCGGAAACGCTCCCCGAGCGGGCCGTACTGCTCGCGCCATCCCGCGGAAGTGGAGCCGATGCCGTGGAGAAGGACGACCGCGGGGGAGCCCGGCGCGCCGGACTCGCGGTAGGCGATGCCCGCGGCGCCGCGCACGGAAGGAAGGTTCTTGGCCATGGCGCCGTTATACAGCAGCGCCGTGCCGCTAGGCGTTGCGCAGGCGCAGCACCTTCCAGAGCAGCCCGACGGTCGACATCTCGAGCAGCGTCCCGCCGGCGGCGGTGATGTGCGCGAGCTCGAAGTCCGGGTGCCAGCCGAGCTTCGCGGAAAGCGGCGCGAGGCCCTTCTCCACCGCGCCGAGCAGCGGATTCTTCGAGCGCACGTGGTTCACCACCAGGATCTCGCCGCCCGGCCTGCAGACGCGGCGCAGCTCGGCCATCACGCGCCCGGGATGCTGGACCACGGACACGACGTACATGGCGACCACGCGATCGAAGCTCGCCTCCGGGAAGCTCATCTGCTCGGCGTCCATCTCGAGCAGCGCCTCGACGTTCGCCAGGCCTTCGCGCGCGATGCGCCGGCGCGCCCGGGCCAGCATCTCGCGCGACACGTCGATGCCGGTGATCCGCACCCAGGCGGGATACATCGGCAGCGAGAGGCCGGTGCCGACGCCGACCTCGAGGACGCGCTCGCCCGGCCGGCAGCCCAGCGCCTCGATCACCGCCCGGCGGCCCGGCTGGAGGATCGGGCCGAATAGGGCGTCGTAGAACCCGGCGTAGCGCCGGTAAGCTTCTCGGGCGGTGTCGACGTGCACGGACCAAAGCGTAGGCAAGCCGCATGCCTCCGCGCAAGCCCCCCGGGTCGGTGCGTTCCCCGCCATCCATCAGTCGATCGAGCTCAGCCATCGCCCGCTAGGGCGTCAGTCCTTCCGGCGGGCCGCCCGGGAACTGCTTGGCGATCTCCGCCTGGATGCGCGCGGCGCGGTTCTCCGGGGCCGGATGCGTGGAGACGAACTCGGGCTGGCGCGACCCGCCGGACGCTTTCGCCAGCACTTCCATGACACGGACCATGGCGCGCGGGTCGTAGCCGGCTTCGGCGGCGATGCGGATGCCGAGCGCGTCGGACTCGAGCTCGTCTTCCCTTCCGTATTTCATGTGGATCATGCTGCCCACCATCTGCCCGATCTGCGCCGTGGTGTAGTCGCCGCTGCCGACGACGAGCGCACCGACCAGCCCCTGGGTGAGCTGCTGCTTGGCGAGCCGCTCGGAGGAATGGCGGGCGATCACATGGCCGATCTCGTGCCCGAGCACGGCGGCGAGCTCGCCCTCGGTCTTGAGCTGGCGAAGCAGGCCCTCGGTGATGAAGATCGGCCCCCCGGGCAGCGCGAAGGCATTGACCGTCCGGGCGTCGGCGAGCACGTGGAAGCTGTACCGGTACGGGCTTTTCGCCGCGATGCTGCGGCTCGCGAGGCGCTGGCCGACCCGCTGCACCAGGGCCTTCGCCTGCTCGTTGCGCGAGAGGCCGCCCATCTGCGCCGCCATCTCGGGCGCGCTCTTCAGGCCAAGCGCGATCTCCTGCTCCGGGCTGAGGGCGACGCGCTGCGTCTCGCCGGTCAGCGGGTTGACGCTCGACTTGCTGAAGTAGCCGATCACGGCGACCAGGGCGATGACCACGGCGATGACGAGGCGGGCCATGGCCGCGTTTTATCAGATCCGGTCGCAGCGCCGCCGGGGCTGTGCGAACATCGCGCAGGACGGACCATGGACGAGCGGCTTCTCGAGGAGATGGGCCATGCGCTGGCGGGCTGGGACGATCCGCCGGCGCGGCTGCGCGCGGCGCTCGCCAAGGACGAGCTGACGCTCTACTGCCAGCCGATCCGGGCCCTGCAGGGCGGCGCCACCCATCCGATCGCCGAGGTGCTGGTCCGGCTGCGCGAGGAAGAGTCTGCGATGCTGCCGCCCGGCGAGTTCCTGCCGGTGTTCGAGCACTACCGCATGATGCCCGAGCTCGACCGCTGGGTCGTGCGGGCCGTGGTCTCGCGGCTCGCCCGGGGCTCGAAGGTGCCGCGCTTCTCGATCAACCTCTCCGGCCAGACGCTCGAGGACCTGGAGTTCCCCCGGTTCGTCGCCGGCGAGCTGATGTCAGCGCACGTGAAGCCCGCTGCGCTGCTCTTCGAGGTCGACGAGAGCGACCTGCTCTCGCGCCCGGCGGCGGTCGCGGACTTCTCGAAGGCGGTCAAGACGATCGGCATCGGCCTGATGGTGGACGGCTTCGGCCGGCGCGCGGCGTCGTTCGCCCCGCTCAAGTCGCTCGCCCCGGACTACATCAAGGTCGACGGATCGGTCACGCGCCGCGTCCTCGCCAGCGACGCGGCGACCCGCAAGGTGAAGGCGATCGTCCAGGTGGCCGAGGCGCTCCGGGTCGGGGTCGTGGCAGAGTGCGTGGAGGAGCAGGACGTGCTCGTGCGCCTGAAGGCGCTGGGGGTGGGCTTCGTGCAGGGCTTCGGGGTGTTCCGGCCCCACCCCATCGACTCGGTGGCCGCCTAGCGCGGTTTATCAAGTTGTCCCGCTGCGCAGTGCTGGGCAATCATGCCCGATGGCCCGCAGCGCCGCCCTCATCGATACGCTGAAGCGCGAACTGAAGGCGCGCGCCATCACCTACGCCGCGGTGGCGCGCGGGCTCGGCATGAGCGAGGCGAGCGTGAAGCGGATGTTCGCCCACCGCGAGTTCACGCTCTCCCGACTCGATGCGATCTGCGACCTGGCCGGGATCGAATTCTCCGAGCTCGTGCGGCTCGGCGCACCCGGCGAGGCGGTGATCTCCCAGCTTTCGCACGAGCAGGAAAGGGAGCTGGTGGCGAACCCGAAGCTGATGCTGGTGGCGCTGTGCACGCTCAACCATTGGGGCTACGAGCAGATCCTGCAGCGCTACGCCCTCTCCGACGCGGAATGCGTCAGGCTCCTCGCGCGGCTGGACCGCCTGAAGTTCATCGAGCTCCTGCCGGGCAACCGCATCCGCCTGTTGGTCAGCCGCGCCTTCTCCTGGATCCCGGACGGGCCGATCCAGCGGCTCTTCAAGGAGCAGTTCCAGGCCGACTTCTTCCGCTCGCGCTTCGACAAGGAGAGCGAGCTCATGATCCTCGCCAACGGCGCCCTGTCGCGCCCGTCGGTGGGCGCGCTGCTCGCGCGCCTGCGCAAGGCCGTGGCGGAGTTCTCCACGCTGCGCAGCGAGGACGCCGCGCTTCCGGCGGCCGAGCGCACGCCGATCACGCTGCTCGTGGCCGCGCGGCCGTGGTCGGCCGAGTTCACGCGAAAGTACCGCCGCCGCTAGAACGGGCGGTGCAGGAGGATGTAGATCCGAGTATCGGAGATGCGCGGGCCCGTGCGGCGCCAGGTGAAGCGCGTCGTGCTCTCGGGCTCGTCGATCTTGTTCTGAAAGTTGACCAGGTAGACGCGCCCGTACAGCTTCCATTCCCCGTGCAGCTGCGCTGCGCTCGGCAAGCGGTCGATGCCGCGCTTCTTGGAAAAGGCGTTCAGTTGGAAGTCCAGGCCAGGGCCGGCGTGCATCTGCGGGCGCTCCGGCTGGTACATCTGCGCCGCCGAACTGGCAGGCCATGCGAGCGCCAGGACGCTCACGATGGTCACGACAATGCTCGGCAGGCGGGTCATGGCCTTTTCACACGCTGGCGGACATCGTCTCGCGCGCGTGTGACGAGGCGGCGAAGGACGGCTAATCCGGTCGCGCCGTCACCCCTGCTCCGTACGGCTCACGGGGCGCGGCGCCCCAGGGCGCGCGCGGCCTCGAGGGAGGCGAGGCGGTCGGGATCGCCCTCCATGCCCGGGTAGCAGACGTGGTCGAAGCTGCCGTCGTAGGACACCACGCGCGCCGGGTTGCCCATCACGACGGCGCGCGGCGGAACGGAGCGCGTGACGATGGAGCCGGCGCAGATCATCGCGTCCTCGCCGATGGTGATCTTGCCCACCACCACGGAATGGGCGCCGACGAACACCCGGTTGCCGATGAGCGGCGCGCCGCGGTTTTCGCCGGTCCCGGCGACGCCGATCGTCGAGCTCTGCGCGAAGCTGCAGTTGTGCCCGATGCGGCCATGGCGCGGCAGGATGATGCCGCCGTAGTGGCCGATGTAGAGCCCCTCGCCGATCTCGCACCTGGCGGGGATGCAGATGCCGGTAATGATCTCCGTCGCCTTCTGGGCGAGAACCGCGACTACGCGCAGGGGACCGCGCAGGAGGCGCGGCCGCGCACCGAGGACCGCGGCCCGCGACAGCCGGTACACCGTGCTCGCCCAGAATCCCTGCGACAGCAGGATGGTGCCCCACGAGTCCCCCGTGGCCTCGTAGCGCCTGAAATCGATCTGGATGTGCCGCCACCAGGGCGTGTGGTGCAGCGGGAAGACCGGGGAATGCACGTCCGCCCTGCTTTCCGGCGCCGCCTGCCACGCGGCGCGCGCGCGCGCCGAAGCGCCCGCGTTGTCCGTCACAGGCGCTCCACGAGCATCGGCGGCTCGTGCTGGTAGCGCGAGGCCTGGCGCTTGCCGGCAATGTCGCGGTAGACCGCCTCCACCTGCTCCGGGGTCAGCCCGACGACCGGCGCGGCCTCGGCCGCGCTCACGCCGTGGTTGAGGGCGTAGACGCACAGGTCGAGCTGGGCGAGCGGGATGCCGAAATAGAACTCCTCCTGCGTCTGGACGAGCGAGTAGGTGTCCGTGGTGGGCGTGCGCGCGCAGATCTCGTCAGGCACGCCAAGGAACGCGGCCAGCTGGTAGACCTGCGACTTGTAGAGGTGCGCGATCGGCTTCACGTCGGCCGAGCCGTCGCCGTTCTTGACGAAGAAGCCCTGGTCGTACTCGAGGCGGTTCGGCGTCCCCGCCACCGCGTAGTTCAGGCGGTCGGCGTGGTAGTACTCGACCTGCTTGCGCGTGCGTTGCTTCATGTTCGTCGCGGCGACCACGCCGAGGTAGACGTCGATCGGCATGCGCGCTTCCTTCTGCTCTCCCGACGGGGACTGGATCACCAGGTAGGTCACGTTGTAGCTGCCCGTCTTGCGCACGGCGATCTTGCAGCGGTAGCCGGCGCCGTACTCCGGGAAGATCTTCCGGATGTGCTCGTCGCGGCGCCGGTAGCAGCCGGCGCCGGCGAGGATCGGCGTGATGTCCTCCACCACGGCGTCGATGCGCAGCTGCGCGGCGACCAGGCGGCCGAGGCGCAGGCTGTCGGGATCGTTGTCCTGCTCCGGCATCATGATGCCGAACACGCGCTTGGGGCCCAGGGCGCGCACGCAGAGCGCCGCCACGACGCTGCTGTCGACGCCGCCGGAGAGGCCCACGACGGCACCGCGCCGGCGCAGGTCGCGCAGGAGCTGCTGACGCAGCGCGGCGACGATGTGCTCCGTGGCTGCGGCGGGGTCGATGTGCAGGGAGGCCTGGTCGAACGCGGCGCTCACAGTTTCACCTCGGCAGTCTCCTCGGCAACGCGGCTGCGGCTGATCTTGCCGTTGTCGGACTTGGGCAGCGCGGCCCGGAACTCCACCATCTTCGGCACCATGAAATCCTCCAGGCGGCGCTGGCAATGGCGGATCACGTCGCGCTCGGTCAGGCCGGCGCCCGGATCCGCGGCCAGGACCGCCTTGATCGCCATGCCGAGCACCGGATCGGGCACGCCGATCACCGCCGCTTCGCGCACGCCCTGCAGCTCGTAGAGAACCGTTTCCACTTCCTTCGGGCTCACCTTCTCGCCGCGGCTCTTGATGATGTCGTCCTTGCGCGCGACGAAATAGAGATAGCCCTCGTCGTCGCTGCGGAAAAGGTCGCCGGTATGCAGGACCCTTTCCCACGGGAACGGACCGGGCCGCAGGACGCGTGCGGTGGCCGCAGGATCGCCCCAGTAGCCCTTCATGACGTGCGCGCCGCGGATGACCAGCTCGCCGACCACCCCCGGTGGCGCCCTGCGCCCCGTTTCGTCCACCACGTAAGCCTCCGTGCCGGGGATCGCGACGCCCACGGAGCCCGGGCGGACCGCCAGCTGCTCCGGCGGAAGCCACGTGCAGCGCTTGCACTCCGTGAGTCCGTACATCGAGTAGAGGCGCGTGCCCGGGAACAGCTCCTGGAGCCGCGCGATGTGCGCAGGCGGAAGCGCCGCGGCGGTGTTGGTGAGGTAGCGCAGGTCCGGGAACATCCCCGGCGCCAGGTCTTTCAGCTGCAGGAGGACGGCGGCGATCGTCGGGACGATCGGCAGGCCCGTGACGCGCTCCTGCTTCAGCTTCTCGAGCAGGACTGCCGGGTAGGTGAACGACTTCTCGAGCACGAGCGTCGCGCCCACCCGGGCGCACATCAGGACCTGGTAGAGCCCGTAGTCGAACGAGAGCGGCAGCACGCTCAGCACCACGTCGTCGGGGCGGCTCTCGAGGTACGTCGTGATCGAAGCGGCCGCCGCGTCGATGTTCTGGTGCGTCATCATGACGCCCTTCGGAGATCCGGTGGATCCCGAGGTGTAGACGATCATCGCCAGGTCGAGGTCGATCCCCGGCACCTCTTCCCCGGCCGGCGCGGCCGCTTCCGGGAACGGCGCCGGCAGGGTGAACGCGACCGAGCGCGCGCCCTTCGCCGCCTGCTCGGCGAGCGGGCGCAGCCGCTCGCCGGTGATCACTGCCTTCGCGGTGCAGTTGTTGAGGATATAGGCCAGCTTGTCGAGCTTCGTACCGGGATTGACGACGCTGAACACGCCGCCGGCGCGCAGCACGGCAAAGAGCGCGACGACGGCCTCGGGCGAGTTGTCGAGGAAAAGCACGACGCGGTCGCCGCGCGCCACGCCGCGCGCGCGCAGCGTACCGGCCAGGCGGGCCGCCGCCTCGTCCATCTCGCGGTAGCTCATGCGCCGCCCGCCGCACACCAGGGCGGTCTTCCCGGGAAAACGCCGGGCGCTTTCCCGCAGGAAATTCTCGACGCGCACCGTCAGGCCGCTGCGAGCGCCTGCTGGGGCCGGGTCTTCCTTGTCACGTAGGCGCTCACCGCCCGGATCGAATCGAGGTTCTCCGGCAGCATTTCCTCGTCGGCGACCTCGATGCCGAAGGTGTTCTCGAGGAAGCACACGAGCTCGAGAACGCCGGTGGAGTCGATGATGCCGTTCTCCAGGAACGAAGCGTCGTCGGCCAGCGACTGCAGGTCTTCCTGGAACATGAAATTCTCGCCGATGAACCGACGCAGGGCTCCGCTGATGTCGTGGTGCATTGGTAGGGCCTCGGTGGGGTTCCGGACGATGAAGATAGTCCGTGTCTGTGACAGCCGTGGGGACACGCAGCCCGCCTGTCAGACCACCGCGGCCGCGGCGGCCTCGCCGGAAAGCGACGCCTGCGGGCGCCGCACGAACTGGGCGTCGAGGAGCTGCGTGGAAACGATGCCGACGAAGGCCATGTTGTCCGCTGCGCCGATCGCGCCGCCGGCGCGGCACTTCGCGACCAGCCGGGCGACCGCGGCGGGGTCGAAGCAGCCCGCCGCGCGCAGCGCGCCGGCGGAAAGGACTTCTTCGCTCCAGCCTGCGCCGGCCTGGAAGAAGCTTTCGCTGTCGGGCGCGCGGTACGGCTGCTTCGGGCGCTCGCCGATCGCCGCGGGCAGGTGCCGTCCCAGCGCGCGGCGCAGGATGTACTTCTCGCGCAGGCCCTTGAGCTTCAGGCGAGGCGGAATGCGCGCGGCGAACTCCACCACGCGATGGTCGAGGAACGGGAACCGGCCCTCCACCGCGTGCGCCATGGCGACGCGGTCGCCCTGCGCGGAAAGGATGTATCCGGGCAGGAGATGGGCGGCCTCGAGATACTGTGCCTGGTGGAGCGGGTGCCAGCCCCGGAACTCCGCGGGCAGTCCGTCGCGCATCTCCTGCAGGGCATCGTAGCCCCGGACCGCTTCGCGCAGGTCCGCGGAGAAAAAGCGCGTGATGCGCTGTGCCAGCAGGAAGCGCGGCAGATGCGAAAAAAGCGGGTCATCGACGCGATCGAGGCCGTGGCGGAAGAACGCCCTCAGGTAGTCGAGCGACTGCGACTGCATGCCGCCGAGGTACGGGTAGAGGCGGCGCAGCAGCGCCGGTCGCCACGCCGATCCGGGGCGGCGCGCCCAGAACCGGCGTACCTTGGCTTCCTTGAAGATGTCGTAGCCGCCGAACACTTCGTCGGCGCCTTCTCCGGTCAGCACCACCTTGAAGCCGTGCTCGCGCACGAGCTTCGCGAGCATGTAGAGCGGCGCGGGCGCGGTGCGCAGCACCGGGCGCTCGGCATGACGCACCACTTCCGGGAAGCTCGCGCCGATGTCCGCGGCGCTGCACGCCATCTCGGAATGCTCGGTGCCCAGCGCGCGCACGACCTCGCGCTGGTACGGCGTCTCGTCGAACTCGGCGCGCTCGAAGCCCACGGAGAACGTCCGCAGGCGGCCGCTCGTCAGCCGCCGCGCCAGCGCGGTGGCGGCCGACGAATCGAAGCCGCCGCTGAGATACGCCCCCACCGGGACGTCGGCACGCAGGCGAATCCGGGTCGCGTCCTCGAGCAGCGCCTCGAGCTCCTCGGCGACCTCGCCTTCGCTGCGCGGGTCGGCGCGCGACTCGCCGGCGGGCGGGAACGCGAGCTTCCAGTATGGCTGCACGCTGAAGCCGCCGTTCTCCGCGACCAGCCGGTGGCCGGGCGGCAGCTCGAGGATGCCCTTGTACGGCGTGCGCGGCGCGAGCGGAAACCAGAATGTGAAGCTTTGCGCGAGCGCGATCGGGTCGAGTTCCGCGCGTACGCCGGGGTACTCCAGAAGCGCCTTCACCTCGGAGGCGTAGACGAGCACGCCGTCGACGATCGTGTAGTACAGGGGCCGCACCCCCATCCGGTCGCGCGCCAAAAATAGCCGCCGGCGCGCCCGATCCCAAAGGGCAAACGCGAAGTCGCCGTTGAAGGACGCCACGCAGCCCGGGCCCTGCTCCGCGTAAGCCTCGACGATCGTCTCGGTGTCCGAATGGCTGTGGAACGCGTGCCCGCGCGCCTCGAGGTCGCGGCGCAGCTCGACGTAGTTGAAGATCTCGCCGTTGAACGTGATCCAGAGGTTGCCGTCCGCGCTGCGCAGAGGCTGGTGCCCCGCCGGCGACAGGTCGACGATGCTCAGCCTCCGGTGGCCGAGCCCGGCGCGTGCGTCGAGGTAGACGCCGCCGTCGTCCGGGCCGCGGTGGCGGACCGACTCGACCATGCGCTCGAGCACGAGCCGCGAGGCGGCGTGCCGCGGCAGCTCGCCGCGCAACGCGAAGAAACCGGCTATCCCGCACATGTGGTTGCGGGCAGTAGACCCGAAGGCCGGGCATGCCCGCGATGCTGGGCTATAGCCCGAAAGAACTAGGCCGCGCCGGCCCCCAGGCTGCGCGTCAGGTCGGCGGCGGATTTCTCGGCGTAGCGGCCGCCGTAGTCGCCCGACCACAGCGGGGAGAAGTCTCCGGATCCGCCTGCTTCCGCCTTCGCCCGCAGCGGCGCGATCGCGGACGTTGCCAGCGGAAAGGCGGGCGCGGCGGGGCTGATCGGACCGATCTCGCGCATGACCCGGTTCACGACCCCGCGCGCCGGCCGGCCGGTGAAGAGGTTGGTCAGGGCAGTATCCCGATGCTCGCCCAGCAGCGCCGCGCGATGTACTGCGCTCGGGGACGCCTCCGGGCAAAGGAGATACGCCGTTCCCACTTGCACCGCGGCCGCGCCCAGCGCGAGCGCCTTCCGCACCCCGTCGGCATCGGCGATCCCGCCGGCCGCGATGACCGGAACCTTCACCGCGCGCAGGGTCTCGCGCACCAGCTCGAGCATCGGCCGCTGCGTGCCCAGGTCTTCTGAAAGGAAGATGCCGCGATGGCCGCCCGCCTCCATGCCCTGCGCGATGACCGCATCGACGCCCCGCGCCTCGAGCCAGCGCGCCTCCTCCACGCTGGTCGCCGAGGAGAGCACCAGCGATCCCCAGCCCTTCACCCGGGCGAGCAGCTCGGCGGACGGCAGGCCGAAATGAAAGCTGACCACCGCGGGCCGGAACGCCTCGAGAACGTCTGCCGCTTCGGCGCTGAACGGCAGGCGCCCAGGACCGGCGGGAATTCCCGCCGGATCGATGCCGAACTCCTTGAAATACGGCTCAAGCGCTTTTCGCCATTGCGCCTCGCGCTCCGCGCTTGGCGCCGGCGGCACGTGGCAGAAGAAGTTCACGTTCCACGGCCCGCGCGTACCTGCCTTCAGCGCCTCGAGCTCCTTGCGGATTGCATCGGGAGCGAGCATCGCGCACGGCAGGGACCCCAGCCCGCCAGCCTCCGATACCGCGATGGCGAGGCGGCTAGCCTGCGAGCCCGCCATGGGTGCCTGGATCACCGGGTACCGCAGGCCGAGTCGCGCGACGAAGCTCACGGTCAGTTCCGCGCGGAACGCAGCGCCTGCCAGATCCGGTGCGGCGTCGCCGGCATGTCGAAATGCTGCACGCCCGCCTGGCGCAAGGCGTCCAGCACGGCGTTCATGAGCGCGGGCAGCGAGCCGGTGACGCCGGCTTCACCGACGCCCTTGGCGCCGAGCGGATTGAGCTTCGTCGGGACGGGGTGATCCATCACCTTGAGGTTCTCGACGAGCACCGCGCGCGGCATGGCGTAGTCCATGAAGCTGCCGGTGAGCAGTTGCCCGCCTTCGTCGTAGACCGCCAGCTCGCAGAACACCTGGCCGGCGCCCTGCGTGACGCCGCCCTGCACCTGACCCTCGACGATCTGGTGGTTGACGATGTTGCCGGCGTCGTCGCAGGCGACATAGGAGACGATCTCCGCCTCGCCGGTCTCGCGATCGATCTCGACCTCGGCGATGTGGCAGCCGTTCGGGAACGTGCTGCCGAACTTGTTCTCGTAGCGCACGCTCATGCGCGCGGGGTGCTTGCGGATGAGCGCGCCGATGCCGATCGCGCGGTCCGTCCCCTGGATGCGGTACTCGCCGTCGCGAAACGCGATGTCCTGCACCGCCGCCTCGAGCTCCTCCGCTGCGAGCAGCTTGCCCTTCTCGGCCACTTCCTTCGCCGCAAGCTGCATGACACTGCCGACGGCGAGCAGCGAGCGGGAGCCGCCGGTCGCGTTGCCGACCACGAGCTCGTCGGAGTGCGCCGTGCGCAGGCAGATGCTTTCCATCGGCACGCCGAGCACGCCGGAGACCAGCTGCGCGTAGGTGGTCTCGTGCCCTTGTCCATGGTTGTGCGTGGGCGCGACGAGGGTCACGGACCCGTCCGCCGCGAAGCGCACGTCCACCTGGTCCACCGGCGCGAAGCCCGCGCCGGTCGCCTCGATGTACGAGGACATTCCCCGGCCGCGCAGCCGGCCGTTCTTCGCCGCGGCATCGCGCCGCGCCTGAAACCCTGCCCAGTCGGCGGCCTTCATCGCCTGGGCCTGGCAGCCGGCGAAATCGCCGCTGTCGTACTCGTAGCCGCTCGCGATCCGGTACGGAAAGCCGTCCTTCGGAATGAAATTCTTCCGGCGCAACTCGGCCGGATCCATGCCCAGCTCCACCGCCGCCTGGTCGACGAGCCGCTCGACCATGTAGGACATGACCGGGCGCCCGGCGCCGCGATAGGCGGCCATGGGCGCCGTGTTCGTCACCGCAAGCTGCGCGCGCGAGTACACGGCCTTGACGTCGTAGACCCCGCCGAGCGCGTTGATGATGCCCACCGAATTTATGAAAGGCCCCGTCGGGCAGAGGTAGGCGCCGAGGTTCACGGTGAACAGGAAGCGCATGCCGAGGAACCGTCCGGAGGCGTCAAGCGCGAGCTCGCCCCGGGAAAGAACGTCGCGTGCCTGCTCGTCGGAGAGAAACACTTCCGAGCGCGTGCCGACCCACTTCACCGGACGGCGCAGGGTCTTCGCGGCGAGCGCCACCGCGCAGTACTCCGGATAGATGTTGAAGCGCACGCCAAAACCGCCGCCGACTTCCTCTGCGACGATCCGGACTTTCTCGGGCGGGACGCCCAGCACTCCCGCCAGCTGGGTGCGCATCGTCGCGGCGCCCTGGGTGCAGGCGTACAGCAGGTGCAGGTCCTTCTCCGCATCGTAGTGCGCCAGGCAGGCGCGCGGCTCCATCGGATTACCCACGACGCGCGTGTTGTCCACCGTGAGCCGCACGACCTTCGCCGCCTTCGCGAAGGCTTCGGTGGCGGCCTTCTCGTCGCCGGATTCGAAGTCGAATACGCAATTGCCCGGGACATCGTCGAACAACCGCGACGCGCCCTGGGCAAGCGCCTCGGCTGCACGCACGACCGGCGGCACGTCGCGGTACTCGACGACGATCATCTCCGCGGCATCCGCCGCGGCAAGCGCGGTTTCGGCGACGACCAGCGCCACCGGCTCGCCCACGAAGCGCACCTTGCCCTGGGCGAGCGCAGGCCGGTTCGGCTTCAGCAGCTCGGCCCCGCCGCGGCCCTTGACCGGCACGGCCGACGGGAGCGACTTCAGGCCTGCGGCGGCGACATCCTCCCCGGTGAGGACGGCGAGCACCCCCGGATGGTCGTGCGCCGCGCTGGCATCGATGGAGAGGATGTCCGCATGCGGCCGGTCCGAGCGCAGGAAATGAGCGTACGCCTGGCCCGGGAGGTCCCAGTCGGAGACGTAACGTCCCCGACCCTTGAGCATGCGATCGTCTTCGAGGCGGCCCTTGAGCATCTGCCGATTGTAGAAACAAAAAGGCCCGCTTGAGCGGGCCTTTCGTGGAACAGTGCGGCTACGGGAGGGCAGCTACTTCGGCTCGCTCCTCACCTTGACATACTCTGCCATCACCGCCACGTCCGGGTTGGTCGGCTGGCGCTTCTGCATCTCGGAGACGACCTGCTGCATGTCCGGGTAGAGCAGGTGGTCCTGCAGCACTGAGTAGAGGTAGAGCTCCGGCGTGATGTCGTCGGCGGCCGCGGTCTTGCGCAGCTGCTCGTAGGTCTGCTTTGCCTGCTTCACTTCGGCCTGCTGCTGGGGGGTGAGCCTGCGCTCGCTGTTAAGGCCGCGCACCGCGACGCCACCCGAGCGGCCGAGCCTCGCGATCTGGATGAGCTCCGGGGTCTGCGCAATCTTCTGCGGCACGCCCGAGGGCAGCACCGTGACCTGCGGCTGCGCGCCGCTCTGCACGGAGCTCTGCTGCGCGCCCGCGGTGAGCGTGGCCGGGCCCGTGTAGCTCTCCTGACGCCCGCCCTGGAAATACACCAGGCGGAGCTGGCCGCCGGCCGGGACGCTGAAGCGGTCGCCTGCGCGGACCTTCATGTAGACCTTGGCCTTCGCGCTCGTGCCGCCGCTCGCGTACGAAACATCGCCCGCGAAGTGGTTCACCAGCCCGACATCGCTTGCCTGCGCTGCGATCGCCGTGCCGGCGAGGAGCAGGAGTACAAGCCCGAAGTTCTTGATCGCGTTCATTTTGAAACCTCCCCCAATCAGTGGCGTAAGCCTACGCCCCCCGGATGCAGGCGGCGAGGACATTTATCACGACGATATTGACTTAACATATTGATAACTAATGATAATCTAGAGACTCTCGGCGCGTGTAGCCACGCCGCGAGCGAATACACGTCCGCAAGCAGCCGGGAAACGCGGCATTCTTACGCGCCGTCGATGCCGATGATCTCGTAGACGCGGATCGCCCCCGAGCGTCCTTTCACAGTCAGCGTCTCCACCTTGCCGGTGCGTACCCCTTCCCCGGCCGCCTGCACCGTCGATTCCGATGCCGCGATGACCACCTTCAACTCCTTGGTCACGCCTTCCAGCCGCGAGGCCGCGTTTACGGTGTCGCCGATCGCGGTGAACTCCTTGCGCTTCGGCGTGCCGATGTCACCGATCACCGCCTCGCCCGTGAAAAGCCCGACGCCGATGGCGAACTCCGCGAGCCCACGGTCGGGAAAGCGCTTCGTCATCCAGGCCTTGAAGTCCGCCGCCTCCCGGGCCATGCCGAGGGCGGCGCGTACCGCCCGGCGGGCATGGTCCGCATGCGGCACCGGCGAGCCGAACACGGCCATCACGGCGTCGCCGATGTACTTGTCCACCGTCCCGCCCTGCGCAAGGATCGGCTCGCAAACGCGCGTGAAGTAGGCGTTGAGCATCTCCACCACCTCGTGCGCGCTCAGTTTCTCGGAGAACGTGGTGAAGCCGCGGATATCCGAGAACAGGACCGTGACGACCTTCGCCTCGCCCGCGAGGTCGGGCTTGCGATCGTCGGCGAGGAGCACCTTCACCACCTCGTCCGATACGTAGCGGCCGAAGACCTGCCGCATGCGCGAGCGCTCCCGCTCCTCGCCGGTGAGGCGCAGGGCGAGCGTGGTGAGAAAAGCGAGCACGAGCGCGGTCTGCGGCTCTGCGACGGGCAGCACGAGGTCATGCTGGAAAGCCAGGAAGGCCGGTGGCGCGACCGCGACGAGCAGCGCTGCCCCCAGCGTCGCGCCGCCGACGACGCTCCAGGTGAGGAAGAACCAGGTGGCGACCGCGACCAGGACGAGGACGTAGGCGACCTCGAGCCACAGCGGCAGCGGGCGGGGATAGCGGCCGGAGAGGATCGTCTCGACGATGTTGGCGTGGATCTCCCCGCCCGCCATCTGATCGGCCTGCGCGCCGCGCGAGTACGGCGTGAAATGCACGTCGGAACTGCCGGCGTTGTTCGCCGCAATGATCGCCACCTTGCCCTTCAGCGCCTGGATGCGCGGATCGGCCAGGGCGTCCGCCTGCAGAAGCGCGTTCATGGAGATCGTCGGCACGGTGCCCGAGGGTCCCGCGTAGGCGATGTAGCGCTTCTCGATGTCGCGCGACAGGCGCCGGCCACCGACCTGCCACTCGGGCGCCGCCGGATCCGCGCCTGCCGCGCGCAGCGCGAGTTGCATCGCGAAGCCGATGCCCGCCGCCTCCGGGCGCGGGTCCATCACCGCGTAGAACTGGCGGACGTGCTTGTCGGAATCCGGGTGCAGGTTCGCCACGCCGAGGTCGAACACCCCTTTCGGCAGGAGGATCAGGTGGTCCTGCGGCGGGAACAGCTGGTCGAACTGGCCGGCGTTGTTGATCACCGCATGCGTGATGAGGATCTTGTTGCCCTGCGCGAGCGCGGCGCGCAAAGGAGCGTCGTAGTTGCGGCTGATCTCGCTATCGGGAAGGTTGAGCTTGCGCAGCCACTCCTCTGCGCTCACCTGGTAGATGAAGTCGAGCCCGACTACCCGGGCGCCGGCCTGGTCGAGCACGCGCATCGCCTCGCCGAAGTGCGGCGCCCAGAACGCGAGCGGGTCGTCCTTCAGCGCGAGGAGGGTATCGTCGTCCATCGAGATAAACGCCGTATGCTGCGGGGAATAGCGCTGGCCGGAGAAGACGTGCCAGTAGTCATAGTAGAAGTGCTCCAGCGAGGCGTGCCATTCCGTGCGCGCGACGCCCAGCGCCAGTGCCGTCGCGGCCGCGACGGCACCGAGCCAGCGGGCGATCTTCTTGCGTTGCGGGCTCAATCGCCGACGTACACGAACGCCGCCCAGAAGAACGGGTGCGCGCGCGAGAAATGGAACTCCCCGCGGCTGTAGCGGCCGCCGAGCAGATCGCGCTGCGCGCTGCTCACCGCCGCCAGCGCAGGCATCCCGGACTTGATGTTGCGGAAGGTCGCCGTCATCAGCGCCTGCGTCGAAAGGCTGTCGACGCTCCAGTGGGACACGAGCAGGCTCTTCGCCCCGGCATACATGAACGCGCGCGTCAGCCCGGCGAAGCCCTCGCCGCTGTTCGCCTGCGCCGACTCGCCGGCGGTATTGCAGGCGGAAAGCGCGACCAGGTCGGCGTTCAGCTCGAGGTCCTCGATCACTTCCTTCATCGTCAGCAGGCCGTCCTCGCCTTTCAGGTCGCCGACCAGCGTCAGCGCGAGCGCGGGCTGCGCCTGGGCCCGCGACGGGATGCGCCGCAGCTCGCCGTCCTCCACCGGCAGGTCGCTCGCCAAGTATTCGCCGCCGAGGAATCCATGGGTGGCGAACAGGACGAAGCGGGCCAGGCGCAGGCCCCCGGATTTGGCGACCTTCTCCTGCGCATCCGCGCCGACGTGCAGCTGGCTCGTACCGCCCAGCACGCGGGCGATCTCCCTCGCCTCGTCCGCCGTCTCGGCGAGCCGCGGGATCGCCGGGGCGCCGCTGGCGGTGCGCCCGAACCCGATGTTCAGGTGGCCGAGCGCCTTGAGCGTGTCGCCGGGCATCGTTTGCGGCCCGTCGGGCGTGAAGACCGGGTCGGCGAATGCCACGAGGTCCACCCGCGCCACGGCGCTGCGCTTCGGGTACAGCCGCTGCGAAGCGAGCGCGGAGAGGCTGGGCAAGTAGGCGAACTGGTGCCTGCGGCCCAGGTAGGAGAGCTCGGCGTACTCGGCGAGGTAGGGTCGCCGTGCGCTGCCGTCGCTTTCGCCCTTCGCGCGCTCGAATGCCGCGCGCTCGGCGGGCGCGTAGCTCGCGAGGAAGAGCTCGAACGGGATGGTCTGCAGCGGCCCGTCGGCAACGATGAACACCTTGCGCCGCTCGCCGACGGTCCCGGCGACCGGCGCGAACAGGTCCCGATGCAGCGAATGCAGCGTATCGGGGTCGATGTCGCGCAGGAACAGCACCGACTCTCCGAGCGCGACCTTCTCGATCGCGCGGCGGATGAGGTGCACGCGCTCCGCGATCGCACCCCGGCGCGTCGGCGTGACGACCATCCGGAAGTGCTCCCGCGTCACCGCGAAGACCACCGTCTCCTGCGGCAGCAGCACGTACGAGAGCAGCGCCTCGTCCGGCCCAAGCAAACGCTTCTGCAGGTCGTCGACCGTGACCGGGCGCGGATTGGCGAGCTCCATGAAGCGGGGATACTCGCGCCACAGCTGGTCCTCGCTTCCCGCCAAGTCCTTGGCGCCGGCCTGGATCTCGCGATCGAACTCAGCGACGCGCTGCGCCGCGTTCACGAGCGTCACGGGCACCGTCGCGCGTGCCTGGCGGAGCTGGGCGACGCGCTCCTGCTGCTGCTCGCGGCGCTCGCGCAGGCGGATGAACGCGGCGTCGCCGGAGAAGCGCGCCACGTCGGCCTGGCGCATCATCTCCGTGAAGACCCGGCTCTGGTTGCGGGAAGCGATCGCGAGCGCCTCGCGATCGAAGCCCCCGCCCGGGCTGATCTGGTGCAGGCGCAGCAGAATCCGGATCGTCTCCCGGTAGATCGCCGAGAACTGCTGCAGGAAAGTGGCCCGCGTCTCTTCCGAGTAGCCGCGCGTCTGCGCGTAGAGGAAATCGACCGTCTCCACCGCTTCCTTGTAGTAGGGCAGCGCCTCGCGGAACCGCCCGCGCTTCGCCAGCGAGAAGCCGAGGTTCGACGCGTTGATGAGCAGGTTGCGCGGGTTGCCGGTCTTGCGGGAGATGTCCACGGCGCGCTGGAAGGACGCCTCGGCCTCTGCGATCTTGCCCTGCCGGTCGAGCGCGAGCGAGAGCGAAGTGAGCACGGCGGCGGTGTCCGGGTGCTGCTCGCCGAACACCTTCTCCATCGTCCCGAGGGCGGCGCGCTGCATCTGCTCGGCCTGCGCGAAATCGCCCCGCAGGGCCAGCACGCCGCCGAGGTTGTTCAGGGTCAGCGCCGTCGAGGGATGCTCGCGGCCGAGCGACTTGTCCTGGATTGCCAGCGCGCGCCGGTACATTCCCTCGATCTCGGTGACGATGCCCAGTCCCGCGCCCACCCGCGCGCGGGCGCGGGACTCCGACACCGAGATCTGCTTGTCCCTGCCCAGTTCCTGCAGCACCTTCGCAAGATTGTTGAGCGAAGTCGCGACGTCCGGGTGCTCGCCGCCCAGCACCTTCTCGCGCACGACCAGCGCGCGCCGGTAGATCTTCTCCGCGTCCTCGTACTTTCCCTGCAGGTCCAGCACCCGCCCGAGGTTGGACATCGAGGTCGCGGTGCCCGGGTGCTCGGGGCCCAGCGTGCGCTCGTGGATGGCGAGGACCTGGTGATGCAGCGTTTCCGCTTCGCCGAACTGGCCGCGGTGCAGCGCTTCCTCGGCGCGTGCCACGATCTGCGCGGCGTCGCTCCCCGCCGGCGCCCGGCCGCCCTGCTGCGTGGCGGCGAACTTGCCCTGGCTGTCGAGCACCCGGGCCAGGTTCGAGACGACCGTCGCCGTGTTGGCATGGTCGCGCCCGAACCGGCGCTCGAGGATGGCGACCGCCCGCTTGAGCAGGGCTTCCGCGCCCGGGTTGTCGCCCTGCTTCTCGAGAACCAGCGCCAGGCTGTTCAGCGCCGCCGCAGTGTCCTCGTGGTTCGGGCCGAGGCGCCGCTCGTAGATGACCAGCATGCGCCGGAAGTCGCCTTCGGCTTCCGGAAACTTGCCCATCCGCAGGTGCGCCGCGCCGAGCAGGCTGAGCGCGGTGCCTACGTTCGCGTGGTCGGGGCCGAACAGGCGGATGTTTTCCTGCAGGAGCCGCAGCGCCGAGGCTTCGGCGGCGGGATACTCGCCGCGCTGCAGGGCATTCTGCGCCTGCTCCAGGTGCTGGCGCGCGCGGCTGTCGTCGAACTGCCGGGCCGCCGGCTTCTTGAGCGGCGCCTGGCAATACGCGGCCTCTGACGCGAGCAGCAGCGTCAGCAGCGGGACGATCCAGCGCATCAGGGCCGGGAGAGCGCGATCAGCAGGCTGCAGGGCGCGTAGTCGAGCAGCGTCGCCCCGACCGAGCCCTTCCACCAGCGCGCGGCGAACGACGTGCTCTGGTTGTGGCCCACCACGATCAGGTCGGCGCCGATGTTCTTCGCCATGCGGCAGATCTCCTCCACCGGCTCGCCGACCGCGAGCTGCCCGGAGGCGGCGAAGCCGCGCTCGCGGAGCGCACGGATGCCCTCCTCGAGGATCGCCTGCGTGCGCTTCTTCTCCTCCTCCAGCAGCTCCTCGGGGACGAAGCCCTCCGTGAGAAAGAGGCTCGGCGGCATGGTCGCCACGGCGAGCAGGCAGGTCTCGGCGCCCAGGAAGCTCGCCAGGTCGGCGCATTCCAGCAGGGCGCGCTTGCCCTCCTGGGAACCGTTGTACGCCAGGAGGATCTTGCGGTATTTCATGAGCGCCTCCTTTGTTCGCGCGGCGCGCTACTTGAGCAGCAGGCCGACGCGCTCGATGGTCGCGCGCTCGTTGACGAGCATCTGCGCCGCCCACTGCCGGTACTCTTCGCTCGACTTGTACCAGTAGTTCTGGTCGAGCTGCTGCAGCACCTTGAGGTTTTCCGGATCGTCCATGGCCTTCTTGAAGCCGTCGTGCAGGATCTTGACGACCTGCGGCGGGATGCCCTTCGGACCGACGAAGCCGTACGGAGAGTTCGAGACCGTGTTGACGCCGAGCTCGCTCACCGTGGGCGCGTTCCAGCGCGTGCGCTTGTCCCCGAGCGTGGCGAGCAGCCGCTGCGAGCCCGCGTCCACGAACTTCGCCCAGCCGGTCGAATCGACCTGTGTCATCACGTGGCCGCCCATCAGCGCCGCCGCGCCGTCGGCGTAGCCCTTGTACGGGATGTGCAGGAACTGCACGCCCGCCTTGACCGCGATCTCCTCCATCGCCAGGTGCAGCGAAGTGCCGGTGCCCGGCGTCGCATAGGAAAGCTTGCCCGGATTCGCGCGCGCGTAGGTGATCAGGTCCTGGAAGGTCTTGAACGGCGAATCGCTCTTCACGACGATGCCGAAGGTGTAGCCGGCGACGCCGATGATGTAGGTGAAGTCGTTGATCGGGTCGTAGTCGACCTTCTGCATGTGCGGAACACGGTAGGCGGTGATCGGCAGCTGGGAGATCGTGTAGCCGTCCCCCTGCGCGGTCTTCGACATCGTGGCCGGCCCGTTCATGCCGCTGCCGCCGGGGCGGTTCTCGACCACCACGGGCGTGCCGAGATACTTGCTGCCGAGCTCGGCCATCCTGCGCAGGTGCAGGTCGGTCGAGCCGCCCGCGGGCCACGGGCAGATGAGCGTGATCGGCTTGCTGGGGAACTGCTGGGCGGAAGCGCCAAAGCTGGCGACGAGCAGAAGCGCCCCTACGACTTCGGTGATCCGTTTCATCCGGTCCTCCTCCTCGGATCGATTATAGCCAGCGCTCGGCGTCTAGAATACGATTTTCCCTCCCATGCTGGACCCTTCCCGAACCGATCTCGTCGCCGGCGTCGCAGGCGCCGGAACCATGGGCCGCGGCATCGTCCAGGTGCTGGCCCGGTCCGGCGTGCGCACGCTGCTCTTCGACGCCCAGACCGGCGCGGCCGCGAAGGCACGCGACGCGATCGCCCAGGCGCTCGGCAAGCTTGCGGAGAAGGGCCGGCTGTCTGCCGCCGAGGCGGGCGAGACGCTCGCCCGCATCGAGGTCGCCCCGGGGCTCGAGGCGTTCGCGCCCTGCCAGGTCGTCGTCGAGGCGATCGTCGAGGACCTCGGCGCGAAGCGCGAGCTCTTCGCGCGCCTGGAGACGATCGTCGGCGCGTCCTGCATCCTCGCCACGAATACCTCTTCGCTCTCGGTCACCGCGATGGCGGCGGGCTGCAAGGCGCCCGGGCGGGTCGCCGGCTACCACTTCTTCAACCCGGTGCCGGTGCTGAAGATCGTCGAGGTCGTCGACGGCGTGCGCACGGAGCCGTGGGTCACCGAGGCGCTGACCGGCCTCGCGAAGCGCTTCGGGCACACGCCGGTGCGCTGCAAGGACACGCCCGGCTTCATCGTCAACCACGCGGGCCGCGCGTTCGTGCCCGAGTCGCTGCGCGTGCTCTCCGAGGGCGTGGCGGACTTCGCCACCATCGACCGTATCCTGGTCGACGCGGCCGGGTTTCGCCTCGGCCCGTTCGGCCTGATGGACCTGGTCGGCCTCGACATCGCCCACGCGGTCATGAAGTCGATGTACCAGCAGTATTACGAAGAGCCGAAGTACCGGCCGAGCTTCCTCGCCGAGCCGCGCGTCGCCGCCGGCCTGCTCGGCCGCAAGACCGGCCGCGGCTGGTACGCGTACGGAAAGGATGGCAGCGCGGTTCCGATCCCGGAGGGCGCGGTTCCGGAGAAGCGCGATGTCGCGGTGTGGTGCGTGCCGGAACTGAAATCCCATTTCCCGAAGAGCGAAGCGAAACCGGGTCGCGAAACGGTCAATTTCGTCGCACCGCTCGGCAAGGATGCCACCACCGCGGCGCTCGAGCTCGGCCTCGATCCCGAGCGGACCGTGGCGGTCGATCCGCTGTTCGGTTTCGCGAAGCGCCTCACCCTGATGACGACACCGGTCACCCGGCCCGAGGTGCGCGACGCGGCGCACGCCCTCCTCGCGGCACACGGCGCGCCGGTCTCGGTGATCGGCGATTCCGCCGGCTTCGTCGCGCAGCGCGTCGTCGCCCACATCGTCAATGTCGGCTGCGACATCATGCAGATGCGCATCTGCAGCCCGGAGGACCTCGATCGCGCCGTGATGCTCGGCCTGGGGTATCCGAAGGGCCCGCTCGGCATGGGCGACGCGCTCGGGCCGAAGAAGATCCTCGCCGTGCTCGAGGCGATGCACGCGTTCTACCAGGAGCCGCGCTACCGGCCGAGCCCATGGCTCAGGCGCCGCGCGCAGCTCGGTGTTTCCCTTCTCACCGCGGAGTAACCATGCTCGAAGCCTTCATCTACGACGGACTGCGTACCCCGATCGGCCGCCACGCCGGCAAGCTCGCGCCGGTGCGCCCCGACGACCTCGCCGCCGAAGTGGTGAAGGAAGTCGTCGCGCGCAACAAGGTCGATCCGAAGCAGCTCTCGGACGTGATCCTCGGCTGCGTCAACCAGGCGGGCGAGGACAACCGCAACGTGGCCCGGTTCGCGGCGCTGCTCGCCGGCCTGCCGCCGACCACGCCCGGCGTCACCGTGAACCGCCTGTGCGCCAGCGGCTTGCAGGCCGTCGTGGATGCCGCCCGCGCCATCACGTGCAGCGAAGGCGATCTCTACGTGGCCGGCGGCGTGGAGAGCATGACGCGCGCGCCCTACGTCATTGGCAAGCCCGACACCGCGTTCGGCCGCGACGCGAAGATGTACGACACGACGATCGGCGTGCGCTTCCCGAACGCGAAGGCCATCAAGCAGTACGGCAACCACTCGATGCCCGAGACCGGCGACAACGTCGCCAGGGATTTCGGCGTCACGCGCCAGGACGCGGACGAGTTCGCCCTCGCCTCCCAGCAGAAATACGCGACGGCGGAGAAGGAAGGCTTCTACAAGGGCGAGATCCTGCCGATCACGCTGCCGGCGAAGAAGAAAGACGTTCCCGGAGAATCCTTTTCGGCCGACGAGCATCCCAGGAGAGACGCTTCCCTTGAATCCCTGCAGAAGCTGAAGCCCCTGTTCGAAGGCGGCGTCGTGACCGCGGGCAATGCCTCGGGCGTGAACGACGGCGCGGCGGCGCTGCTGATCGGCAGCCGGAAGTGGGGCGAGAAGAACGGCAGGAAGCCCGTCGCGAGGATCCTCTCCGCTGCCAGCGCGGGCGTGGAGCCGCGCATCATGGGCGTCGGCCCGGCGTATGCCATCCCGCTCGCGCTCGAGAGGGCGGGCCTGAAGCTGAAGGACATGGACATCATCGAGATCAACGAGGCCTTCGCGAGCCAGGTGCTCGGCTGCCTGAAGCTGATGGCGGTGGACTTCAAGGATGCGCGCGTCAACCCGAATGGCGGCGCGATCGCGATCGGCCATCCGCTCGGCGCCTCCGGCGCACGCCTGGCGCTCACCGTGGCGCGCGAGCTGCAGCAGTCCGGCGGAAAGTACGCCGCCGTGTCGCTGTGCATCGGCGTCGGGCAGGGGCTCGCGGTGATTCTGGAAAGGGTCCAGTGATGAACGCACCGATGAAGGGCAAGGCGAAGGCGCAGTTCTCCTGGGAAGACCCGCTCTTCCTCGACCAGCAGCTCTCGGAGGACGAGCGCATGGTGCGCGATGCCGCGCGCGACTATTGCCAGGGCAAGCTCGCCCCGCGCGTCCTCGAGGCGTTCCGGCACGAGAAGACGGATCCGGAGATCTTCCGCGAGATGGGCGCGCTCGGCCTGCTCGGCCCGACCCTGCCGCCCGAGTACGGCGGCCCCGGCCTCAACTACGTCTCCTACGGCCTGATCGCGCGCGAGGTCGAGCGCGTGGATTCCGGCTACCGCTCGATGATGAGCGTGCAATCGTCGCTGGTGATGCTGCCGATCTACGAGTTCGGAAATCCTGAAACGAAGAAGAAATACCTGCCGAAGCTCGCGAGCGGCGAGTTCATCGGCTGCTTCGGCCTGACCGAGCCGAACCACGGCTCCGATCCGGGCTCGATGGTCACGCGGGCGAAGAAGGTGCCCGGCGGCTACAGCCTCAGCGGAACGAAGATGTGGATCTCCAACTCGCCGATCGCGGACGTCTTTGTCGTGTGGGCCAAGGATGACGAAGGCGCGATCCGGGGTTTCGTGCTGGAAAAGGGCGCGAAGGGGCTTTCCGCGCCGGCGATCCACAGCAAGGTCGGCCTGCGTGCCTCCATTACCGGCGAGATCGTGATGGACAACGTGTTCTGCCCGGAGGAGAACGCGTTCCCGGAGGTGCGCGGGCTCAAGGGACCGTTCACCTGCCTGAACTCGGCGCGCTATGGCATCGCCTGGGGCGCGCTCGGTGCGGCGGAGGACTGCCTCCACCGCGCCAGGGATTATGTTCTGCAGAGGAATCAGTTCGGAAGACCCCTGGCAGCCAACCAGCTGATCCAGAAGAAGCTCGCCGACATGCTCACGGAGATCTCGCTCGGCCTGCAGGGGTGCCTGCGCCTCGGTCGCATGAAGGACGAGGGCACGGCGTCGGTCGAGGTCACGTCGATCATGAAGCGCAACTCCTGCGGCAAGGCGCTCGACATTGCCCGCACGGCGCGCGACATGCTCGGCGGCAACGGCATCTCCGACGAGTTCGGCGTGATTCGCCACGTCGTCAACCTCGAGGTCGTGAATACCTACGAGGGCACGCACGACATCCACGCCCTGATCCTCGGCCGCGCCATCACCGGCATCCAGGCGTTCAGCTGAACGCACGCGGCGCCCTGCTCGTCCTCGCGATGGCGGCCGGGCCGTGCCTCGCACAGCAGGCCGTGCCGGCGAACGGCGTGCTGCTCGTGGCGAAGCCGGGCATGCCGGACCCGCGCTTCCGCGAGACGGTGATCCTCGTCACCCAGGCGCCGGACGGCCATACGGTGGGGGTCATCCTCAACCGGCCGCTGAAGGCGGGCCTCCAGGCGTTCATGCCCGGGCCGCGCGCCCGCAACTATCGCGGGACGATGTCCTACGGTGGTCCGGTCATGGAGCGCGCGGTCGTCGCGCTGTTCCGCTCCGCCGATCCGCCCGCCGCGCCGGCCTTCCACGTTCTACGCGGCATTTACCTCAGCATGCATCCGCGCGCGATCGAGCCGCTTCTGGCGGCACCCGGCCAGGGCTACCGGCTGTTCGCCGGATTCTCCGGATGGGCGCCGCGCCAGCTGCAGGACGAGGTCAAGTCGGACGGCTGGCACATCCTCCCCGCGAGCGAGGAGATCGTCTTTCGCAGCGACACCGCGCGGATGTGGACGGAACTGATTGAGAAAGCTCGGGGATTTCGCACCCGCGCGACGCCGGAACGGCGCGCTATACTCGCTCCATGAGAAAGGTGCTCGCGCTCCTCGCCACGCTCGCGGGCCTGCTCGTGCAGGCGGCGCCGGCGCTCGCGCAGGACGACGCGATCCTGCTCATCGCGCATCCCGCCTTCCGTGACCTCGAGTACCGGCAGACCGTGCTGCTCGCCGCCCCCGCCCCCAATGGCGGCCACGTCGGGGTCATCATCAACCGCCCGACCCGCCGCTCGCTCGGCAGCCTGTTCCCGGAGCACGAGCCCTCGAAGAAGGTCGCCGAGCCGGTGTTCTACGGCGGCCCGTTCTCGCGCGGCGCGCTGGTCGCCCTGGTGAAGTCCGACCACACCCCCGGCCCGGGCACGGTGCTGCTGATGAAGAACCTGTATCTGGCCTTCCGCGCCAACACCATCGACCAGGTCATCGAGGCGACACCGAACGAGGCGCGGTACTTCGTAGGCTACGTGGGATGGCGTCCGGGCGAGCTGAAGGCCGAGGTGGACCGGGGACTCTGGTCGGTGCTGAACGCGGACGTCGACACCGTCTTCCGCAAGGACACCGACGGACTGTGGGAAGAGCTCCTCCAGCAGACGAAGCGCATCCGCGCGCACGCCCCGCTCCCGCCGCGCCCTCTGCTCTCTTCCGTCGCCCGCTAGCGACGCGCCGTGCGGCTCAGCCGCAGGGCCGCGCGCCGCGCCGGAACTTTCGCGCCGCGCCGTTATCCTTCCAGCATGGATCCCGAATCGAGCAGCCGGGCGCTCGGCGCCGTCAACGACCTCGTGGAGCTGCTGCGGTTGTCCCAGAGCGCGGCCGAGCGGGTCGAGCACGAAGTGCATGGACCGTCGTACGAGATGACCGACCTGATCGCCCGCGAGCTGCACCGCCTGCGCCGCCTTGCCGAGCGCCTGCGCACCGACACCGAGCGCCTGGTCAGCCAGGAAAGCGCGGCCAGCGCCACGCGCGGCCATCCGCTGCGCCGCTCGAGCGATCGGCGCAGCCGGGGCGCCCAGCGCCCCAACTAGCCGCCGCTACGCGGCGACCTTGACGGGCTTGTTCTTCTCGAAGACCAGCTTGCCGTTGCGCGCGTCGACGACGATCGTGTCCTTGGGCGCGAAGCGGCCCTCGAGGATCGCCTTCGCGAGCGGGTTCTCGAGCTCCGACTGGATGGCGCGCTTGAGCGGCCGGGCGCCGTAGACCGGGTCGAAGCCCGCCTTCGCCAGCTCGGAGAGCGCCGCGTCGCTGACCTCCAGGTCGAAGTCCATCTTCGCCAGCCGCGCGCGCAGCACGCCGAGCTGGATCTTCGCGATCGAGCGGATGTGCTCCTCGCCGAGCGCGTGGAAGACGACGATCTCGTCGATCCGGTTGATGAATTCCGGGCGGAACTGCGTCTTCACCTCCGCCATCACCGCGAGCTTGATCACCCCGTAATCGCTGCCGGACATGCCCTGGATCATCTGCGAGCCGAGGTTCGAGGTCATGACCAGCACGGTATTCTTGAAGTCGACCGTGCGCCCCTGCCCGTCCGTCAGGCGGCCCTCGTCGAGCACCTGGAGCAGCGCATTGAAGACATCCGGGTGCGCCTTCTCCACCTCGTCGAAGAGGATCACCGAGTACGGCTTGCGCCGCACCTGCTCGGTGAGCTGCCCGCCCTCGTCGTAGCCGACATACCCCGGCGGCGCGCCGATCAGGCGCGAGACCGAGTGCTTCTCCATGTACTCCGACATGTCGATGCGGATGAGGTGCTCCTCGGAGTCGAACAGGAAGCTCGCCAGCGCCTTGCACAGCTCGGTCTTGCCGACCCCCGTCGGGCCCAGGAACAGGAACGACCCGTAGGGCCGGTTCGGGTCGGAGAGGCCCGAGCGCGAGCGGCGGATCGCATCCGAGACGAGCCGCACCGCCTCGTCCTGGCCGACCACGCGCTCGTGCAGCTTCTGTTCCATGTGGATGAGCTTCTCGCGCTCGCCCTGCATCATCTTCGAGACCGGGATGCCGGTCATGCGCGACACGACCTCGGCGATCTCCTCGGCGCCGACCTGCGTGCGCAGCAGCTTCGGCTTCGCGCGCCCGGCCTGCGAGGACTCGACGTTCTTCATCTGCGCCTCGAGCTGCGGCAGGCGGCCGTACTGCAGCTCCGACATCTTCTGCCAGTCGCCCTTGCGCTTCGCCTCCTCCATCTGCAGCTTGAGCTTCTCGATCTCTTCCTTGATGTGCTGGGTGCCCTGGACGGCGGCTTTCTCCGCCTTCCATTCCTCCTCGAGGTCCGAGTACTCCTTCTCGAGGCGGCCGATCTCCTCCTCGATCAGGGCGAAGCGCTTCTGCGAAGCCTCGTCCTTTTCCTTGCGCACCGCCTCGCGTTCGATGCGCAGCTGGATCAGGCGGCGCTCGAGGCGGTCCATCGACTCGGGCTTCGAGTCGATCTCCATCT
>CBDDRX010000053.1:0-8224 GCA_965233165.1 uncultured bacterium | reverse complement strand
GGCGAGCCCGCCGCTGCAGCGCGTGCTGCACCGCTACACCCACGCGCTCATGGCGCAGATCACCCAGACGGCGGCCTGCAACCGCTTCCACGTCGTCGAGGAGCGCCTCGCGCGCTGGCTGCTGATGACGCGCGATCGCGTGGCCTCCGCCGCGTTCCCGCTCACGCAGGAGTTCCTGGCGCACATGCTGGGCGTGCGGCGCGTCGGCGTGACGGAGGCGGCGTCCGGGCTGCAGGAGCGCGGCCTCATCGACTACAGCCGCGGCAACATCCGGATCCTTGACGAGGCCGGCCTCGAGGCCGCCTCCTGCAGCTGCTACGCGCTGGTGCGCGACCGCCCGCCGGCCCGGGCCTGAGGCAGCGCCGCCGTCCCGTCCTGCTCGGCGGCGAACAGGCGCCCCAGCTCCTTCTTCACCACGCCGTAGCACTCGCAGGCGAGCGCCTCGAGCCCGGCGCGCTTGAGCACCGAGATGTGGCCGCGCCGGTAGCGGATGTAGCCGGCCTCCTGCAGCTTGCCCGCGGCGACGGTGATGCCTTCCCGGCGCACGCCCAGCACGCTCGCGACCAGCTCCTGCGTCATCACCAGCTCCCCCGACGGCACGCGGTCGAGCGTGACGAGGAGCCAGCGGCAGAGCTGCTGCTCCACCGAGTGGTGGCGGTTGCAGGCGGCGGTCTGCATCATCTGCGTGATCAGCGCCTGCGTGTAGCGCAGCAGCAGCCGCTGCAGCGGCCCGGCGCGACCGAATTCCTCCTTCAGCAGGCGGCGCGGCATGCGGTAGCCGTGGCCGGCAGTCTGTACGACGGCGGAGCTCGGCGTGGTGTCCCCGCCCATGAAGAGCGAGACGCCGACGATCCCTTCGTTGCCGACGCCCGAGGCTTCCGCCGAGGCGCCGGATTCGCCGACGTAGTGCAGCGACACGATCGCGCTCGTGGGGAAGTAGGCGTGCTGCAGCTGCTCGCCCGGCTCGTACAGCACCTGCCCCAGCAGCATCGGGACGAGCTCGAGGTCCGTCGCCAGGCGGGTGAGCTCCGCCGCGGGAAGCGCGGCGAGGAGGTGGTTCTGGGACGGCGCGTGGGGGGCCGCCAGCACTATCTCTTCTCCCCGAGCTCGATGCCGATGCCGCGGTAGCCCATGAAGCGGCACGCCTCGCTGAACATCGGCTCGCCGCTCACCTGGAAGCGCTGCATCGAGCCGTCGACGTTCACCCGGCTGAAGATGAAGTCGAGGAACGGCTTGCGCGCGGCGATCGTCGCCTGCAGGAGCTCGCGCTCGCTCCTGTCCCAACCGGCGACTTCCGCCGCGGGGCCGTCCAGCCCGTCCACGCGGATCCCGAGCATCTCGAGGACCGGCCCGGAAACCTTGGTGAAGGCGCCGTGCTCGTCCTGCTCCCAGTACCAGTCGGAGGCGAGCTCGGTCAGGCTGCGGTAGCGCGCTTCGCTCTCCCGCAGCTCGGCGGTGCGCCCCGCGACCTGCCGCTCGAGCTCGCGGCTGTACTCCGCGAGCCGCTTATAGAGCAGCCGGACCTCCAGCATGTTGTGGATGCGCGCCTTGACCTCGACCAGGTCGAACGGCTTGCTGATGAAGTCCTTCGCGCCGGCCTGGAGCGCGCGCAGCCGCTGTCCGGGCTGGGCGGTGATCACGAGCACCGGGAGGTACGGATCGGCGGCGTTCGTCTTGAGGCCTTCCATGACCTGGAAGCCGTCCATGCCGGGCATCTGCAGGTCGAGCAGGATGAGGTCGTAGCCGTTCTTCCGGTGCAGGGCGCAGACCTCCCGCGCATCCATGGTGCTGCTCACGTTCCTGTAGCCGACCTGGCGCGCTACCTGCTCCAGCAGGCTGACGTTGGCCTCCTGGTCGTCGACGATCAGGATCGAGGCATCCAGGAAATCCGGCTCCTGCACGTGCGTCATGCGGCTTCCTTGCCCGCCGCCCGCTCGAGCGCGGTCTTCGAGAAGATGAGCGCCACGTCGAGCGCGTCCATGAACTGGTTCACCTTGATCGGCTTGGTGAGGTAGTTGAAGAACCCCGCTTCGATGCCCTTCTGGATGTCGCGCGGCACCGCGTTGGCGCTCAGGGCGATGATCGGGATGTGCGCGGTCAGCGGATCGGCGCGCAGGATGTGCATGGCCTCGATGCCGCTCATGCCCGGCAGGTTGATGTCCATGAGGATCAGGTCCGGCTGGTACGCGCGGGCATACTCGATGCCGACCTTGCCGTCCGCGGCGCTGAGCAGGCGCAGGTCCGAGCGGCGCGCCACCAGCTGCTCGACCAGCTCGAGGTTGGCGGGATTGTCCTCGACATACAGGAGGGTCCGGAGCGGCGTACCCGCCGGAACCGGCGCCCGCGGAGGCGCGACGGACTCGGGTTCCGCGACGGCCAGCTGCGGCGCCGAGGCTACGGTGAGGTCGATCCAGAACGCGCTGCCCACGCCGACCTCGCTGTCGGCGCCGATGGCGCCCCCCATGAGCTCCACCAGCCGCTTGGTGACGACCAGGCCGATGCCCGTGCCCTCCTCCGTCCCGCCTTCCTTGCCCAGGCGGTTGAACGGCTGGAAAAGCTGCGCGAGCTCCTTCTTGCTCAGCCCGGCGCCGGTGTCGCGGATGGTGATGCGCATCGACTGCGGCGTGAGCGGCGCGCACGCCACGGTGACGGAGCCGCCCTGCCGGTTGTACTTGATCGCGTTGAACAGCAGGTTGATCAGGACCTGCTTGATGCGCGTGCGGTCGGCGTTGATGAACTGCGGGTGCTCGAAGCGCGGGAAGGTCATGCCGATCGCGCGCTTGCGCGCCTGCGGCTCGATCATGGCCCGGCACTCGAGCAGCACTTCGCCGAGCGAGACCGGCTCGCGGGAAAGCGTCGCCTTGCCCGACTCGATCAGGGCGAGGTCCAGGACCTCGTTGATCAGCTCGAGGAGGTACCAGCCCGCCTTGAGGATCTGGTCCAGGTTGCGCTTCTGCGTCACCGTGGGCGGCGGCGAGCCGGACTCCATGACCTGGGCGAAGCCGAGGATCGCGTTGAGCGGGGTGCGCAGCTCGTGGCTCATGCTGGAGATGAAGTCGGTCTTCGCGCGGTTCGCCTTTTCCGCGGCCGCCATGGCGAGGTTCAGCTCCACGGCGACGCGCTTGCGCACCGAGTTGTCGGTGCCGATCAGCAGGTAGCCGATGATCTCGCCGTTCGCGCCGCGCAGCGCGGTGGTGGAAACCACGGCCGGGAAGCGGCTGCCGTCCTTGCGGATGTAAGTGAGCTCATAGCTGTCCTCCATGCCGCGCGAGGCCTTGAACGTCATGGCCTCGAAGCCCTGGGCCACCTTCGTGCCCAGCTCCACGCTCAGGGACTCCGCGCGCGCGCGGACCTCCCCCGGGTCGAGGATGTCACTCGGGCTGATCCGGTTGACCACGTCGCTCGCCGCGTAGCCGAGCATGCGCTCGGCGCCGACGTTGAAGATCTGGATGATGCCCTTCTCGTCCGTCGCGATGATCGAGAACGTGGCGCTGGTCAGGATGGCGTTCTGCAACGGCCAGGCTTCGAGGGGCAGCATAGGGGGGATCGTTCCTGGTTGGCACCGGACAATGGAGCGAGCCCCGAGGTTCGCATCTTCCGGGCGATCACTCTGTGCGGTACCGCGCATACGAACCCCTGCAGGGCGGGCCGTCACACCGGCCGGCGCCCGCCGATGACCCGCAGGAGCACCACGACGACCGCGATGACCAGCAGCACGTGGATGAACCCGCCCATGGTGTAGGCGGAGACGAATCCCAGCAGCCACAGGACGAGGAGGATGACGGCGATCGTGTAGAGCATGGGGTTCTCCCTTGGATGAGGGCGCAGCCTGCGCCCATCCCGGCGGCCCTTCCATGCGCCAGGCCGCATAGCGCCCCGCCGGGCGTAAGATCTACCGGCCGCGGGGAGGCGGCGCCCATGGTCGACGTCAAGGCAAGCTTCACCGGGTCGATTCCCGAGAACTACGACCGCTACCTCGGGCCGGCCTGGTTCGAGGCTTATGCCGCGGATCTCGCGCAGCGCGTTCCCAGCCGGCCCCGGGGCGCGGTGCTCGAGATCGCCTGCGGCACGGGGCTCCTGACGCGGCGGCTGCGCGAGCGGCTCGCGCCGGCGGTGCGCCTGGTCGCGACGGACGTGAGCAGCGCCATGCTGCAGTTCGCGCAGGGCAAGCTGGCGGGCCTGCCCGGCATCGAATGGCGCGAGGCCGACGCGATGAAGCTGCCGTTCGCCGAGCGCGCGTTCGATGCCGTGGTGTGCGGCTTCGGCGTGATGTTCATGCCCGACCGCGCGGCGATGCTGCGCGAGGCGCGCCGCGTGCTCGGCCAAGGCGGCCTGCTCGTCTTCAACGTATGGGGCAGCGTCGCCGACAATCCGCACGGCGGCGCGAACATCGCGGCGATGCAGCAGATGTTCCCCGGCGATGCCGAGATGGTCTACACCGTGCCCTACGAGATGCACGACCCGGCGCTGCTGCGCGGGCTCCTCGCCGCCGCCGGCTTTCGCGAGCTGCGCATCGAGAAGAAGCGCGTCGACCTCGACGCCCCGGCGGCCGACATCGCCACCGGGCAGATCCGCGGCACGCCGCGCGGGCTGCTGATCGAGAAGCGCGGCGCCACGCTGGAGCAGGCGATCGCCGCCTGCACGGCCGAGCTGCGGCGCGTGGGCGGCGATCCGTACCGCGGCCCCTCGCACGCCGTCGTGGTCGAGGCGCAGGCCGTCTAGTACTATTTCCCAAAGGGCGTGTCCTGCGCGGTTCGGGCATGATGGCGCACGGGGGGGATGGTGGGGATCCAGATGCTTCGAGGCACAGCCTGGCGTATCGGCAAGCTGTTCGTGGCCATGCCGCTGCGCATAAAGGCGGCGACGGCGGTGGCGGTGATCGCGCTCGCGGCCGGCACTGCGTGGCTGGTCCTTGCCACAGGCGGCGTGCGCTTCGCCTACCTGCACCTCATGTATCTCCCCGTCGTGGTGAGCGCGCTCGCCTTCGGCCTGCCGGGCGGGCTGCTCGCCGGTGTCGCCGGCGGCCTCCTCCTCGGCCCGCACGTGCCGATCGACACGTTCAGCGGCGAGCGGCAGGAGACCTTCAACTGGACCCTGCGCCTGGGCTTCTTCACCTTCGTCGGCGCCCTGGTCGGCGCCGGCGCGCAGCTCCTGCGCCGCCACCTGCGCGAGCTCGAATGGCTGCACGAGCACAATCCCGACACCGGCCTGCTGAACGTGTCCGGGCTGCTCAAGCAGCTCGACGACCTGATCCGCACCGCGCCCGAGGGCACGAAGCTCGTCGTCTCGGTGACCAATTTCAACAACTTCCTCGAGATCCAGAACACCTTCGGCACCGCATTCGGCACCCGGCTTCTCGCCCTTGTGGTGGAGCGCGCGAAGGGGGTCGTGCCGCCCGGCTCGCTGCTCGCCCTGCTCCAGCCCGACCGGCTCGCCACCGTCGTGCAAGGCGAAGAGCAGGCGCGCGAGACCGCGAAGCGCGTGGAGGCGGCGGTCAAGGAGTCCTACCTCCTCGACGGCGTGCCGATCCACGTCGAGGCGAGCATCGGCGTCGCGCACTTCCCGACGCATGCGAGCAACCCCGAGGAGCTGCTGCAGAAGGCGAGCATCGCCATGCACTGGGCCGACGCCAGCAAGTCGCCGATCTCGGTCTACGACGGCGGCAACGACCGGACGAGCCGCGAGAACCTGATCCTCCTCGGCACCCTGCCCGAGGCGATCGAGCGCAGCGAGCTGCGCGTCTGGCACCAGGCCAAGATGGCGCTCGCCTCGGGCGAGATCATGGGCACCGAGGCGCTGCTGCGCTGGCAGCATCCGCAGCGCGGGCTCGTGCCGCCGGGCAGCTTCATCCCGCAGCTCGAGGAGACGACCCTCATCAACCCGGTCACGCAGTGGGTGATCGGCGCCGCGTTCGACGACGCGGCGCGCTGGCGCGCTGCCGGCCACCGGCTGCGCGTGTCGGTCAACCTCTCGGTGCGCAACCTGCGCGACCGCATGCTCCTCGAGGTGCTCGAGGAAAGCGCGCGGCGCCACGGGCTGCAGCCGGGCGAGATCGAGCTCGAGATCACCGAGAGCGCGGTGATGGGCGATCCGGCGTCCTGCATCCGCCTGATCGCGCTGCTGCGCGAGCGCGGCTACGGCGTCTCGATCGACGACTTCGGCGTCGGCCAGTCCTCGCTCGGCTACCTGCAAAAGCTGAGCGTCTCGGCGCTGAAGATCGACCAGGCATTCGTCAAGACCCTTGCCACCGACCTCAACAACCAGAAGATCGTGCGCGCCATCCTGCACCTCGCGAAGTCCATGGGCCTGGATACGGTGGCCGAGGGCGTGGAGAACGCGCAGGCGCTCGCGCTCCTGCGCGAGTGGGGCTGCGACTACGCCCAGGGCTATGGGATCCACCGGCCCGCGCCCCTGAACGATCTGCTGTCCTTCCTCGAGGCGCGCTCGAAGGTCGCGCAGCCGGCCGAATGAAGCTGAAGCGGCTGGCGCTCCTTGCCGTCACGCATGCCGCCGCGCTCGGCGTCGGCGTCGCGCTCGGGATCTATCTCCTGCCCATCCTCACCGCGCCACCCGGACCGTCCGCGGCGGACGTGCAGTCCGCGGCCGCGGGGGCGACGTTCACGGCGGCGTTCCGCAGGGACCAGAAGGGCAGCGACTTCCTGCACTGGGGCGAAGGCACGGTGTCGGTCAGCCCGCGCGCGGTGTCCCTGAAGGGCCGCGTCTCGCCCGGCCCGGACTACAAGCTCTACCTCTCGGATGCGTTCGCCGAGACCCGCGAGGAGTTCCTGAAGGTGAAGTCCGCGGCGAAGCGGCTCGGCGACGTGAAAACCTTTGAAAACTTCATCGTCCCGGTGCCGCAGGACGTCGACGTCGGCCGCTACACTACCGTCGTGGTGTGGTGCGAGACCTTCTCCATGTTCATCTCGTCGGCGAAGTACCGGTGATCGGCCCGCGGGCGCAGCGGATCGGGGCAATCGCCTGCTTCTTCGCCGGGCTCTTCTTCCTCGCCCAGGCGTACACCATGGCGTTCCACGGCCTGTACCTCGACTGCTTCGGCGGCGGATGCGCGCCGCGGCCCTACGGCGAGCCGACCCTTCCCTCCGCGCTCTACGGCACGGTGCTCGCGCTCCTCGCGCTCGGCACGTTCTACGCCGGCCTGAAGGCGCTCAGATCTTCCCGTAGATGAGCATCTTGCGCGGCGCGCCGGTCTGCGCGTCGATCAGCACGGCCACCCAGTAGCGCGGCGCGCGCAGGTCCAGGTAGCGCACGCTCGCCTCCGCGGTGCCGCTCTCGGCGAGCCAGGCATCGACGACGCGCGCCGCCTCCGGCTCGGTCAGGCGCACCCTCTCGATCGGGCTTGCGCGGGCCAGGATCTGCTTCACCCCCGCCTCATAGGGACGGAAGTAGCGCGGGAAGTGCTGCAGGTCGATCCCGGACATCGCCAGCTCGACCATCCGGTTGTGCTCCTGCGCGGCGGTCGGAAACTCGCCATAGACCCAGACCGGGCCGGTCAGCGGCGCCCGGGCGAAGCGCGGATCCTTCGCCTCGGCGAGGTTCTCCGGCCGGAGCTCCACGGCAGTCACCACCTCGAAGCGGTCCTTGACGAACACGACGAAGGCCGGCCGCGCCAGGAAAACGATGCCGACGCCGTAGATCAGGGCGGCGAGCTGCAGCACGCCGATCGCGGCCAGGTCGAACTTGAGGCCCTTCTTGCCCGCCTTGAAGATGATCAGGGTGATCAGCGGGCCGATGATCACGTCCACGCCGACCAGGAGGAAGAGCAGGTCGTTGCCGCCCGCCGCCACGAACAGCGGATGCGGGTACCAGACCAGCAGCATGAGGGCCAGCGCCACGGCCGCGATGACTGCGCTGAGAAGCAAATGGACACCGGACGCTTGCCAGCGCGTCACGTTTTTTAACTTCATGGGGCGAAAATGCTAGGCCATGTTCCGCGCCCGCGCAAACACCATGTCGATATCCAGCGACGTCCCGGCGCGCCTGGACGCGCTGCCGTGGTCGCGCTGGCACTGGCGCGTCGTGCTGGCCCTGGGCGTGACCTGGCTGCTCGACGGGCTCGAGGTCACCGTGGTCGGCGCGATCGGTCCCGCCCTGCGGCGCCCGGAGACGCTCGGCCTGTCGGCGGCCGACATCGGCTGGGCCGCCTCGGCCTACATCGGCGGCGCGGTGCTCGGCGCGCTCTTCTTCGGCCGCCTCGCCGACCGGC
>CBDDRX010000052.1:0-7797 GCA_965233165.1 uncultured bacterium | reverse complement strand
GGTGCGCCATGAGCGCGTTCTCGAGGTCCACCGAGCTGATCCACTCCCCGCCCGACTTGATCAGGTCCTTGGTGCGATCGGTGATGCGCACGTAGCCGTGCGCGTCCACCGCGGCGACGTCGCCGGTGCGCAGCCATCCGTCATCGGCGAAGCGCTCCTTCGCGTCGACGCCGTGGTAGCTGCCGGTGATGAACGGGCCGTGCACCTGCACTTCGCCGACCGCCTTGCCGTCCCAGGGCGCGACGCCTTCTTCGCCGACGATGCGAAGATCGACCAGCGGTACCGGAACGCCCGCCGTCGCCTTCCTCCGGAAGATCTCATCCGGGTCGGTGAACGAAGCCTTCGGATACGCGATCGTGCAGACCGGAGAAGTCTCGGTCATGCCCCAGCCCTGGTCGACCTTCACGCCGTGCTTCGCGTAGGCGCGGATGAGCGACTCCGGCACCGCCGCGCCGCCGACGAGCGTGCGCAGCCCGGGCGGAAATTTCCAGCGGCCGGGCTTCGCCTCGTAGGCCTGGATCATCGACAGCCAGATCGTCGGCACGCCCAGCGACAGGGTGGGTTGCTCTTTCTCGAAGAGGTCCAGCAGGTCCTCGGGATGCAGGTGCGGCCCCGGAAACACCAGCTTGGCGCCGAGGTTGACCGCGCCGTACGGGATGCCCCAGCTGTTGGCATGGAACATCGGCGTGACCGGCAGCACGACGTCGCGCCCCGACAGGGCCCAGCAATCCGGCAGCGAGGCGACGAGCGAGTGCAGGACCGTCGAGCGGTGCGAGTACACGACGCCCTTCGGCCGCCCGGTCGTGCCGCTCGTGTAGCACATGGCGATAGGATCGTCCTCGTCATGCTCGGCATACGCGAATTTTTCACTGCTTTCCTTCTTGAGGAGATCCTCATAGTCGCCCTCCCCTCCAAACGGGAAGACGATCACCTTCTCGAAGCGATGCAGCTTCTCGAACTGCCGCAGGAGCGGAAGCAGCACGTCGTCGACGACCAGGAAGCGGTCCTGCGCATGGCCGGCGATCCAGCCGATCTCTTCGGGCGCGAGGCGCAGGTTGAGCGTGTGCATCACGCCGCCCGCCGCCGGGATGCCGAAGTAGCACTCGAGGTGCGCGTGGTGATTCCAGCAAAGTGTCGCGACACGATCGCCCTTCTTCAGCCCGAGGCGCAGGAGCGCCGCGGCGAGGCGCCGGGTGCGCTCGTAGAGCTCGCGGTAGCTGTGCCGGCGCAGGGACTTGTCCGGCAGGCGGGAGACCACTTCCGACTCCGCGAAGAGCGTTCCCGCGCGCTCGAGGAAATGGTTGAGCGAAAGCGGGACCCGCATCATGGTCGAGCGCATGGCGGGCATCATATGCATATACTTTGGCGCCGTGGAACCGCTCCTCGCCGCGACCGCCGCCTTCGTGCTCACGCACTTCGTGTCCAGCACGCCGTTGCGCGGCGCAGCAGTGCGCGCGATCGGCGTGTGGCCGTGGCGCGCCCTCTACTCGCTGGTCGCCTTCGCCACGCTCGGCTGGATGATCTGGGCCTACGGCCAGGCGCCGCGCGGCGTGCCGCTCTGGCCGCCGCTTCGCTTCCTGCCGCTTTTCCTGATGGCGCCCGCGTTCATCCTTCTCGCCTGCGGGTACTACCGCAACCCGACCATCGTCGGCGCGGAGAAGCTGCTGAAGAGCGACGACCCGGCGCGCGGCATGATCCGCATCACGCGCCATCCGCTCATGTGGGCGCTCATCCTCTGGTCGCTCGCGCACATCGCCGCGCGCGCCGACGCGCGGGCGATCGTCTTCTTCGGCGGCCTGTTCCTGGTCGCCGCGCTCGGCACCGTCCTCATGGACTGGAAGAAGCGCGCGAACCCTGACTGGCCGCGCTTCGCCGCGCTCACCTCGAACATCCCCTTCGTCGCGCTCGCCCAGGGACGCAACCGCATCGTGTGGCGGGAGATCGGCTGGCTGCGCCCGTCGATCGGCGTCGCCCTCTTCGCCGCATTGCTGCTGCTGCATCCGACGCTCTTCGGCGCGCGCCCTTGGTAAATCGGGCTCTGACCCCGATTTTCTAGCCGCCGAGCTTGCGCTTCACGCGCTCGGCGAACTTCGCGACGTTGACGACGACGCGCTCGTGCGTGCCGTCGCCGATCAGGTCCTTTTCATCCCGCACTTCGACGCGGAAGTGCACGGTCCGGCCTTCCACCTTTACCACCTCGACGCGGGCGCGTGCGCGCATCCCGACCGGCGTCGCGGCGATGTGGCGGACGTTGAGCACGGTGCCGAGGCTCTGGGTGCCCGGCGGCAGGCGGCGCTCGATCGCCTCGAGCGCGGCGGCCTCGATCAGGTTGATCATGACGGGCGTGGCAAGGACGTGCACCATGCCGCTGCCCACGCGCGGCGCGGTGTGCTCGTCCGCGACGACGAGCTCGGCGGTCCCGGCGAGGCCGGACGCGATGCGGGAAAGGTCCATGTGCCGCTATGATGCTCGCATGAATCCCAGGGTCGTGATCATCGGCTGCGGCTTCGGCGGGCTCTGGGCGGCGCAGGGGCTCGCGAAGGCGCCGGTCGAGGTCACGGTGATCGACCGGACCAACCACCACCTCTTCAGCCCGCTCCTCTACCAGGTCGCCACCGCCGGCCTGTCCGCGCCGTCGATCTCGGCGCCCATCCGCCACATCCTCTCCGGACAGCGCAACGCGACGGTCCTCATGGGCCACGTCGCCTCGGTGGACGTCGCGAAGCGCTGCGTGCGCCTCGAGGACGGCGCCGAGGTGCCCTACGACCGGCTGGTCGTCGCAACAGGCGCGGTGAACACGTATTTCGGCCACGACGAGTGGGCGGCGCACGCCCCGGCGCTCAAGACGCTCGAGGACGCGATGGAAATCCGCACCCGCGTGCTCCTCGCCTTCGAGCACGCCGAGCGGGAGACCGATCCGGCGAAGCGCGCGCCGTGGCTCACCTTCGTCGTCATCGGCGCCGGCGCCACCGGCGTCGAGCTCGCCGGCACGCTCGCGGAGATCGCGCGGCGCACGCTGCAGGGCGAGTTCCGCCGCTTCGACCCGCGCAACACCCGCGTCGTGCTCGTCGAAGGGACCGACCGCGTCCTGCCGCCCTACCCGGCCGATCTCTCGGAGAAGTCGCGCCTGCAGCTCGAGCGCCTCGGCGTGACGGTCTGGCTGGGCAAGCGCGTCACCGCGGTGGATGCCGAGGGCGTGAGCCTGGGTGCCGACCGCATCGCCGCTCGCACCGTGCTCTGGGCGGCCGGCGTCACCAGCTCGCCGCTCGGCGCGAGCCTCGGCGCGCCGCTCGACCGCGCGGGGCGCGTGCTGGTCGCGCCGGACCTCACGGTGCCGGGCCATCCGGAGATCTTCGTCGTGGGCGACCTCGCGGCGCTGGACGACGTGCCGGGCATCGCCCCTGCGGCCAAGCAGATGGGACGCCTGGCGGCCAGGAACATCATCCGGTCGCTGAGAAACCAGGAGACGTTGAAGTTCCAATACAAGGACTATGGCCAGCTCGCCACCATCGGCCGCAACGCCGCGGTGGCGATGATCGGGCGGCTGCACTTCTCCGGCTACCCCGCCTGGCTCCTCTGGCTGCTCGCGCACGTGTACTTCCTGATCAACTTCCGCAACCGCCTCACGGTGCTGATCGACTGGGCCTGGGCCTACTGGACCTTCGCGCGCGCCGCCCGGATCGTCTGGAAAAGCTTCCCCTGAGAAAAAGGTGCCAGGAACCTTTTTCTCACTTCACTTCGATGACGCCTTTCATGGTGGGGTGCAGGCCGCAGATGTAAGCGTACTCGCCGGCCTTGTCGAAGGTCATCGAGGCTTTCTGGCCGCGCAGCAGGACGCCGGTCTTCGGGCCGTTCGCCACCGTGATCTGGTGCGGCGACTCGTCGCTGTTGATGAAGGTGAGCGCCTTGCCCACCGCGGCGCTGAACTTGGTCGGAAGAAAGCTGAAGGCGGAGATGTTCACGTCGCCCTTGCCGGACTTCGCGAGCACCTTGGCATCCGGGAAGGAGCCGTTGAGGCGCGCGAGCGAGATCACGTAGTCCTGCTTCGCGTGCGGCAGGTGGCACTGGAAGCAGCCGTCGATGTTCGCCTTCGGGTTGGGCACGCCGGTTGCGTTGAAGACCTGGTACTCCCATTCGCCGTTGCGCTTGGTGGCCGGGTAGTCGGCGCCCCAGCCGGCCCGCTTCTCCATCACCGTGTGGGCGAGGATGTCCTTCTTGAGGAAGCGGCCGTTCGCGTCCTTCTTCGGCACGCCCTTCTCGTCCTGCTCGACGCTCCACTGCACCAGCGTGAGCACCGCGCCGCTCGGGATCGGCTTGCCCTTGCGCACCGCGTCGAGGACGCCGGGCGAGGCATAGAGCTCGCGGTACTGCTTGGTGCCGGCCCGGTCGAGGGTCGCGTACAGGTCGCCCCTGAGGTAGTCGGACGGGTACTTGACGTTGTCGGGGCCGGAGAAAGCAGCGGCCGGTGCCAGACACAGCGATAGCGCAATTGCGGGCTTCTTCATGGCTCCCCCTGGTTGGCGTGCTCCACTACAGAACACGCCCCAATGGGCTTTTAATCCCGAAGAAATGGCGCTGCGCGCCCCCATTGCCTCTCGTGGACGCCAAACTCGACCCACCGCCGCAGCCTCACCTCATCCCGCAGAACCTCGACCCTGCGTCGTTCGGCATCCAGCTCGCGCTCTCGCAGATCCAGTGCGCTTCGTTGCCGTAGCTGCGCCTGCCTTTCACGCTCCAGGTCCGCCAGCCGTTGCCGGTACTCCTTCTCCAGGGCAACCGCGGGATCGGCACGAGGCGCCGCCCGGGCCGGTGCGCTCGCCCCGGCCGAGGCCGAGCCCTGCGCACCGCCGCCAAGCTCCGGACGCAGCTGGTAGGGGGCGAGGTCCACCTGGAGAACGTACCGATGCACTTCGGGGATGGACGCACCGCCAGTCGCCCCGGGAGTCGACCAGTACACGAAGCCCGCGCACAACCCTGCCGCAAGGAGGACCTTCATGCGGTGCATCGGATCACGGCGGTCGTGACCTGTCAGCCGACGCCGGTCCGCTGGACGGCCTACGCGACCCTCAGAATTTCCAGATCAAGGAAGCCGTGATCCCTCCCCGCTCCGAGCGGATCCTGTTCAGGGGCAAGGGCGCACTTCCCCCGAAATTGACCTTTCCGTCGGCTTCCAGCACCCAATAGCGGACCCCCACCCCAATGGACGCGTTCCTGGTCAACCAGCGCCGCACTTCGGCATCGAGCTGCCACCCCCGCCCCCGGGCGTTCATGTGGATGTTCGGGACGCCGCCAAGGTCTGCGCGCAGATAGTGGGAATCGCGGTTGTGCAAGCTTGTGTACGGAACGTGCGCGACATCGACCGAAAGGCCGAAGCGATCCCAGGCATAGGTAGCGCCGATGCCCGCGCGCAGAGAGAGCCATCGCACCTCGTTGCTGATCACCGGCACGTTCTGTCCGAGGCTCGGCGCCGCAAAGAAACCCGGCGCGTTTGTCAGGCCGTATGCTTCCAGCCGCTCGGACCAATATTGGTAGCCCGCGAACACGTGCAGGGGCACCCTTCCACCGGTAAGCAGGGTCCCCGCATCGAGCGTCAGGTAGCGGAGGGATCCGCCGCGGACCGCGCTTGCCGTATCGGAAAACCGGACCTGGCCTGCGGCATAGTCCTCGTCATCGAGCGAGCCGCGCCGGACCTCGCCCATGCCGAGCGCCCCGCGCACGAACCACGGCCCGGAAATCGCCCGCCGGAAGTGCAACTCGGCGGTGCGGCCGCCGAGCCTCTCGTAGGAAAGAACTGAAGTCGGATCTCCCAGCAGCGGGGAGTCGGCGGTGTGGTTCCAGTCCGTGCGTCCGCTGCTGTGCCAGTACCGCAGGCCGAGCTCATTGGTCCGCAGCGAATCCGCCCGGGCGGAGGAGGCGTCGCCAAGGAGATAAAAGCAAAGAAGAAGCGCAGCGGGCCGAGGGATGGAGCGCATGGGGCCGGTACTTTAGCCCGCGGTAAGCCGGTGCGCTGACAAAGGTAGGACGGCATAGTAGATTCCCGGGTCGAGTCGACGATGCTGATCCCCTAGGCGCGGCACTTGCATTTCTCCCCAAAGTCGGCGCCTGCGATCGCTTTCCTGCCATCGGCGCTCACCGCGGTCATCGCCGCCGGGCTCGCCGTGGACCAGCGCTTCCAGCCCTGGGGGCAGGCGGCGGTCGACGCCTTCGTGTGGTGCCTGTTCCTCGGGCTCGCCTGGACGCGGCGCGGCCCGGAGCGCTTCACGCTGCTCGCTTGCCTCGCCTATGCAGCAGCGGGCGAGTACGTCCTCTCCGAGCTGCTCGGCCTCTACGCGTACCGCGACGGCTCGATCCCGCTCTTCGTGCCGCCGGGCCACGCGCTGCTCTTGCTCCTCGGCGCGGCCATCGCGGATGGCCTGGGCGCGCAGCGCCTGCGCCTGGTGCCCTGGCTCCTCTTCCCGGTGGTCGGGCTCGCCGCCTGGAGCGGTACCGATCCCTCGGCGCCGTGGCTGTTCGCGCTCTACGTCCTTTGCCTGCGCTTCGGGCCGTCGCCGGCGCTCTACTCGGTGATGTTCGTGCTTTCCCTCGCCATGGAGCTCTACGGCGTGTGGCTCGGCAACTGGTCGTGGACCGGGGAGGCGGTCTTCGGCGGGCCGCACCTCTACAACCCGCCGCTCGCGGCGGGCGCCTTCTACTGCGTGCTCGACTGGCTGGTGATCGCGAGCCGAGAGCGGTTCTACCCCTCGCGTCCCCAGAGCCAGGCGGCGCCGCGCACCCCGCTCGAATCGCCGTGCGCGGGCGGCACGATCCTGGTGTCGACGCGGTCGGAGAAGACGTAGCGCCCCCAGAGGCGCGGCACGCTGTCGTAGAGCCGCGCGACGTTCGACATCCCGCCGCCGAGCACGATCACGTCCGGATCGAGCGTATTGACCACCGCGGCGAGCGCGCGCGCGAGGCGCTCCTCGTATCGCTTCATCGCGATCTCCTCCCCGAGCGCGGCTTCCGCGGTCGCCACCTTCGCGTCCCGCGCCAGCGCCGGCCCGGAGAGGTACGCCTCGATGCAGCCCTTGCGGCCGCAGTAGCACGCGGGCAGCGGCAGGTCGCTCTCGCGCGGCAGCGGCAGCGGGTTGTGCCCCCATTCGCCGGCGATCGCGTTCGGGCCGGTCAGCACCTGCTCCCGCACCACGATGCCGCCGCCCACGCCGGTGCCGATGATCACGCCGAACACGACCTCCGCCCCCTTCCCCGCGCCGTCGACCGCCTCCGACAGGGCGAAGCAATTGGCGTCGTTCGCGATGCGCACCTCGCGCCCGAGCGCCTTCTCCAGGTCCTCCTTCAGCGGCTTGCCGATCAGCCACGTGGAGTTCGCGTTCTTCACCAGGCCGGTCGCGCGCGACAGCGCGCCCGGAATGCCGATGCCCACCGTCCCTTCCAGGCCCTCGAGCAGGATGCGGATCGCGGTCAGCGTCGCCGCGTAGTCGCCGCGCGGCGCGGGGATCCGCTTGCGGAACACCTCGCGGTTCCCGTCGAGCACGATCGCCTCGATCTTCGTGCCGCCCAGGTCAACGCCGATCCTCATCGCGCGCATTCTACGTACTGTCGCGCGATCCTCGATTTTGCAGGCATGGCGCGCACTTAAGTCGCTTCCGCGTATAAAGGATGGATGCGAACCTGCGAGATCATCTACGTGAAGAAGGCCAGCGGCGAAGGCTGGAAGTGGCGCGCCCTGGAGAGCGACGGAAAGCCGGCGGCGGAAGTGTCGAAGGAAACGTTCGAGCTGTTCTACGAGTGCGTCACGCA
>CBDDRX010000051.1:0-21348 GCA_965233165.1 uncultured bacterium | reverse complement strand
ACCTCCTCGCCGGCATCGCCCTCGGGCCGTGGACGCCGGGCTTCGTGGCCGACATCTCGCTCGCCGGCCAGCTCGCCGAGAACGGCGTCATGCTCCTCATGTTCGGCGTCGGCCTGCACTTCTCGGTCGACGACCTGCTCGCGGTGAAGCGCATCGCGGTGCCCGGCGCGGTGATCCAGATGGCGGTGGCCACCGCCCTGGGGTCCGGCGCGGCGCTGTACTGGGGCTGGAACCCCGGCGCGGCGCTCATCTTCGGGGTCTCGCTCTCGGTGGCGAGCACGGTGGTGCTGCTGCGCGCGCTGGAGCTGCGCCGCGCCCTCAAGTCGATCCACGGCCAGATCGCGGTCGGCTGGCTGATCGTCGAGGACCTGGCGATGATTCTCGTGCTGGTCCTGCTGCCGCCGCTCGCCGGGCTGCTCGGCGGGGAGCAGGCCGCCGCCGCGGACGGAAGCGGCCTCTGGGCCACCCTCGCGCTCACCTTCGGCAAGGTGGCGCTGTTCATTGCGCTCATGCTCGTGGTCGGCAGGCGGCTATTCCCGGCGCTGCTCATGTTCGTGTCTCGCACCGGGTCGCGCGAGCTGTTCACGCTTTCCGTGGTCGCCGCCGCGATCGCGGTCGCGTTCGCCTCGGCGAAGCTCTTCGACGTGTCGTTCGCGCTCGGCGCCTTCTTCGCCGGGATGATGATGGGCGAGTCGAAGCTCAGCCACCGGGCGGCCGAGGAGTCGCTGCCGCTGCGCGAGGCGTTCTCGGTCCTGTTCTTCGTCTCGGTCGGGATGCTGTTCGACCCCGCGGTCCTCGTCGAGCATCCGGGCAAGGTGCTGGCCGTGACCGCGGTCATCATGTTCGGCAAGACCGTGGCGGCGGTCGCGCTGGTCCTCCTCCTGCGCTATCCGCTCGAGACCGCGCTGATCGTCGGCGCGAGCCTCGCCCAGATCGGCGAGTTCTCCTTCATCCTCGCGGGCCTCGGCGTCGGGCTGAAGATCCTGCCGCCGGAAGGCCAGAGCCTGATCCTCGCCGGGGCGCTCATCTCCATCTCGCTCAACGCGGCGATGTTCTCCGCGATCCGCCCCGCGCTCGCGTGGTGCGCGGCCCGTCCGCGCGTCCTGCGCCGGCTCGGCCGCGCCTCGTCCGACCCGCTGTCGGCGCTGCCGATGAGCGCCCCGGCCGAGACGCTGACCGGCCAGGTCGTGCTGGTCGGCTACGGCCGGGTCGGGCGCCGGGTCGCGGCGATCCTCGAGGAGAACGACCTGCACTACGTGGTCGTGGAGACCAATCGCGACGCGGTGGCGGAGCTGCGCCGCGCCGGAAAATGGGCCGTCGCCGGCGACGCGGCGTCGCCGGAAGTCCTGATCCAGGCGCACGTGGGCAACGCGTCGATGCTCGTGGTCGCGGCGCCCGACATCGCCGGCATGGCGAAGATGCTCGAGACGGCGCGCACGCTGAACCCGGGGATCGAAGTCGTGGCGCGCACGCACAGCGACGAGGAAACGGCGGCCCTCGCCCGGCTGAAGGTGGACGAGATCTTCATGGGCGAGCACGAGCTCGCCCTCGCCATGGGGCGCCACGTCACCCGGCGCATGGGGCGCGCCTAGCTCAGGCGGCCTTCCGGTACTCCGCGAGCTTGCTCTCGACCGCCTCGAGGTCGCGGCCGTCCAGCGTGGTCAGCCACTCCTGCATCTCCAGGTACTTCGCCTCGTTCCAGTTGCGCAGCTCGACGAGGAACTCCTCATCGCTCGCGCCCGCGCACCACGTCTCGATCGTGCGCACGAGGATGGGGTCGGGGTGCAGCAGAAGCACCATCCTGTAGATCTCTGTCTTGACCTCTTTCACAGTTGCCGACCGCTAGCAGGTTCCGTGCCGCCCGACGCTCGCCCTGCTTCACCGTTCCATGCTGCGGAAGAGCAGCGCATAGGCGAGGAGCGCGATGCCGAGCGCCGCGACGCCCGCCACCGCGGCCGCGCGCAGCGAGCGGCGCAGCTCGAGCTCCGGCAGCGCGAGGGCGAGCATCACCCCGAACGCGAGCAGCGTCAGCGCGGCCGCGCCGCCGACCACGAGCCTTCGCGGCCGCGAGGCCAGGACGGGACTCGGCACCTTCGGCGCGGCCTTCAGCTTCGCCCAGGTCCATCCGAGCAGGAAGGCCCCGGCCAGGACGGTGCTCGCGTGCTGCAGGAAGCGCATGACCTGCTCGTCCAGGAAAGGCAGTGCCTGCCGCGAGAACGGGCCCGGATGGGTAAAGGCATCCCACACCTGGTGGGTCGCGGCGCCCAGGACGAGATTGGCACAGACCACCAGCCACGCCGCGCGGGGAAGGCCGGCGCACGCGAACGTGCGCGCGCGGGATGCGAGGCCCGGCGGAAGGAGATGCAGCAGCGGCTCCTTGAAGAGCCGGTGGAACGCCAGGTACGCGAGCAGGCCGGCCGGCAGGCAGAAGAGGAAGAGCCCGGGCGCGGTATGGCTGAGCGGGCGGCCGATGCCCGGCACCAGGTACCAGGCGTCGGGGATCACGCTGCCGATGGCGAGCGCCGACGGCACCGCGAAGCGCCCGAGCGCGCGGGCGAGCGGGATGACCGCCAGCGGGTGGGCGATGGCATAGGGCATCGCGCGGGGGCTAGTGGCGCGCGGTCGCGCCGGCGCTGGCCCCGCCCTCGTCACGCGGCCCGCCCACGCGGCGCGCGATCTCCACGCCGAGCAGCGTATGCGTGAACTCGGAGATGTGCTGGTGGCCGTTCGGCACGTGCAGCTCCGCCGCGCCTTCGTACGGCCCGAGCAACGCCGCGGCCTCGATCAGCTCCACGCCCGCGGCCTTGAGCCGCCCGGCCATCGCGTCGGGGATGGACGGCGTGAAGCGGTGCGCCGCCGGCCGCCGCGGAATGTCGGCGACGATGAGGCGCATGCCGTGCTCCTTGCAGAACGCCTGCATGCGCAGCACGAGCGCCGTCGCGAGATCCAGCTCCACCGGCGACACGCCCTTCGGGCTCGCGATCGCGTACTCGGTCGCGATCGTGCGGCGCGCCGCCTTCGCCGCGAGCGCCTTGAAGTGCTCCCAGGCCGCGTTGAAGAAGAGGGAGTAGAAGTAGGAGTTCTCCGACAGCCAGCGCACCGGCGCGAGGCTGAAGAGCGCGTTCTGGATCGTCACGCCGGGGAGGTGCGCGTGCTTGCGCTCCTCGAGGCGCCCGTCCGGCCCGAGCGCGAAGAGCCCCGCCTTGAAATTGTCCTGGAAGTCGTTGCCGTAGAAGCCGAGCACGACCACGTCGGGCTTGTACTTCACGCCCTCGTTCTCGAGGAACGCGAGCGCCTCGGCGGTGCTCCAGCCGGAGACGCCGGCGTTGATCGCCTCGGCCCGCGCCAGGCGCCCGCCGAGGGTGCGCTCGGCGACCGCCGCGTAGGTGAAGTCCTGGCGCACCTCGTAGCCCTGCGTGTGCGAATCGCCCAGCGCGAGGATGCGCACGGTCCCTTCGGGCTTTTCGTACGGGATGTCGCGCGCGTTGCGAAAGCCCCGGCTGTTGGTCACGAAGGTCCACGAGCCGTCGGCGCTGGTGTGGCGGAACTCGGCGTTCGCCCGCACGCCGCGCAGCGTGTATTTCCCGTACGCGTAGTCGGTGTGGTAGCGCGGGAAGAGCACGTTGTCCTTCGCGAAGGTCGCGCGCACCACCGCCTCGCCGGCGAGGCAGACCACCGCGAGCGTACCGAGGAGGAGCGCGAGGTTGCCCGCGAGCTTCTTCATCAGTCGAGCTCGAACGCGGTCTCGTAGTTCTTCTTCAGCGCCGGGTTCTGCCGGTCCTTGCGCAGGAAGCAGTTGCCGACCGCGAGCGCCTCGATCCCGGTGCCCATGAAGCAGCGGAACGCGTCCTCCGGGGAGCCGACGATCGGCTCGCCGCGCACGTTGAAGCTCGTGTTGACGATCACCGGGCAGCCCGTCTTCTCCTTGAACTTCGAAAGCAGGCTGTGATAGCGGGGATTCGTTTCCTTGTGCACCGTCTGGATCCGCGCCGAGTAGTCCACGTGCGTCACGGCCGGGATCGAGGAGCGCGGCACGTTCAGCTTCTCGATGCCGAAGAGCTTCTGCTCCTCCTCGGTCATGCCGATGCGGTGCTCGGGCTTCACGTCGGCGACGAGCAGCATGTACGGGCTCTCTTCGTCGATGTCGAAGTACCTGCCCGCATCCTCGGCGAGCACCGAGGGGGCGAACGGGCGGAAGCTCTCGCGGTACTTGACCTTCAGGTTGAGCGTCTTCTGCATCGAGGGCGAGCGCGCGTCGCCGAGGATCGAGCGCCCGCCCAGCGCGCGCGGGCCGAACTCCATGCGGCCCTGGAACCAGCCGACCGCCTTGCCGTCGGCGAGCGCATCCGCGCAGGCCTGCACCAGGGCGTCGTCGTCGAGGGTCTCGAAGACGGCGCCGCTGGCGGCGAGCTGGTCGGTGATCTCCTTGAGGGAGTATTCCGGTCCCAGGTAGCCGCCGCGCATCGCGTCCATCGTCCCGGCGGGCTTGCGCTCCTGCCTGTTGAAGAGGTGATAGGCGACGAGCGCCGCGCCGAGGGCGCCGCCGGCATCGCCTGCGGCGGGCTGCAGCCATAGCCTGTCGAAGTGCTTCGCGCGCAGGAGCTTGCCGTTCGCCACGCAGTTCAGCGCCACCCCGCCCGCCAGGCAGAGGTTCTTTTCCCCGGTTTCCCGGGCAATCCCGCGCGCCAGCTTCAGGACGACTTCTTCCGTGACGGCCTGGATCGAGGCGGCGAGGTCCATCTCGCGCTGCGTCAGCCTGTCCTCGGGCTTGCGCGCCGGCCCGCCGAAGAGCCGGTCGAACTTCTCGTTCGTCATGCGCAGGCCGGTGCAGTAGTCGAAGTACTCGAGGTTCAGCCGGAAGGTCCCGTCGTCCTTCACGTCGACGAGATTCTCGAGGATCGTTTCCGCGAAACGGGGCGTGCCGTAGGGCGCGAGCCCCATCACCTTGTACTCGCCCGAGTTGACCTTGAAGCCGGTGTAGTACGTGAAGGCGGAGTAGAGCAGGCCCAGGGAATGGGGGAACTGGATCTCCTGCGTGACCTTCAGCTCGCGCCCGTTGCCGAGCGCGCACGAGGTGGTGGTCCACTCGCCCACGCCGTCCATCGTCAGGACCGCGGCGCGCTTGAAGGGCGACGGGTAGTAGGCGCTCGCCGCGTGGCTGAGGTGGTGCTCGGAGAAGAGCAGCCGCCGGCCCCAGTCGATCGAGGGCTCGAGCTCCTTCAGCGCCTTCACGACCTGCGATTTCTGGAAGAGCTTGTCCTTGACCCAGACCGGGAGCGCGGCGCGGAACGACTCGAAGCCGCGCGGCGCGAACGACAGGTAGGTCTCGAGCAGGCGCTCGAACTTGAGGAACGGCTTGTCGTAGAACGCGACGAAGTCGATCTCGCTCGGGCGCACGCTGCCCGCGCGCAGGCACGAGGCGATCGCGTGGTGCGGGAACCCCGCGTCGTGCTTCTTGCGCGTGAAGCGCTCCTCCTGGGCCGCCGCGGCGACCCGCCCGTCGACGAGCAGCGCCGCGGCGCTGTCGTGGTAGTACGCCGAGATGCCGAGGATCTTCATGCCGGGCCTAGAAAAGGGTGTAGATGAACGGCGCGACGACCGAGCCCTGCGCGAGGACGAGGAGCCCCCCGAGCGCCACGGTCACGACGATGATGGGCAGCAGCCAGAACTTGCGGCGCACGGCGAGAAAGCGCCACATCTGAGCGACGAATTCCATTCGATCCTCCTCCTGCGGTGTGGCTAGAACGGCTCTCTGAAGCTGCCCTCGGCCGGCCCGGGCGGGTCGCGGCGGGTCCAGTAGGTCGGGGCGGCGGGGTCCCAGGTGCGCTTCATCGCATCCCAGCCGAACAGGCGCATCGCCGCGCCCATCGGCGTGAAGAGCCCGAAGTACAGCAGGCCCATCACCACCGGGCTGACGACGTGGTGCATGGCCGCGCCGAGCTTCATCCAGCCGTGCTTGAGCGGCGCGAGGCGCTGCGGGTCCGCCAGGGTGACCGCCGCGGTCAGCGCGGCGAGGGCGAGGATCCACGGGAAGAAGAACAGGCCGGCGATCACGAAGATGCCGGTGAAGGTCCAGCCGAAGGAGCGGTCCGACGGCATCCCGGGTTTCATGTCCGGCAGGGCGGTTTTCATTGGGGGGAGACCTTAGCGTGGCGGCGTAAAGCGGCGTGGCTCAGTGGGGCGTGCTGGACGGACTACGCGGCGCTCCGGCCGGCGCGGCGCAGAGGCTTGCCGCGATGAGTTCGGCCGCGACCGCGTGGCCGGCCGCGTTCCAGTGCCCGAAGCCGGGCTTCGTGTTGGCGAAGCCGTGGAAGTACGCGCGCTGCGCGTCGGCGCGCTGCTGCATGGCGGGGGCGAGGGCGAGGACGTCGAACCCCTGCCTCGCGCCGAGCGACTTCAGGCGCTCCTCGGGATAGAAGAGGCCCTTCACGCCGAGGCCCTCGGCGTACCGTGCGCGCATCCGCGGATCCGGATAGACGGTGCCCGGCGTCGACAGGACGACGAGCAGGAACCGGGCGCCGCGGCGCCGCGTCTCCTCGTGCGCCCTGGCGACCAGGCGGTCGGTGATCGCCCATGCCTCGCGCCACGCGCTGTCCGCCGGCTCGCGGAACACGTTCTCGTCCAGGCCCGGCTCGGTCAGCGTCCTCGGCCTGCCCTCGGCGGCGATCCCGGCCGCGATCGGCGCGTTGTGCATGCGCCGCGCGATGTCGCCCGCCTTCACCCGCCGCAGGAGCTGGTAGGTGCGCAGGCGTTGCAGCCGCTCCCGCGCGACCGCGGTGCGCTGGTTCGCCACGAACTGCGGGTCGCGAATGAAGCCGGTATCGAGCTCGAGCCGGCCGTCCTTCAGCGCGAAGTACGGCCGGCCCTTCTGGTTCTCGATGCGCCGCGAGTTGTTCCTCACGTCGTTGCCGGGGAAGAAGGCGAGCAGCACCATGTCCGGCTCGTATTGCCAGGCCCGCTCGCGCAGCAGCAGCAGCTCCTGCCCGGTGCCGAACCCGGAGACGCCGAAGTTGACCATCTCCACCTCGCGCGCGCCGGCGAAGGCGCAGCGCTGCAGCGGTTCCGCGAGCCGCGCCCAGAACGTCTTCTCCAGGTCCACCTGCAGCGCCTCGGCATAGGAGTCCCCCAGGATCGCGATGCGGTAGGTGCCGGCCGGCTTCGGAATCGCGTGCTCGCGGTCGCGCAGGCCGCGCGAGTTGATTCTCACGTAGGCGCGGCCCTCGTCCTGCTGCCAGCCTTCCATGCCGGGGCGCAGGCTGCTGCCGGTCAGCGGGTCGGGATGCCAGAAATTCGGATACGAGAAGCCGATCGCGCGCAGCGCGAGCTCGGCAAGGAGGAGCGCGGCCACGAAGCTCGTGAGCGCCACCCCGAGATTCCGCCACAGACTTGCCACCGCGCCTCCGCCGGCCGACCGGAAGAGCGCACGCTAGCACCGCAATCAGACGCGCGTGCCGGCGCGCCCTGCGCTGGCCGGACGGGCGCCGCCGCGCCGTTCGGCATCGGGCCACAAGCCGCGATAGGCCGCGAGGAGCTTCGGCGCCTCGTAGCGCCACTCCAGCGCCTCGACCACGCGCCGCCGGCCGAAGGCGCCCATCGCGGCGCGCTTCTGCGGGTCATCAAGGAGCTGCACCACCTTGCGCGCGAAGTCCTCGACATCATTTCGGTTCGCGTAAAGGGAAGCTTCCTGCGCCGAGAAGCGGCCCTCAGCGAGGTCGAACTGCACGATCGGCTTGCCGAGCGCCATGTACTCCATGATCTTGTTCATGGTCGAGATGTCGTTCATCTCGTTCGCCACGTCCGGGTTCACGCACACGTCGGCCGTGCCGAGCATCGCCAGCATCTCGGCGTCCGGCGCCCGCCCGGTGAACGTCACGTAGTCGGCGACGCCGAGCGAGGCCGCCAGGTCCTTCATCTCCTGGAGCGAGGTGCCGCCGCCGACCAGGCCGAACTGCACGTCTTTCCTCCACGAGACAATTTTTTGTACGGCATGGAGGAGCAGGTCGATTCCTTCCTGCTTGCCCATCACCCCGACGTAGCCCACCAGGTACCTGCGTCCCTTCTTCAGCTTCTCGTCGGGCGGGACAAGCTTCATCCGCTCGAGGCTGGGGCCGCTGCGCACTACGAACACCTTCCCAGGCGCCATGCCGCCGCGCGCGATGGCGATGCGCTTGTACGACTCGTTGGTGGCGATCGAGGCGTCCGCGGTCCTGAACGTGAGCTTTTCCAGCCACACCATGACTTTCCACAGGAAGTCACGGCGGTTGAATTTCGCTTCGTAGAGCTCGGGGTTCGCGTCGTGGTGGTCGAACAGGAATTTTTTCCCGAAGAGCTTCCAGAACCCGCCGATGAGGAAAAAGAGATCGGGCGGATTGCACGCATGCACGACGTCGAATCCTTTCCCGAAGAACACCTTCAGGGAGAGAAAGAACGTGAAGGCAAGCGCAGCGGAATATTCAACCAGGTAGCCGAGCGCCCCCTCCCCCTCCGCCGGCAGGTCATAGCGCCAGATGTCGATGCCGTCGATCGCCTCGAACTTCTTCTCGCAGCCCTTGCCCGTCGGGCAGATGATCGAGACGCCGTAGCCGGCGTCGCGCAGGGCGCTCGCCTCCTGCCAGACGCGGCGGTCGAACGGCGAGGGCAGGTTCTCGACGAGGATCAGGACGTTCTTCTTCATCGGATCGCGGCGATCAGCTCTTTTCTCGGGAACACGGCGAAGAAGGCCGGGAAGCGCACCGCGGAGAAGCCCGCGGCGAGCAGCTCCTCGCGGAGCTTCCGCGCGGTATGCAGGCGTTGCGGCAGGAAAAGGTAGGCCCCGCCGGGCGCGAGGCTGCGCACGATGTCCTTCAGGCGCGCGCTCGCCAGCGTCTCGCTGTACGCGACGTGCACGCTCCCGGCCTGGACGCCGAAGCCCCCGGGCCCGGAGAACACGGCGCGCAGGTTGACCGGCAGGCGGCGCCGCGCGAGCACCGCTTCCGCCGGGTCGATCGCGTACACCCGCTCGACGTAGGCGGCGGCCTGCAGCGTGAGCACGCAGTCGCCCGCGCCGAGGTGCATGAACACCGTGCGCGGCGTGAAGTAGCGCTTCAGCGCGACGAACTGGCGGTGCGTGGCGGCGCTGCGCTCCGTGAGGGAGCGGAGGAACCCGGCCCCCGTTCCGCCGGCTACCAGCACAGGCCCTCGTACACGCCCAGCACGGTGCGCGACTCGCTCACCCGGACGAAGTCGATGATCGTCTGCCCGTCGGCGACGCGGCGCGGCACGTCGGCGAACTCCGGCGCGGCGTTGCCGATGACGATCGTCTCGCCGTGCGCGAGCACCTCGTCGATGCTCGACACCATGAGCCGCGAGATGTGCGGAATCCGGTTGAGGATGAAGTCGCGGTTCGCCCCGTGCACGCTCGCCATGCTGACGTTGCGGTCGTAGATCTTCAGGTCGTAGCCCTTGCCGAGCAGGCGCTCGACCAGCTCCACCATCGGGCTCTCGCGCAGGTCGTCGGTGCCGGCCTTGAACGAGAAGCCCAGCACGCCGACCTTCTTGTTGCCCTTCTCGATCACCGCCTGCACGCCGCGGTCGATCTGCAGCGCGTTGGAGGGCAGGATCGAGGCGAGGATCGGCACCTGCACGTCGAGCACCTTCGCCTTGTAGAGCAGCGCCCGCACGTCCTTCGGCAGGCACGAGCCGCCGAAGGCGAAGCCGGGCTTCAGGTAGTAGGGCGAGAGGTTGAGCTTGTGGTCCTGGCAGAAGATCTCCATGACCTTGTGGCCGTCCACGCCGACCGCCTTGCACACGTTGCCGATCTCGTTGGCGAAGCCGACCTTGAGGGCGTGCCAGGTGTTGTCCGCGTACTTCACCATCTCCGCGGTCTCGACGTCGGTGCGGATCATCGGCCCCGGCATCTTCCCGTACAGCGAGGCGAGCAGATCGCCCGAGGCGCGGTTGATCTCCCCGACCACCGTCTTCGGCGGGTGGTAGTAGTCGTGCACCGCGGTGCCCTCGCGCAGGAACTCCGGGTTGATGCAGACCCCGAACTCCTCGCCCGCGCGCTTGCCCGAGTGCTTCTCGAGGGCCGGGATGACGACGTCGCGCATCGTCCCCGGCAGCATGGTGCTGCGCATGACCACGACCGGCGCCCCGCCGTGCATCCGGATCGCCTTGCCGATCTGCTCGCAGACGCGGCGGATGTACTTCAGGTCGATGCCGCCGTTCGGCAGGCTCGGCGTGCCGACGCACACCAGCGCCAGGTCCGTATGGCGCACGGCGCTGTCGACGTCCGTCGACGCGGCGAGGCGGCCGGAGCGCACCTGCTCGGCGATGATCTCGCCGATGTCCTTCTCGATGATCGGGGAACGCCCCGCGTTGATGAGATCGACCTTGGTGCGCTCCGGGTCGACGCCGATGACTTCATGTCCGTCCTTGGCAAGGCATCCCGCGGATACCGCGCCGACGTACCCCAGCCCCAACACGCTGATTTTCATAGCCCGCGAGGATGCGGGTCGAAGGTTGTGCCGCATACGGCCGGCGGGCCCCGCGCCGTAGTCCGGCAGGGTTGGGCCGGTAGGAGTATTGCTTGCAGGGCAATATGGCGTTTGTGTAGAGTGATGTGTAAGGAGGCACACATGGCGACCAACCTGTCACTGGATCCCAAGCTGATCGACCGGGCGCTGGAACTGAGCGGCGAGCGGACCAAGAAGGCCGCTGTCACTCGAGCGCTGGAGGAGTTCATCGCCCGCCGCCGGCAAAAGCGCGTCGCGGACCTCATGGGCAAGCTCGACTGGGATCCGAACTTCGACTACAAGGCCGAACGCTCCCGCGGATGAGCCTGTTCGTGGATACGAGCGTATGGTCTCTCGCGTTTCGGCGCGACGTGCCTGCGCTCTGCCGCTCCTCGTCCCGGACCGGCAGGACCATGTCGAGGCGGCAGATTTGAGAAACCGCTGCCGGCGCTCGGGAACCCAGGTCGGCACGATCGATGCCCTGCTCGCGCAGCTTTGCATCCGGCACGACGTGACGCTGTTGACGACGGATGGTGATTTCTCGCGCATTGCCTCCCACTCCGACCTGCGCATCTGGCGGCCCTAGGAGGCTACGCGCTGGTAGAACTGCGCCAGCCTCTTCGTACGGGAGCGCAAATTGCTCTCCCCGAGCGGTGCGCGATTCCTTCTTGATTCGTATCCTGCAGTCCGGCCTTGTCGCCGCAGCAGCTTCTGGCGTCGTCGCATCGCTCGCAAGCCGGCGGCGCAACGCCACGGCGCCGCTGAACGCGGTGGCGCATATCTACGAGGGCGGACGCCCGGCGGCGCGCGACGGCCCCGGCCATCGCAACACGCTGCTCGGCGCCGCGCTGCACGCCGGCGCCTCGCTCTGGTGGGCGGCGTTCTACGAAGGGCTCTTCGGCCGCGCCCGGCGCTCCCGCGCTGCCCTCGCGGGCGGCGCGTGCGTCGCCGCGGCCGCCTACGTCGTGGATTACCACGTCGTGGGCGAGCGCTTCCGGCCGGGCTTCGAGAAGCACCTGGGCCCGGGCGGCATGCTCGCGGTATACGCCGCGCTCGGCGCCGGCTTCGCGCTCCCCGCCCTACGCCGGCTTCGCCACCATCAGCCAGAAGATCGCGAGGAACGCCGCGAACGCCGGCCAGCCGAGCGCGATCCAGATCGCCCGATAGCGGTGAAAGCGCGCCGGTAGCGGCAGGCCGGCATGCGCCGCCTCCTCCGCGAGGCGCGCCATGCGGATCTGCAGCCAGAGCACGGGCAGCCAGCACGCGCCCGCCAGGACGTAGAGCGCGGCGGAAGCGAGGATCCACGTCGCCGTCCACGGGAATCCCGCGAGGTGGACCAGCCACGCGCCGGTCAGCGGCTGGAGAATGGCGGTCGGCGCGGTGAACAGCCAATCGGCGAGGACGACGCGCCGCGCCACCGCCGCGACGATACGCGCGTCGCCGGTGCGGCTCAGCACCAGCAGGTAGAACGCGGTGCCGAGGCCGGTGCCGAACAGCAGCGTCGAGGACACGACGTGCAGCCATTTCGCGAACGCGTATTCCATCAGCGCCGCCCCTCGAGCGCCCACAGCAGCACGATCGCCGCGGCGAGCGGGACGTTCTTCATCACCGGCCCGAAAGGATGCAGCCAGAGCTCCGGCAGGAACGCGGTGATGATCGCCGTGTACGCCCCGATCAGCGCGAGCTGCGCCAGCCAGAGCCAGGCACGGCGCACCGCGAGCACGGCGAGCCCGAGGGCAATGTCGAGCGCCGCGGCGCCGTAGAGCGCCGCTTCCGCCCATGCGCCGTGGAGGCCCGCCCGGGCGAGCAGGGCGAGGCTCTCCGCTTCCGGATACAGACCGAGCGACACCACGCCGCTCCAGATCCACAGCGCTGCGATCGAGGCCTTCAGCACGGGCAGCGTCCCGTCGAGCCGTGCGCGCTCGAGCAGCAGCGCGCCCTCGCCCGGCCCGACGAACGCCTCCGGCGGCCGCGTCCCGGGCACCGGATCGGCCGTGTTGCCGCGCTCGAGCATGTCGAGCGTCTCTCTTCCCGTGACCAGGCGCACGAGCGCCCGGGGGACTGGAAGCATGCGGGCAGGCGCGAGGCCCATCTGCCGCCGCAGCAGTGCGAGCCACTCGCGCACGCTCAGCGCGCGCGGGCCGACGGCCGCGATGCGCGCCCGCAGGGCCGGCTCGCGCTCGACGAGTCGCAGGATGAGCTGCGCGAGGTCGTCGACGTGGATCGGCTGCACGCGCTGCGCGCCCTCCCCGGGCAGCGGCACCAGCGGCAGCGACGCGAGCAGGCAGAAGAGCCGCGCGCTCGCGCCCTGCGCGCCGAACACGAGCGAAGGCTGCACCACGGCCCAGTCGAGCCGGCGTGCCGCGAGGTCGTCGTCGGCCCGCTTCTTCGAAAGGTGGAAGCGGCTGCGCGCGCCCTCGTCGGCGCCCAGCGCCGAGACCTGCACCACGCGCCGCACCCCGGCGGCCTCGCAGGCCGCGAAGAGCGCGCGCGGCGCCTGGTCGTGGACGAGGTCGAAGCGCCGCCCGCCGCGCTCGCGCAGGATCCCGGCCGCATTGACCACCGCGTCGATTCCCGCCAGGGCTTCCTGCCAGGCACGGGGCGATGCCATGCGCGAGAAGTCGAGCTTCGGCGTCAGCGCATCATGGCCGGCGCTACGCAGCGCGCGCACCAGGGCGCTGCCGATGAAGCCGCTTGCGCCGAGGACCAGGACTTTCATGGCGCCCCGGGGCCGCAAGCCCTGTTCCCGGGCATCCGCGTTGCTACCGGCAGGGCATGTTCGAGGTCGACTGGCAGCACCTCTTCGGCATCGAGAAATCGATCCTCGAGCTCGTCATCCGCGGAACCGTGATGTACTGGTTCCTGTTCCTGATGTTCCGCTTCGTGATGCGCCGCGACGTGGGGGCGATCGGCATCGCCGACGTGCTGCTGATCGTGATCATCGCCGACGCCTCGCAGAACGCCATGTCCGACGACTACGAGTCGCTCAGCGAGGGCTTCGTCGTGGTCGGGACGCTCATCTTCTGGAACGTCCTCACCAACTGGCTCAACTTCCGGCTGCCGCGGTTCCAGAAGTTCGCCGAGCCCCCGCCGCTGCTGCTCATCCGCGACGGCAAGGTGCTGGAACGGAACATGCGGCGCGAGATGCTCACCCGCGAGGAGCTGCTGGCGAAGCTGCGCGAGCACGGGCTCGAAGGCCCGGAGCAGGTGCGCTGGGCCTACATGGAAAGCGACGGGCAGGTCAGCGTCGGGCGGCGGGACGGCGGGGAAAGCGCGAACCCGTCGCGCGGCGGGCTGGCCGGGCATCCGTAGCGCCGCGAGGCCGTTGTGCAGCGCGATGGCGGGACTTTTCCGCCCTGGGGGCGTATCGTCGGCTGCAAGGGACATTCGACATGCCGGGGCAGCCGTCGGATTGGCTATTCGTGACCCTCGCCGCGGTCCGCGAGGCGATGCAGCACAGGCTGCAGGAAGGCCGCCTGGACGCAGAGGCCGAGCGCGAGATGCAGATGGCGCTGGAGATGCTCGCGCTCATGTGGGAAGAGATCGTCGGCCAGCGCGCGTCCCTGGACCGCGAGCACCGGAGGTTCGAGGACTTCTTCGAGTTCGCGCCCGATGCGTACGCGGTCACCGATGCCGGCGGCAACGTTCGCGAGGCGAACCTCGCCCTCGCCGACCTTCTGCAGTTCCCCCGCGAGGCGCTCGTCGGAAAGCCGCTCGCCAGCTTCGTCGTGGAGCAGGACCGCGCCGGTTTCATCGCCCGTTTCGTCGGCCTCGCGATGCACGCGAACCCGCAGCCGCTCTCCTGGACATGCCGCGTGCAGCCAAAGGGCGGCGCGCCTCGCGAGTCCGTCGTCTCGGTGCGCGCCATTCCGCTTCGCAGGAGCGGCGTCGGGGGACTCTGCTGGCTGATACGCCCTTCGTAGTCGCTTCGTTGCTTGACGCTTTGTGCCAGCGCGGGGAGACTGTACGGCTACCCTTCCATGGTGACACCCCGCGAAAGCAAACCCTCCCGGCCGATCCATTGCGAGTTGGTGCCGCTCACCGAGGCGACCGCGGTCGCGTGGCACATCATCACCGAGCGCCCTGAGTCGATGCGCGACCCGCGCCAGCTCGACGAGACGCGCAGCCTCGTGGCGATCGCCCTTTCCACCGTCGCCCCGGTGCTCCGGCGTGAGAACGGCGTCGCCGTGCCGCTCAGCGCCCCGGAGGTCAACGAGCGCCTGTTCGTCCGCGGCCAGGCGCCGCGCTTCGACGACCTGTGCATGCGCCGGGTCGACCTCCTGCGTGCGGTCGAGCTGCTGAAGGAAGCGCACGTCGCGTTCGACCGTCAGGACGTCCTGGGCTCGCTTCGCAGCGTCCCGTAGCCCGCCCTGCGGTACAGTCCGGGCGGTGAAGATCCTCGTCGTCGACGACAACCGCGATGCGGCGGACAGCCTGGTCCTGCTGCTGAACATGAAGGGCCATGCGTCCTTCGCCGCCTACAGCGGCCCGGAGGCGGTCGCGCGGGCCGACGAGCACAAGCCCGACGTGGTGCTGCTCGACATCGGCATGCCGCAGATGAGCGGCTACGACGTGGTGCGCGAGCTGCGCCACCACAGCCGCGCCCCGCGTCCGCGCATCTATGCGCTCACCGCGTATACGCAGGTGTCCGACCGGATCGCCGCCAAGCAGGCCGGCTTCGACGGCCACCTCGCCAAGCCGGTGGACCTGGAGAAGCTCTTCAGCCTGCTCGCGTAGCCGTGCGGCTACACGCGTGTAGGGCCCTGCGCGGCATCTTTTGCCGCGCCGCCGGGTTAGCCTCGGGTGGCCCATGTCCGACCTCAAGCCGTCCATCCGCCAGCAGGCGGTCTGCCGCGCCGCCGAGATCCTCGGCACGCCGAGCAAGCTCGCGCGCCGGCTGCGCGTGCCGATGGATGCGCTCGCGCGCTGGATGACCGGCAGGGACCAGCCGCCGAACGCGGCGTTCCTCGCGTGCGTGGACGTCATCCTCGAGAACGAGGATTCGGTCGACGGCGGCCTGCTGCAGGACGCCGCGGACGCCAGCGCCGCCGCGGCGCCGCCCGGCGACGAGCCGGAAGCTCGCTAGTCGCGCCGGTCCAGGTCGTCCAGGATCAGGTCCATCGCCTTGAGCAGCACCTCCTGGGGCGGCTCGCGCGCGCCGGCCAGCCAGTCCGCAACGTCCGCGGACGGGACCTTGAGCGCATCGCGCAGCTTCGCCGGCCCGCCGAGCATGCGTGCCGCCAGCCGCAGGGCGCGAACCGTCACAGAATCGGGCATGGCTCGTTCACGCAACCGCGAATGCGCTTGCAACGGTCGTACCGGGACGGTTATCTTCCAACCCGGCCGAACTAGGGCCCCCGATTGGAAAATGGCAAGAGAACGCCGCACGATTCCGCTCATGCGAGACCAAAGCGCCGCGGCCAGGGAGTGCCCCCTGGCGCCGCCCGGGCATGCGAGCGTCCAGTCGCGCGCGCTGCACCGCGCCTGCCTGATCGTCGGCGGCGCGGAAGCGCTGGCGAAGCAGCTCGAGGTCTCCACCGCGCACATCGAAGGCTGGCTGCGCGGCGAGGAAGCGGTTCCCGAGCGCGTGTTCCTGCACGCGGTCGAGGTCGTGCTCCTGCACGCTTCGAACACCGGTCGCGACAGCTAAGTGGCCACCAGCGTCTACAGCCGCGCGCTGCGCAAGGCGGGGGAGCTGATGGGCAGCTACCAGAAGCTCTCGCGCTTCCTCCAGGTGCCCTCCGACGAGCTGCAGAAGTGGATCGACGACAAGGCGGTGCCGCCGGTGGCGATCTTCCTGCGCGTGGTCGACTACATCCTCGACGAGACCCCGCCGCCCGCCGAGTCGGACGCGGCCGCGCCTCCCGCGCCGCGCGACGGCGCGCCCGGCGGCGACGCCCCCACCACGCGCTACTAGCGCGTCAGCATCGTCGAGAGGGCCGCGGCGTACAATCCGCCGCATGGAAAAGATCGTTGGCCGGCGCACGCTTCCGCAGCCAAGCCTGCGCCCCTCGGCGCAGCAGCTCAAGGCGGCCTACGCGGTCAACCTCCCGATCGCCGCGCTCCTTCCAAATGGACGGATCGCCGCTCCGAAGGGAATTTTCCGTTTCGCCACGATGGAAGAGAGCAATCGCCGGCAGGAGCAATGGCTCGCCGAGGCGATGGCCGAAGCGCGCACCCTGCGCCGGGCATGACGACGCGCGCCCGCCCGGCGACGCTCGAAGATCTCAAGAAGCTGCTCTCGGCCCTTGACCGGGAGGGAGCCCAGTACCTGCTCATCGGCGGCTACGCGTGCGCACGGTGACGCTGGAAGGACTGCTGCGGACCAAGCAGTCGGGACGGGAACGCGATGTCTCGGACCGGCGGATCATCGAGCGGGCGCTCTCCCCGCCGAAGACGTAGCGCTTCTGCGACTCAAGCGCGCAGGTCGCCGAACAGAAGCCGAGCCTCCTCGTAGCTGAGAGGTCGCGTGAGCCAGCCGTCATACCCTGCCTCGGCGGCGCGCTTCTGGTCGACTGCCCCTCGGCCGCTCAGCGCGAAAGCAACGACCGTTCTCCCCTGCTTGGCGTGGCGGCAGAGATCGAGGGCGGCATCGCCCGAATCGATCCCCACCAGGATGCAATCGGCATTCTCCGCCCGCACCAGGTCCAGCGCGTCCGGGACGTCCCTGGCTCTGAGAACCCGGTGCCCCATGCCGCGCAGCAGAAGGCATATCGCCGCGGCCTGGTCGGCGTCGAGCACGACGATCCGGTGAACCAGGGCAGTATTGGTTCGCATTCGACAGTATTCTAACTTGGGATAATCCCAACAAAGGATTAGGTAGACGGCTGCCATGCGGCCGCCGTCCACTTGAAATCCACCCATACGGAGCAGTACCGGTCCCTCCTGGCGCTCATGCGCTCGTCCCGGCAGGAGCGCGGCATTACCCAGCAGGAGCTGGCGCGGCGGCTGGGAAAGCCGCAGTCGTATGTCTCGAAGGCCGAGATGGGCGAGCGCCGGCTCGATGTCGTGGAGTTCCTCCAGTTCATGCGCGCCATCGAGGGCGAGCCCATGGCCGTGCTTCGGCAACTGGAGCGCCAGTACCGCGTGCTCCGCAAGCCACCCTCCCGCAAGCGATAGCTTCAGACCTTCCCTAGCGAGCCACCGATTCTTCGAGCTCGACGCCGAGGCCGATGATCTTGGTCACGCGGTCCTGCAGGTCCTTCTCGATGCTTTTCTTCTCGGTGATGTCCTGCAGCAGCACCACGGCGCCGACGATGCGCCGGTCGAGTCCGCGCAAGGGCGCAGCCGAGACGTGGATGGTCTTCTCCACGCCCTGGAAGGAGCGGATCTGGATCGGCTCGCTCGGTGAGGCCTCCCCGCGCAGGGCGCGCGACAGCGGCCCGCTCTCCTTGAGCAGGCTGCCCGCCGAGTCCCACCAGCCGAGGAACTCGCCGTAGTTGCCGCTCTGCGCCGCGTCGGTCGACTCCAGGATCCGGGCCACCTCTTCCGTGCCCTGGCAGATCCTCCCGTCGAGGTCGGCGATCAGCACGCCGACCGGCAGGCTCTCCAGGAGTCCCGAGAGCTTGCGCCCGACCCGCAGGAGCTCCTCGGATTGCTCGATGTGCAGCTCGCGCTGGCGCAGCAGGTCGGCCTTGCGGCGAAACGAGGCATAGATCGCGATCTTCAGCTTCAGGAGGTCGGGATCGAAGGGCTTGCCGAAATAGTCGATCCCGCCCACCGCGTAGCCCTTCTTCATGTACGGGTCGTCCTGGTACACGGCGGTGACGAAGACGATCGGCAGGTCCTCGCAGCCTTCCAGCTTCTTGATCGCCTGCGCAGTATCGAACCCGTCCATGCCGGGCATCTGGATGTCGAGGATCACGACGTCGACCTTCGGGTTGCCGCGGAGGAGTGCGACCGCCTGCTCGCCCGAAGTCACGGAATGGACCGTGTGGTCGGCGCCGAGAAGGACTTCCAGCGCGAGCAGGTTTGCCGGCTTGTCGTCGACCGCGAGGATGACCGGCTTCCTCGGTTCGGTGTCGCGCGAGCGGCGTTCCATCTCGCTACGAGCAAGCAAAGCTCGTACCGCTGTGCACCGATGTCGCCAGGGCGCTACAGGCCGTCGTACAACCGCGACAGGATTTGCAGCGCGCGCCTGCTTGAACCGTGGTGGATAATCGCCCCGTGAAATCATCCGGCTCGCGTTCCGCTGCGCGCGTATACCGAGTTCTCGTCGTCGAGGACAACCTGGATTCGGTGCACAGCCTCTGCCTGCTTCTGCGCGAGATGGGCCACATCGTCGACTACGCCATCAACGGCTACGTAGCCCTCGATGCGGCGCGCCGGTTCAAGCCGGACGTCGTCATCCTCGACCTCGGGCTACCCGGCATGACCGGCTTCGAAGTCGGCGAGCAGATCCGCCGCGATCCCGAGCTTTCCGGCGTGAAGCTGATCGCGCACACGGGCTACGGCGAAGAGAAATACCGCCAGCGCGCCACGCAGGCCGGGTTCGACCACTTCTTCGTCAAGCCGCTCGACCCGCAGGTACTGCACGATCTCCTGGGCGACGCGAAGGACGTCCGGACGCGCTAGCAGTCGCAATTGCTCAGTCAGACTGGGATTGCGAGCTTAGCGAACCCCGCGCCGCGACAGTTCCTTGTTCGCCAGTTCCCCGTCGTCGAGCGCGCTGGGATTCCTGGCTATCTGCCGCAGTGCAATGTCAGTCATATGAGGGTACAGAACGTTGTTCCACCGCTTTACAAGGTCCGCTGTATTCCGGGTGCTTTCCTGGATATTGCGGATGCGCTGGACGGACAGCGAATGTGTGCTCCCACGGGTCAGCATCACTCGGGCCTGCGCACCAGAGTCCTGGGCAGCAAACCACTGCATCCACTCCGAAAGCGCCCGTTTCCCGCTCTCACCGCCTCTGAGCAGCACGATCGTCGCGAACTGGTCTGCAACATCTTCATCACCGTAGTGCGGTGATCCCCATAGATTGAGCAGCGTGTGGCCAAGCTCATGGAGAGTCACACCCGCGAGAGCGCCCGGCTTGTCAAGCATTTGCTCGTATAACTCTGTGCACAGGGTTACGTCGCCCGTCGCTATCGTCGAGAACGCGTTTGCCTGTCCGCAGGATCGGACGTGGATGTTGAAATCCTTAAAGTTAAACACCTGCTTCAACCCCGCGTACATCTTCACCAAGGGGTCGCGGATTGCTCGCGTCTGGCCTTCCGTCAGTCGCTTGAGAGTCGCGATCCGATAAGTGACCTTCTTCTCGACCATTCCGGCGAATCGATTGTCCAGTACGAGGTAGTGCGGGCCTAGCTGCTCGACCTTAGCCTTCAATTGAATCGGAGCAATCTTCTTGTTGACGCCATCAATTGCTTTGAACTGCTGGTTCTGCCTCGCCAGCCCGACGTTGGCAGCGTCCACCACGTACACGCTCAAATCCTTGTACACGGCGTTGGCAACCTCCACTTCGATGGCCACTGCGTCGCCTTGATCGAAGTGTCCAAGATCTAGGACCACCATCCGCTTCGGCCCGATGGCTACGGACTGCTTGGATGACTGCTGCACGACCTGTGGCGCTACCGTCACCTCCGGATAGGCGCTCACGGATACCAGACCAAGGAAGCAACCCAGCGCAACAAGTCTCATCACATCTCCCTTCCTCGATCCTGATACCTTCAGGCCACTTGGCTACCGGGCTCTGCTCCCGGCTCCTTTGCAATGGCCGCCGAAACATCCGGGGCGTCTTGTGCGGCGGCTTTCGCCTTCGCCCGCTCGAGCGCCCTGCCCGCCTTCTTAATGTAGTCTGCCGCCTGCTTCGCTTCCTCCCCATCGACGACTTCGCGCTTCAAGACTTCACTCCTGAGAAGCTCCGAAAGGTCATTCTCGTCGATCCGGCATCCTGGACTCAGCCGGCGAATTTCCCGGCGCAGTTTGTCAAGGATCGGCTCAGAAAGAAGCAATGCCGCGACGGAGAACCTGCTGGTGATCTGTCGTTGCTGATAGAAGGTCGTCATCGAGGACTGCTCGAAACCTTCGCGGCTCAGATTTCCCAGACAATCGATAACCTGGTCCGACCTAGCATTGGGAGCCAGTGCGTCGAACTCGAAAAGAAGCGACTTGTCGATCGGCTGCTTGAAGTGGACCTTGTAGACCTGCCACGTCACGCCGTTTGTGAGGACGACCCACTCGATCCCGTGATTGGCACCGTAGTCGATCGCCTGTTTGATGTGGTTCTCCTTTAGCGACGAGCCGATCGCCTTCGCTTCGACGAGAAACCGAACATCACTGCCGACCTTCACAGCCAAGTCCACATAGGTGCCGCGAATCGAATGCTCGGTTGTGATCTCGGTGTACTTCTTGTAACCCAGTACGTCTGCAAGCATGTCCACGATGATGACAACGGTGTCGGATTCGCTTACGTCGCGCGCTCGTGCGTCGGCGAGAATCGCGTGGTACTTCTTCAATTGCGACGAAATCCGATCCGCGACTCTAGTTGAGATGGGCATTCTTATCCCCCGGTCCGACGAAGCCCCAGCCTCGCCTAGGGGGGCAACTTACGTGGTCCCTTTGCGAACGTCCAGCATCCTCCGGCCTGTTCGTGGTTTCCGCAACGCAACAGTACTGCGGCTTTACAGGATTAGAAGGAGCCTCTACGGCCGGCCGGGCAGAGGACGACGATGTGGCCGTCGTCGTGGCCCGCGAAGATGGGGCCCGAGGTGCCGTCGCATGGTCTCGCCTTCCAGGCGAACCTCCTCGAACGGCCCTTCCTCCCGCGTGCGGGCGGCTGGGTCCGCGAAAACGATGCGCAGCCGCCCGCTCAGCGGCCGCTGATCCGGATTTCCGTGCGCAGGAGCGCGTTGCC
>CBDDRX010000050.1:0-28197 GCA_965233165.1 uncultured bacterium | reverse complement strand
CATACAAATCAACCCCTTCTCATGGAGTCGAAGAACTCCGCGTTCGACTTGGTCGCGCGCAGCTTGTCGATCAGGAATTCGGCGGCTTCCAGCTCGTCCATGGGGAACAGGAGCTTGCGCAGCACCCAGACCTTCTGCAGGGGCGGCGCCTCGATGAGCAGCTCCTCGCGCCGGGTGCCGGAGCGGTTCACGTTGATGGCCGGGTAGATGCGCTTCTCGTGCATCCGGCGGTCCAGGTGCACCTCCATGTTGCCGGTGCCCTTGAATTCCTCGTAGATCACGTCGTCCATGCGGCTGCCGGTGTCGATCAGCGCGGTGGCGATGATGGTGAGCGAGCCGCCTTCCTCGACGTTTCTTGCCGCGCCGAAGAAGCGCTTGGGCTTCTGCAGGGCGTTCGCGTCCACGCCGCCGGTCAGCACCTTGCCGGAGGCCGGCACCACGGTGTTGTAGGCGCGTGCCAGGCGCGTGATGGAATCCAGCAGGATCACCACGTCCTTCTTGTGCTCGACCAGGCGCTTCGCCTTCTCGATCACCATCTCGGCGACCTGCACGTGGCGCGAGGCCGGCTCGTCGAACGTGGAGGCGACCACTTCGCCGCGCACCGTGCGCGACATCTCGGTCACCTCCTCCGGGCGCTCGTCGATCAGCAGGACGATGAGCGAGATGTCGGGGTGGTTGGAGATGAGGGCGTGGGCGATGTGCTGCAGCATCACCGTCTTGCCGGCCTTGGGCGGGCTGACGATCAGGCCGCGCTGGCCCTTGCCGATCGGCGCGATGATGTCGAGCACGCGGCCGGTGAGGTTCTCCTCCGCCTTGATCTCCCGCTCGAGCTTGAACACCTCGTCCGGGTGCAGCGGCGTGAGGTTCTCGAACAGGATCTTGTTCTTCGCCGCTTCGGGGGGCTGCGAGTTGACCTGGTCGACCTTGACGAGCGCGAAGTAGCGCTCGCCGTCCTTGGGGGTGCGGATCTCCCCTTCGATCGAGTCGCCGGTGTGCAGGTTGAAGCGGCGGATCTGCGAGGGGGAGACGTAGATGTCGTCGGTGCTCGCGAGGTAGGAGGTCTCGGGGGAGCGCAGGAAGCCGAATCCGTCGGGCAGCACCTCGAGCGTGCCGTCGCCGAAGATCGAGACCCCCTTCTTCGCCTGGCTCTTGAGCAGCGCGAAGATCAGGTCCTGCTTGCGCAGGCGGCTGGCGTTCTCGATGCCGTGCGCGACGGCCATCTCCACCAGCGCGGTGACGTGGTGGGTCTTCAGCTCGGAGAGGTGCGTCGGGACCGGCGCGCCGCTGCCCGCCGCCTTGTCGACGCCCTTCTCGGGCGCGACGGGCTGCGCCTCCGGGGAATCGGGGGTTGCGGATGAACGCGCTGCTTCCGGCTGGGACGCTGGTGACCTGCTCATCTTGGGATTGCGCCTGAGACGCGGCGCCGAAGTTGCTAGGTTCTTGGACTACCCGCCCCCCGGGTTCCCGGGGAGGCGGTCAAAGCGTAAGGGCTTTAGATATTGCTGTCAAGGAAGGCGGTGAGCTGGGACTTGGACAGGGCCCCGACCCGCGTCGCCTCCACGTTGCCGTTCTTGAAGAGCATCAGCGTCGGGATGCCGCGGATGCCGAATTTCGCCGGCACCTGCTGGTTCTCGTCGACGTTGATCTTGGCGATCTTCAGCCGGCCGTCGTATTCGCGGGCGATGTCGTCCAGGATGGGCGCGATCGACTTGCAGGGACCGCACCACTCGGCCCAATAGTCGACGAGCACCGGCGTGTCGCTCTTCAGGACCTCGGCCTCGAAAGTGTCGTCCTTCACATGGTGAATGCTGGTACTGCCGCTCATGGTTCCTCGGGGGGTATGGCAGGGAGGCCCCATTATGCGGGTTCCGCGAGACGTGGAGAGGGGGGGTCAATAAACCCTTGATTTAAAATGCCGTCATGACCTACGTGGTGACCGAGAGCTGCATCAAGTGCAAGTACACCGACTGCGTCGACGTGTGCCCGGTGGACTGCTTCCGCGAGGGGCCGAACATGCTGGTGATCGACCCCGACGAGTGCATCGACTGCACGCTGTGCGTTGCCGAGTGCCCGGTCGAGGCGATCTTCGCCGAGGACGACGTGCCCGATGCGCAGAAGGCGTTCATCGCGAAGAACGCCGAGCTCGCGAGGAAGTGGCAGCCGATCATCGAGAGAAAGCCCGCGCCCCCGGACGCGGACGCGTGGAAGAGCGTCAAAGACAAGAGGCATCTGCTCGAGGAGTAAAAGCACTGCAGCAATTTTCGCAGTGCAGAAATTTTCTGTAGCGGTGCGACGACAAATCCATTGAGTTGAGAATTTGTCATCCAAGTGAAAGCTAAGCGGCGTATCTTGAATCCGTTCGGAGGAGACCACGAATGGAACAAGGCAAGATCGCGTTCACCGCTGTGTACCTGAAGGCCAACAACGGCTACATCGGCTTCATCGAGGAGCTTCCCGGCGTCAACTCGTCCGGGCGCACCATCGAGGAGGCGCGGGACACGCTGCGCAAGCTTGCCGAAGTGGTGTTCGACGAGGAGCGCCGCGGCGCCGAGGAGCTGATCGCCGGCAAGGATGTCGTGCGCGAGAACTTCCTCGTCCCGATCCCGCGCATCTAGCTGCCGTACAGGTCGCCGCCTTTGGCTTTCCCGCCGAATACCCGGTAGACGAAGAACGTGTAGCCGATGATGAACGGCAGCACCACGGCCGTGCCCGCCAGCACGAACGTGAGCGCGCTCGGATGCGCGGCCGCCTCCCAGATCGTCATCCGGTCCATGACGATGTACGGAAACAGGCTGTAGGCGAGGCCGAGGAAGGCGAGCACGTAGATCGCGACCGCGCATGCGAACGGCTTCCAGTCGCTCTTTCCCAGCGTTCTCCAGAGGAGGACGCCGAAGACCAGCGTCGCGAGCGGCAACGGCGACAGGTATATGAAGAGCGGGAAGGAAAACCACTTGTCCCGGACGGTCTCGCTCGCGAGCGGCGTGGCGAGCGAGACGAGCGCCACGCCGAGCGCGACCCAGATGAGGCCCCACTTCGCCCACGCGATCGCCTTCTTCTGCAGCTCGCCCTCGGCCTTCATGACGAGCCACGTGGCGCCCAGGAGCACGTAGCCGCCGCACACCGCGGCGCCCACCACGATCGCGAAGAGCCAGTAGCCGAAGCCGCGCTCGAACCCCGTGATGTAGCGCCCGAGCATCAGGCCCTGCGCGAAGGAGGCGAGGAAGGAGCCGGCCCAGAAGAGCCAGTTCCAGAGCTGGCGGTGCCAGCCCTCGGCTTTCAGCCGCAGCTCGAAGGCGACCCCGCGCAGCATCAGGCCCACCAGCATCGCCGCGACCGGCAGGTAGAGCGCCCCGAGCACCACGCCGTGCGCGGCGGGGAAGGCGACGAGCAGGAGGCCGATGCCGAGCACGAGCCAGGTCTCGTTCGCGTCCCAGAACGGGCCGATCGAGTTCACCATCACCTGCTGCTCCTGCTCGTCCGCGCCGGCCATCAGCATGCCCACGCCCAGGTCGTAGCCGTCGAGCACCACGTAGGCGAGGATCGCCGCGCCCATCAGCACCGTGAAGACGAGCGGCAGGAGCTCGGCGCTCATTTCACGTCGCCCTTCATCACGCCGCGCGCTTCGCCTTTGCCGGCGAGGTGGGTGAGCACGATCATGTAGGAGAGCAGCAGGGCGGCATAGGTGACGACGTACGCGGTGAGGCTCGCGCCGATCTCGGCCCCCGAGACGTCGCCTGCGGCGTCCGCGGTGCGCAGGATCCCGGTGACGAGCCAGGGCTGGCGGCCGATCTCGGTGACGAGCCATCCGGCGAGCGTCGCCACCCAGCCCGAGAACGTCATGCCGGCGAGCGTCCAGAGCAGCCACCGCTCGAGGGATTCTTTTCTCATCAGAACAAAAGCAGTGAGCCAGGAGACGAGCAGCATCAGGATTCCCATCCCGACCATGACGCGGAAGGCGAAGAACACCGGCGCGACCGGCGGGTGGTCGGGCGCGAACGCCTCGAGGCCCTGGATCTCGGCGTCGAGGTCGTGCTTGAGCACGAGCGAGAGGAGCTTCGGCACCTCGAGCGCGTAGTCGTTGCGCTTCTCGGCCTCGTTCGGGATGCCGATCAGCGTGAGCGCCGCGCCGCGCTCGGTCTTCCAGAGCGCCTCGATCGCGGCGATCTTCGCCGGCTGGTGCTCGAGCGTGTTCAGGCCATGCAGGTCGCCGGCCAGGATCTGCAGCGGCACGAGCACCGCGGCGAGCTTCACCGCGAAGCCGAGCGTGCCGCGCGCGCCCGGGTCGCCGGGCGCCTTGAGCAGGCGCCAGGCCGACAGGCCCGCGACGAGGAACGCGGCGGTGATGCCGCAGGCGAGCAGCATGTGCGCCAGGCGGTACGGGAACGACGGGTTGAAGATCACCTGCCACCAGTCGCCGGCCACGATCGCGCCGGCGGCGCTGCCGCCCGCGTCGCTCACGTGCCCCGCCGGCGTCTGCATCCAGGAATTGAGGGCGAGGATCCAGAACGCCGACACGGTGGTGCCGAAGGCGACGATGACCGTGGAGGTGACGTGCATCCAGCCCGGTACCCGGTTCATGCCGAAGAGCATGATCCCCAGGAACGTCGCTTCCAGGAAGAAGGCGGTGAGCACCTCGTAGGCGAGCAGCGGCCCGGCGATGTTGCCCACGGTGTTCATGAAGCCCGGCCAGTTGGTGCCGAACTGGAAGCTCATCACCACGCCCGAGACCACGCCCATGGCGAAGGACAGGGCGAACACCTTGACCCAGAGCTTGTAGGTGCGCAGCCACGCCTCGTCCTTGGTGCGCTCGAAGCGCACGCGGAACACGACGAGGATCCAGCCCAGCCCGATGGTGATGCTGGGAAAGAGAATGTGAAAGGCGATGTTGAGCCCGAACTGCGCGCGGGCGAGGACCAGTGGGTCGTCCATCCGCCGTAATATACGACCGCACCAGGGGGTTTCCGATGAATTCCACGACACGCCGCGTCGCCATCCTCGGCGGCAGCCGCATCCCGTTCGCCCGCCAGTGGTCGGCCTATGCCGCGTGCAGCAACCAGGACATGCTCACGGCGGCTTTTCGCTCCCTCGTCGAAAGATATTCCTTGAAAGGCGAGAGGCTGGGCGAGGTCGCCGCCGGGGCGGTGATCAAGCACTCGCGCGACTGGAACCTTGCCCGGGAGTCCACCCTCGGCAGCGGCCTGCATCCGGAGACCCCGGCCTACGACCTGCAGCGCGCCTGCGGCACCAGCCTCTCGGCGATCGTGCAGCTCGGCCACCGCATCGCCCTCGGCGAGATCGACAGCGCCATCGGCGGCGGCGCCGACAGCGCGAGCGACGTGCCCTTGTCTTTCGGTCCTGCTTTTCGAAAAGTCGCCTTGTCCAGCGCAAGGGGAAGGACGGCGATGGAGCGGTTGAAGCCCTGGCTTTCTTTCAGGCCCGGATACCTGAAACCGATGCCGCCGAGCGTGGGCGAGCCGCGCACGGGTCTCTCGATGGGCCAGCACTTCGAGGAGATGGTCAAGGAGTGGCGCATCTCGCGCGAGGAGCAGGACGCGCTGGCGCTCGCCAGCCACAAGAACGCCGCCGCGGCGTGGCAGTCCGGCTTCTTCAACGACCTCGTCGTTCCTTTCAACAACCTCGAGAGGGACAACAATGTGCGGGGCGATACCAGCATGGAGAAGCTGGCTTCCCTCAGGACGGCGTTCGATCGGAGCCCTGCGGGGACGCTGACGGCGGGAAACAGCTCGCCGCTCACCGACGGCGCGGCGTGCGTGCTGCTCGGCTCGGAAGCGTGGGCGCGCTCGCGCGGCATTCCGGTGCTTGCGTACTTGACGTATGCCGAGAGCGCGGCGGTGGACTTCACCGGCATGGCCGGGCCGAAGGAGGGGATGCTGATGGCGCCGGCGTACGCGGTGCCGCGCATGCTCGAGCGCGCCGGCCTGAAGCTGCAGGACTTCGATCTCTACGAGATCCACGAGGCGTTCGCCGGGCAGGTGCTGTGCACGCTCAAGGCCTGGGAAACGGAGGAATGGACGCGCAGGCGCCTGAACCGGGGCGCGCTCGGGGCGATCGATCGCGCGAGGATGAACCCCAAGGGGTCCAGCGTGGCGATCGGCCATCCGTTCGCGGCCACCGGCGCGCGCGTCGTGGCGACGCTCGCGAAGCAGCTCGCCGAGCGCGGCGCGGGGCGCGGGCTGATCTCGGTGTGCGCCGCCGGCGGGCAGGGCGTGACCGCGATCCTGGAGCGCTGACCCGCGAGATGACTTCGACGCGCCCCGTGAGCCGCCTGCGGCGCATCCTCTCCGAGCTGGGCGGCCTGAGCTTCTTCGCGGCGAAGAGCGAGCCCGGCTTCTTCCTGCTCGCGATCACCGGCGCGGCCGCCATCGCGCCGTTCGCCGTGCACAATTTCCTGGCGGGCCGGCTGCTCATCGGCGCGGTGGCGCTCGCCCTCGCCGGCTGGTTCCTGCTGAACGGCATCGCGGTGTACCGCGGCCGGCGGCTGATGCCGGCGGCGCTGGTGTTCCTGCCGACCCTCGGCGTGCTCGGCTACGCGATGCACGTGCGCGGCGACCTCGGCGTGTTCTGGGCCTACCCGGCGGTGCTGCTGCTCCACTTCATCCTGCCGCGCTGGGTGGCGAACCTCTACAACGCGTCGCTCGTGCTGCTCGCGGTGCCCTACGCCCACAAGTGGTTCAGCGCCGAAATCGCGACGCGCGTCGGCGTGACGCTGGTGCTCACCATCGTCTTCGCCAACCTCTTCTCCTACCTCACCGAGCGGCAGCGGCGCAAGGAAGAGGCGCAGGAGCGCGAGCTCTCGCTCGAGCGCGACCGCCTCGACCTGCTGGTGCACGCGACCCAGGCGGGCTTCACCGACTGGGACGCGGAAGCGAACGTCGTCATCTACTCCGAGCGCTTCAAGGAGATGCTGGGCTACCCGCGCGACGCGGACACCTCGGCCTGGCCGCCGTTCTTCGACCTGATGCACCCGGAGGACCGGCCGCGCGTGCAGGAGGTGTTCCGCGCGATGCTGCGCCAGGAGCGCGCGCCCGGGCTGCAGCAGCCGGGCCAGGCGCTCGACTACCGCCTGCGCCGCGCCGACGGCAGCTACCTCTGGGTCCACGCCGAGAGCCTCGCGCAGGTGAACGCGTCGCTGCGCATCAGCCGCTTCATCACCTCCTACCAGGACATCGGCAAGTTCCGCGACCAGGAGGCGCTCCTGCGCGAGCAGGCCGCGGCGCTCGCCCACGAGCGGCGCCGCCTGGAGCTCGTCGTGCGCGCGGGCAACATCGGCTGCCTCGACTGGGACGGGCGCACCCACGCCACGTTCTACTCGCCGCGCTTCAAGGAGATCCTCGGCTACCCGGTCGACGCCGACACGCGCGGCTGGCCGGACTACTTCGACACCGTGCACCCCGAGGACCGGCCGCGCGTGCACGGGCGCTTCAAGGAGCACATCACGCGCGAGAGCGCCGAGGAGCACGAGCCGACCCAGTACCGCCTGAAGCGCGCCGACGGCAGCTACGTGTGGGTCGAGGCGGTGGGCCTGTCGGTGCGCGACGAGCGCGGCTACGCGACGCGCTTCATCGCCTCGATCCGCGACGTCAGCGAGCAGCGCGCCGAGGAGGAGGCGCGCCTCACCGAGCAGCGCCGCCTCGACCTCGTGGTGCGCGCCGCGCGCGTGGGCATCGTCGACTGGGACGGCCGCACCAAGCGGGTGTTCTACTCGCCGCGCTTTCGGGAGATCCTCGGCTTCCCGCCGGAAGGGGGCGCCGAGCCGGACTATTTCGACCAGCTCCTCCATCCCGAGGACCGGGCGCGCGTGTCGGGGCGCTGGCGCGCGTTCATCAAGGGCGCGGGCGCCGAGGGGCCGCGCGGCGAGTTCTACGCCGCGCACCAGTACCGCCTGCGCCGCCTCGACGGCACCTATGTCTGGGTGCAGGCGAGCGGCGTCGCGGTGCGCGACGACAAGGGCCACGTGGTGCGCTGGATCGCCGCGGTGGCCGACATCTCCGAGCAGCGCGCGCAGGAAGAAGCGCTGCGCGCGAGCGTGCGCCTGCGCGAGGAAGTGGAGCGCATGTCGCGCCACGACCTGAAGACGCCGCTGCACAGCATCATCGCCGTGCCGCGCCTGATCCGCGAGGGGCGCGGCCTGAGCTCCGAGGAGCACCAGCTGCTCAACATCGTCGAGCGCGCGGGCTACCGCATCCTGAACCTCGTCAACCTTTCGCTCGACCTCTTCCGCATGGAGCAGGGCCGCTACACCTTCCGGCCGCAGGCGGTCGACCTCGAGGACCTGGCGGCGAAGGTGATCGGCGATCTCGAGAGCCACGCCGCCTCGAAGGGCGTGCGGATCACCGTCGGCAGGCCGGCGGCGCCGGTGTTCGCGCGCGCCGAGGAGCTGCTCTGCTACTCGATGCTCGCCAACCTCCTGAAGAACGCGATCGAGGCCTCGCCCGAGGGCGGCACGGTGGCGATCGCCATCGCGGCCGGGGAGGGCGCGCTGATCCGCGTGCACAACGCCGGCGCGGTGCCCGAGTCGGTGCGCGCGAGCTTCTTCGAGAAGTACTCGACCGCCGGCAAGCCCGACGGCCTGGGCCTGGGCACCTACTCGGCGCTGCTCATGGCGCGCGTGCAGGAAGGCCACATCACGATGCGCACCTCGGAGGAGGAGGGCACCACGCTGACGGTGCACCTCGCCGAAGCCGCCGCCGATGCCGTGCCCGCCGCCGCCGCCTCGGCCGCCGAGCGGGCGCCCGCGCGCATGCCGGCGCTCGCGCCGCTCGATGTCCTGGTCGCCGACGACGACGAGTTCAACCGCCTGGTGATGCGCCGCTACCTGCCCAGCCCGCCGCTCGGTAAGGTCGCGATGGCGGTGAACGGCCGCGCCGCGCTCGAGGCGCTGAAGAGCGAGCGCTACGACTTCGTGTTCCTCGACCTCGAGATGCCGGTGATGACCGGCTACGAGGCGGCCGAGCGCATCCGCGCCCTCGAGAAGGCGGAGGGGCGCAAGCCGTGCGTGCTGGTCGCGTTCTCCTCGAACGACGACGAGACCTCGATCCGCCGCGCGCTCGCCGCCGGCTGCGACCACTACCTCACCAAGCCCGCGCCGCGCGAGACGCTCTGGAAGATCCTCGCCGGCGAGTCGGTGGCGCAGAAGAAGTCCCCCGGCGGCAAGGCGCCCGGCCCCGCCGACCCGGTCGAGGTCGACCTCGACCTGCGCCCCACGCTGCCCGCCTTCTTCGTCTCGCGGCGCGAGGCGCTGGACGAGATCGCCGCCCAGCTCGCGAAGGACGACCGGGCGCTCGCGCGCCGCCTCGCCCACAAGCTCGCCGGCAGCTTCTCGCTCTACGGCTTCAAGTGGGCCGCGGCGCAGTGCCGCCTCATCGAGCGCGCCGCCCCCTCCGGCGACCCCGCCGAGCTGAACGGCCGCCTCGACGCCGTGCGCCGCCACCTCGATTCGGTGCGCCTCGACTTCGTCGAAAGCGCCCAGGCCTAGGAAAATCGGTGTCAGGCACCGAATTCCCCGCGCTGCGCGCCGCACTGCCGTTGCTGGAATTCGGTGCCTGACACCGATTTTCCTTCTAGAATTTCCGGATGCCCAAGCCCCGCATCCTGGTAGTCGACGACGACGAGGCGGTGCTGGAGTTCATGCGCGCGAAGCTCGGCGCGCGCTTCACGGTGAGCGGCACGACCGACCCGCAGCAGGTGCTGGGGCTCGCGCGCAGCGAGCGCCCGCAGCTCATCCTGTGCGACATCGAGATGCCGGGCATGGATGGGGGCGACCTCTCGGCGGCGCTCTACGCCGCCGACGAGCTGCGCGACATCCCGGTGCTCTTCCTCACCGGCCTGGTCTCGGCCGAGGAGCTGAAGGCGCGCCAGGGCCAGCTCGGCGGCCGCGCCGCCATGTCCAAGGACGCCCCGGTCGCGGAGCTCGTCGAGCGCATCGACTCGCTGCTGCGGTAAGCTTTCCGGCGCCCGCCCGACCAAGCGGGGAAGGAGGGACCATGAAGCTCATCACCGCTCTCGCAGCGCTCATCCCGCTCTTCCTCATGACGTTGGCCGGCCCGGCGCTCGGCCAGGCCGCCGCCAAGGCGCCGCCGGTCGCGCTCAAGGGCCACGACCCGGTGTCGTACTTCGACCCGGGCAAGCCGGCGAAGGGCGCGGCGAGCCTCGTGGTCGACTTCGACGACGCGCGCTACCACTTCTCGAGCGAGCGGAACCGCAGCCTCTTCGCCGCCAACCCCGACCGCTACGCGCCGCAGTTCACCGGCCTCTGCACCACCGGCCTCGCCTTCGGCAAGAAGGCCGAGGCGGACCCGGGCGTGTTCCTGGTGCGCGACGGCAAGCTCTATGTCTTCTCCGCCGCCGAAGCGCGCGACATGGCGGCGAAGGACCCGAGCCTGCTCCAAAAGGCGGCAGAGAACCACCGCAAGTCCGGCAAGTAGCTAGAACCCGGCCTTCTTCAGGCCGGCCTGCGCCGCGGCGCGCTGCTCCGGCTTCACCAGGCGCTGGCCGAAGAGCTCGGCCTTGAAGAACGGGCTGCCCCTCCGCAGGTCCTCCGCCGCGCGCTTCGCCTCGGCGGCCTCGCCGAGCTGCGCGAGCGCCGCCGCCCGGACGGCATGCAGGAACACCGTGTCGGCGCCGCGCGCGATGCTCGCATCGGCGAGCTTCACGGCGTCGCGATAGCGCCCCGCGAGGTAGTAGCCGAGGGAAAGGTTGAAGCCGATCTCGCCGCGGATGCGCGGGTCGAAGCGGAACGCGGTCTCCGAGGCGGCGATCGCCTCCTCGGTGCGCCCGAGCCAGAGCAGCACGTCGCCGCGCAGGCCATGCGCCAGGGCGTCGCTCGGGTTGAGCGCGAGCGCCCGCTCGCTCTCGGCGAGCGCTTCGTCGAAGCGCCCGGTGAAGCTGTGCACCGAGCCGAGGAGGGCGTGCGCGCGGGCGCTCGCGCCGGCCTCGTCGAGCGCGATCGCGCGCTGCGCCGACTCGAGCACGCGCTGCAGGCCGTCGCGCGGGTCCTCCATCCAGCCGAACACCGCGCGCTGGAACTCCGCCTCCGCGAGCGCCACGTGCGCCTCGGCGTAGCCGGGGGAGAGCTTCACCGCCTGCGCGAGCAGCACGCGCGCCTCGCGGTTGGGCACGCGGTCGTCGCGCCCGAGGCGCTCGCGCGCGCGCAGCACCAGGTCGTAGGCCTCCAGGCTGTCGGGCGGCTTCGCCGCCGAGCGCTGCTGCTCGAGCGCGGTGAGCTTGACCGCCAGCGTGCCGACGACGTTGCGCACGATCCGGTCCTGGATGCCGAACACCTCGCGCCCCTCGCCCTCGTAGCGCTCCGACCACAGGAGCGTGCCGCGCATCGCGTCGCTCAGCTCCACGCCGACGCGCACCTTGCCGCCCGCCTCGCGCACGCTGCCGCGCACGATGTAGCGGGCGCCGAGCTCGCGCGCCGCTTCCTCGGCCGCGCCGGCGCGCCCCTTGTAGCCCTGCGCGGTGTTGTGGGCGATGACGCGCAGCCCGGAGAAGCGGCCGAGCGCGTTGGTGATGTCCTCGGTGACGCCCTCGCTGAAGTAGTCGCGCGCGGCGTCGCCGCTCTGGTTGGCGAAGGGCAGCACCGCGATGACCGGCGCCGCCGCCTCGGGCTTGCGCATCTGCTGGAGCCAGGCGAGGCCGAGCAGGAGCGCGAGCGCCGCGAGCGGCGCGGCGACGAAGAGCTTGCGCCGCCGGCGCGGGAACGGCCGGCCGGAGGCGACGCCGTGCGCGCGCAGGTCGAGCGCGTAGACGCGCACCGGGCGCGCGATGTTCTTCACTGCCTGCTCGCCGCGGTCGAGGAAGCCGAGCGCCACCTTGCCGCGCACCTGGTCGTACGCGCTGGCCGACACCGCCACGCCGCCCGGCTCGCAGATGCCCTCGAGGCGCGCGGCGACATTCACGCCGTCGCCGTAGAGGTCGTCGCCCTCGACGATCACGTCGCCGAGGTTGATGCCGATGCGGAACACCGTGCGCTGCGCGGCCGGCTCGGCGGCGGCGCGCGCCGCCATGGCGACCTGGATCTTCGCCGCGCACTGCACCGCGTCGACCACGCTGGGGAACTCGGCGAGGAAGCCGTCGCCGGTCGTCTTGAAGATGCGGCCGCGCCACTCGGCGATCGCCGGGTCGGTCACCTGCTCGCGGATGCGCTTCAGGCGGGTGAGGGTGCCTTCCTCGTCGGCGCCCATCATGCGCGAGAAGCCGACCACGTCGGCGGCGAGGATCGCCGCGAGCCGACGCTGCGGGGGCTGCTGCTGCATGGCGGGGCATCCTATCAAGCTTTTCCCGGATAATCCCGCAGGGATGCTCGCCAAACAGCAACTGCTCGCGCGGCTGGCCGAAGGTCACGCCGCCCGCATCACCGTCGTCACGCCGAACACGCGGCTCTCGCAGGCGCTCGTCGCGGACTTCGATTCTTTCCAGGAGGAGAAAACCGCCTGGGAAGCCGCCGACATCCTTCCTTTCGGCGCGTTCGTCGAGCGCCTGTACGAGGACGCGCTCTACGCCGACATACCGGAGCCGCTGCCGCTCCTCCTCACCGGCGCGCAGGAGGAGTGGCTGTGGGCCGAGGCGATCCGCGCCGCGCCGCGCGAGCTCCTCTCCGTCGCCGACACCGCCGCGCAGTGCCGCGACGCCTGGCGCCTGCTGCACGCGTGGCGCCTGCCGGTCATGCCCGGCAACGAGGACGCGCAGGCCTTCCAGGACTGGGCCGCCGCCTACCAGCGCAGGACGGCGGGCGAGGTGGACGCCGCCCGGCTGCCGGATCTGCTCCTGCAGCACCTCGCCCACCTCAAGCTGCCGAGGCTCCTCGTCGCCTACGGCTTCGACCTCATGCCGACCCAGACGCGCGAGTTCCTCGCCGGCCTCGGCGTCGCGCTCGCCGAGTGCAAGCCCGACGCGAAGGCCGCCTCGGTCTCCCGCACCGCCTTCTCCTCCGCCCGCGAAGAGCTCGAGCAGGCCGCCGCCTGGGCCCGCGCCCGCCTCGAAGAGCGGGGTGAAGATCGGTGTCAGGCACCGAATTCCAGCAACGGCAGTGCGGCGAGCAGCGCCGGGAATTCGGTGCCTGACACCGATCTTCGGATCGGTGTGGTGGTTCCGGACCTGCAGTTGCGCAGGAGGGAGGTGGTGCGCGTGTTCTCGCGAACGCTGCGCCCGGGCTACAACCTGCCGGGGGCGACGAGGGAGGCGCTGCCGTTCAACGTCTCGATCGGGATTCCACTGGTCCAGTACCCGGTCGTTGCACTGGCCTTGCGGCTCATCGAGTTCTCCAGAAACGAGATTTCCTTCGAGGATGCAAGCGCGCTCATCCGCTCGCCGTTCCTCGGCGGCGCGGAGGGCGGGCTCGCGGCGCGCACGCGCGCGGACGTCTTCCTGCGCCGCAAGCTCGAGGCGACGGTGACGCTGCCTAAGCTGATCGCGTTCCTGGAGAAGTCGTCGCTGCGCGAGCGCCTGGAGAAGCTGATCGCGGTGGCGCGGGACGACCTCCTCTCGCCGCAGACGCCGTCCGATTGGGCGCGGCACTTCTCGGCGCTCCTCGACGCAGCCGGCTTCCCGGGCGAGCGCACGCTCGACTCGGAGGAGTTCCAGGCGCGCGCCAAGCTGAACGAGATGCTGGGCGAGCTCTCGCGCCTGGAACGCATCTGCCCGCGCATGTCTTTCCAGAGTGCATTGAGCTCATTGAAGAGACTGTGCGCGCAGACGCTGTTCCAGCCCGAGTCCCCCGGCGCGCCGATCCAGGTGCTCGGCATCCTCGAGTCCGCGGGCCTGGAGTTCGACCACCTCTGGGTGAGCGGCCTCACCGACGAGGCCTGGCCGCTCCAGTCGCGCCCCAACCCCTTCGTCCCGGTGGCGCTGCAGAGGAAGGCCGGCATCCCCGAGGCGAGCGCCGAAGGCTCCCTCGCCCTCGACCGCCGGATCACCGATGGGTGGCGATCCGCCGCCGCCGAGGTCGTATTTTCCTGCTACGAGAAAGATGCCGACAGGACGCTCGCCACAAGCCCGCTCATCGCGGACTTGCCGGAGGCGAATCTCGATCTGCCCGCTTTTCCACGATTCCGGGACGTGGTGTTCGCGCAGAAATCACTTTCCAAAACTGAAGATCGCGTAGCGCCCGCGGTCACGGCAACAAAAGTAAAAGGCGGCACCCGCGTCCTCGCCGACCAGGCCGCGTGCCCCTTCCGCGCCTTCGCCCGCCACCGCCTCGCCGCGCGCGAGCTCGAGGCGCCGGTCGAGGGCCTCGACGCCGCGCAGCGCGGCTCGCTCCTGCACGCGCTCATGAAGCACCTCTGGGCCGTGCTCAAGGACTCTTCCTCCCTGGAACGAGACACCGCCCCGGCAATTGCCGCCGCGGCAGCGGCGGCGGTCAAGGATCTTGGTTTGGAAGGTCGCTTTGCCGAGCTGGAGCGCCAGCGCCTCGCCGGCCTCGCTCGCGACTGGCTCGAGGTCGAGCGCCGCCGCCCGCCGTTCGAGGTCGCCTTCCTCGAGGAGAAGCGCGCCATCGCGTTCGCCGGCCTGCAGTTCGAAGGGCGCATCGACCGCATGGACCGCCTCGTGGACGGGAAAAACGCGGGCGGGCACGCGCTCATCGACTACAAGACGAGCCGCGCGCCCTCGCCGAAGCACTGGGAGCCGCCGCGCCCCGACGACCCGCAGCTGCCGCTCTACGCGGTCTCGGCGAGCGAGGACATCGCCGCGGTCGCCTTCGCGAAGGTGCGCCCGGGCGACATGAAGCTGATGGGCTTCTCGCGCCTGGAGGGCGCGATCCCCGGCGTGAAGAAGGCCAAGGCCTGGGCGCCGCTGCTCGGGGATTGGAAAGAGGAGGCGGAGCGCCTCGGCGCCTCGTTCGCCTCAGGCGAGGCGCGCGTCGACCCCAAGCGCGGCCTGCAGACCTGCCGCAACTGCGACCTGCAGACGATCTGCCGCGTCTACGAGAAAGTAAATCCCTTTAAGGAAGACGAGCTGGCCGATGGGGAGGGCAGCGGCTCGTGAAGCTATACCCAGACGGGATATCCCTTCGCCGTCCGCGCATACCCGTCGAAGAGGTCCAGCATCCGCTCGCGCCACGCGTAGACCGGATCGTCCGGCTCGAGCAGGCGCGTCGGCGAGACGCTGCGCGCCCACTGGAACGCGCCGAAGAGCACGTAGTCGCAGTAGCCCGGCCCGTGGCCGCCGACGAACTTGTGCTGCACGAGCACCGGCCGCAACGGCTCCAGCGCGCCGCGCAGCGCCATCACCGCCTGCTTGCGCTCGCCCGCGTAGTCCTCGAGCGTCATCCCGAAGCGCTTCTCCCGCGACTCGCGGAAGTAGGGCTGGTCCTTCTCGTGCAGCTTCCCGTAGATGTCCAGGATCACCACCTTCAGCACCGCGGGGTGGATGGCGCGAAACGCCCAGCTGGCGAAGAACTCCGAGAGCGCGAGCGACTGCGCGCCCTCGAAGAGCGCCGGGCGCTGCGGGTACGCCTCCTCGAGGTAGAGCGCGATGCGCCACGAGTCGGCGACCGTCGTGCCGCCGTCGCTGATCACGGGCACCGTCGTGGAGCTCGCGAACGCGATCCGGTCCTTCTCGGTGAAGCGCCACGGCACCGTTTCGAAGTCGAGCCCCTTGTGCCTGAGCGCCATCTTCGTGCGCCAGCAGTAGGGCGAAAAGCGCCGGTCGTCTTCCGCGCCGGCGAGGTCGTAGAGCGTAATCGCCATGCGCGCGTGCGGCTACGCCGCGATGTCGATGTACTCGACCCGGCTGCTCGGTTCCGGAAGCGCCTGTCCGTCCGCGCGCAGCCCCTCGACGTGGAACGCGATCGCTTCGCGGATCAGCTTCTCCGTTTCCTCGATCGTCGCGCCGGTGGCCACGCACCCGGGCAGGTCCGGCACGTAGGCGGAGAAGTTCTTTCCGCTCTTCTCGATCACGATGGCATAGCGCATGAGTGCTATCTCTTCAATCCAGCTTGCTTAAGGATACTGTTTAAAGTGCCCGGCGGTAAGTCGTGTCCCGGCTTCCCCGCGAGGGTGACCCTGCCGGGCTTCGCCGGATGCTTGAACTGCCGATGGCTTCCGCGCGTCGCGACAAGGTACCACCCGTCCTCGTGCAACAAGCGTAGGACTTCCCGCACCTTCATTCGTTCGTCTCCCCTGCGCAATCAACGAATCGTCCCGAACGTGGTTGACCGCCTTGGCTGACTCGATCCCCGACATGGAAGCGAGAGAGGCGGCGCTGGACGTGCGCCGCTCGTTCATCGTCCAGGCGCCCGCCGGCTCCGGGAAGACGGAGCTGCTGGTGCGCCGCTTCCTTGCTTTGCTTTCCCAGGCAAAACAACCGGAAGAAGTCCTGGCGATCACTTTTACCCGCAAGGCCGCGGCCGAGATGCGAAAGCGCGTGCTGGAGAAGCTCCCCAACGCGGCGGAGATCGCCCACCGCCTGCGCATCCAGACGATCGACGCGCTCTGCGTGTCGCTCACGCGCAACATGCCGGTGCTGGCGAGCTTCGGCGCGCAGCCGGGGATCGTCGAGGATGCTTCAGAGCTGTACCAGCTCGCGGCCTCCCGCGTCATCGCCGAGCTGTCCCCGCCCGCCGAGCGCTTGCTCGCGCACCTGGACAACGACGTCGGCTTCGCCACGCGCCTCATCGCCAACCTGCTCGCGAGCCGCGACCGGTGGCTGCGCCGCACCGGCGTCGCGCCCACGCGCGCCGAGCTCGAGGCCGCCCTTCTTCACGAGAACAACCGCCTCCTTGCGCGGGCGCGCGCCCTCTACCCGGACGCCTCCCAGGAGCTCGCGCGCTACTTCCTCACCAGGGAAGGGGAGTGGAAGAAGAAGCCCGCGGCGCCGCCGAACCTCATCGCCATCCCCGGCCTGCAGGACGCCCTCTGGGCGCTCTACAACGCCCCGCCCGCCGAGTACAGCGCCGAGCGCTGGCAGGCGCTCGAGGCGATCCTCGCGCTCCTCAAGCCCGCGGTCGCCCATCTGAAAATTGCTTTTGCAGAAAAAAATTCCTGTGATTTCGTCGAATTCGCGCACGGCGCCCTGCGCGCGCTCGGCTCGGTGGACGACCCCTCGGATCTCCTGCTGCAGCTCGACCAGCGGATCAGCCACATCCTCGTCGACGAGTTCCAGGACACCTCGGTCTCGCAGTTCGAGCTCCTCGAGAAGCTCACCGCCGGATGGCAGGAAGGCGACGGGCGCACGCTCTTCCTCGTCGGCGACCCGATGCAGTCCATCTACCGCTTCCGCGAAGCCGATGTTTCGCTCTTCCTTCAATCGAAGCACTCCGGCGTGGGTTCCGTTGCGCTCGAGTCGCTCACCCTGCGCACCAACTTCCGCTCGCAGGAGAACCTCGTCGCCTGGTTCAACGACGCCTTCGCGCGCGTCCTGCCGCCCGAGGCCGACGAAGCCTCCGGCGCGATTCCGTACTCGCCCGCCGCGCCGAAGCACCCGCCCCTCGACGGCCCCGCGACGCAATGGCACTGCTTCTACGACCGGATCGCCGAGGCCAGCGAAGTCGTCTCGCTCGTCCGCTCTTCCCCCGGCAAGAAGGCGATCCTCGTCCGCAACCGGGCCCACCTCGACGAGATTGTCCCCGCCCTCAAGGACGCCGGCCTTCGCTTCAAGGCCGTCGAGATCGAGCAGCTCGGCGAGAAGCAGGTCGTCCAGGACCTCTTCGCCCTCACCCGCGCGCTCTCCCACCTCGGCGACCGCATCGCCGCCCTCGCCATCCTCCGCGCCCCCTGGTGCGGCCTCTCCCTCTCCGACCTGCACCTCCTCTGCGGCACCGACTCCGATCCCCGCCGCCCCCCTGACAAGGGGGGCAGCGAGCCAAAGGCGAGCGGGGGGTTTTTGGTTTCTGACTTGCTCCGGGACGTAAATCACCTCTCCCCCGACGGCCAGCTCCGCATCGCCCGCCTCCTCGCCGCCCTCGAGCCCGCCTGGCGCAACCGCCAGCGCACCTCGCTCCGCGATGCCGTCGAAGGCGCCTGGCTCGCCCTCGGCGGCCCCGCCTGCGTCGCCGACGCCACCGAGCTCGAGGACGCCGAGATCTTCCTCGACGAACTCGAGCGCCTCGAGGAAGCCGGCGCCGTCGACCTCGCCAAGCTCGCCGAGCGCATGCAGAAGCTCTACGCGCTCCCCGACGTCGAAGCCCCCGACGACGCCGTCGAGATCATGACCATCCACAAGGCCAAGGGCCTCGAGTTCGACACCGTCATCGTTCCGGGGTTGGACAGAATTCCGAGGGCAGGACCCCGGCCTTTATTTGCATGGAAGTCGATTCCCGGCCGCCCCCCTTCGTCGGGGTCCGCTCGCCGCCCCCCTGACAAGGGGGGCACGAGTCGCTCCGCGACGAGTGGGGGGTTGCTTCTCGCCCCCATCGACACCCCCGGCGGCGAAGGCGACGAGATCTACCAGTACATCCGCTCCCTCGACCGCGACGCCGACGACATCGAATCCGGCCGCCTCTTCTACGTCGCCGCCACCCGCGCCAAGCAGCGCCTCCATCTCCTCGCCTGCACCAAGTGCGACGACGACGGCTCCCCCAAGGAACCCTTCAAGCGCTCCCTCCTCGGCAAGATCTGGTGGCAAGCCTCCGAACACTTCGGCCCCGCCCCGGCGGCCACGCCCGACGAAGAACGCCAGCCTCTCCCCGACTTCCTCCGCCGCCTCCCCGCCGACTTCAAAGTCCCCGGCGCGCCTTCACCGACGACCTGGATCCCGCCGTCGGAGGGACGTGAAGAGTCAGAGATCGAGTTCTCCTGGGTAGGCGAAACGGCGCGGCATGTCGGCACCGTTGTGCACCGCTGGCTCCAGCGCATTGCGGAAGACGAACTGCGGGGATGGGACGCGAAGCGCGTCGATGCACTTAAGCCACGGTTTGCAGCTGAGCTGCGCCGCCGTGGTGTCCAGGCTTCCGAAGCGGAGCGCTCTGCAGAGCTTGTCGTAAGCGCGCTAGGAAACTCGATCTCCGACGAGCATGGCCGCTGGATTCTCGGCCCTCATCCGGAAGCCCGGTCGGAGTATCGGATGCGCATGAGAACCCCGGATGGAACCCGTCACTTCATCATCGACCGCGTCTTCCGCGCCGAGGAAAGCCTGTGGGTAGTGGACTACAAGACAAGTCGACATGAGGGAGGAGGAGTCGAGGATTTTCTCGAGAGGGAAATCAAACGCCACGCTCCTCAACTTCACACGTATGCGCGAACTCTTTCAAGTGCGAGGCAAGGTCTCTACTTTCCGTTGATGCATGCTTGGCGCGATATAAGCGATTTCTCCTGAACTATGCGTACTTAGCGCATCGGTGGTATGTCAGAATCACCGGGGGACATGGTCCTTTAGCGAAGAACAAAAAGACCAATGGCTATTGATTTCGAGTCTCTCGTTGTAGCGAACCCAAAACGGCACGCTGACGTTTCGGAGGACAGTCGGCTGTTTCCCTACTATGCGGGCTATTCCTCAGCGTTTACCTCGAGCCTCCTGCAATCTTCAAAACTGCTAAAGAACTCGGTTGTCTTGGATCCTTGGAACGGGGCGGGTACAACGACTCAGGCAGCGGGAGAATTGGGATTGCAGGGGATTGGTGTAGATCTTAATCCCGCCATGGCAGTTGTCGCCAAAGCGAGACTACTCTCGGCAAGTGAGGCGCCCAGCTTACCCCCCCTAGCTGAATCGATCGCGGTCAAATGCAGCTCACACGCATCCTCAGAAGAGGTTGATGCGCTTAGCCTTTGGCTAGACCCGGAAGGAGTTATGGCAGTCCGGGCTCTAGAAAGCGCGACAAACAAAACGCTAGTTTCGCACGGGGCCTATTTTCCCCTCACCAGTAGGTCCGTCGAGCACATCTCACCTCTGGCATCCTTTTTCTATGTCGCACTATTCCGGACTCTTCGTCGGCTCATTCAGGATTTCATCCCGACGAATCCCACTTGGGTCAAGACGCCGACGCCGCAGAAACGGAAACGCCCTCGGATCGGCCTTGTGACGGCGTTATTCGTAGAAGAAGTGAGATTACTCACCGCGTCGTTAGTCAAGAAATCCAGCGCAATTGCCACTGAAGACATGTTGGTAAGAATATTAGTTGGGTCCTCTGAGAACTTGCCTCTAGAGCCAGCGTCTGCTGATCTTGTTCTTACGTCTCCTCCGTACTGCACTCGAATCGACTACGCCGTAGCAACGGCGCCGGAATTGGCGCTGCTCAGATTCAATGCATCACATTTCGACACCTTACGTCGATCGCTGATGGGAACGTCGACTGTGGCGGCAGTCGCGGGGGGATGTTTGGCAGAGTGGGGTGCGACGTCCGCCGCATTCTTGGATCTTGTGTACAAGCATCCATCCAAAGCTTCAAAAGGCTACTACTACAAAAGCCATCTGCAGTACTTTGGCTCGCTTTACAAGTCGATCCAGGAATTGCAGCGAGTTCTTAAGCCTGGTGGGGTTTGTATTTTGGTGGTGCAAGACTCGCACTACAAAGAGATCCACAACGATGTGCCGCAAGTGGTCTGTGAAATGGCGCACTCGGTGGATCTAAGGTTCCGTCGACGCAATGATTTCGTTGCTGATCGATCAATGGTTCGTATGAACAAGCGAGCGCGCAAGTATCTAAGGACAAGAAGTCATACTGAGAGCGTTCTTTGCTTCGAAAAGTGAGGGTTCGCAATGGCCGCCGATAACGTAGCGAATGTCGCTGATCTGATTAAGGCGGTGGATGTTCAGCTCAGGAACGTTCACACGCAGAGCTTGGACATCTCTTTCAATGAGCTAGCCGATATGGTGGATAGCAAGGAGCTAGATATCCGACCTGACTATCAACGGCTCTTCCAATGGTCAGAGGGGGCGCGATCAAGATTCATCGAATCACTGTTGCTGGAGATGCCTGTTCCGCCTATCTATGTTGTCGAGGAAGAGAACAATCAAAAGCTGCTAATTGATGGTCTGCAACGTCTTTCCTCGTACCTCCATTTTCGAGGGATGCTGGAGGCCGCACATTTGCGGCCGCCGGTGCAGAAAGGCGAGAAACTCGTACTTCAAGACTGTGACATCGTCCCCGAGATAAATGGACTTAGCTTTGATGATCTCGGTACTGCTCTTCAGATCAAGTTAAAGCGGTCCTTCGTGCGTGTTGAGGTAATCCGGAAGGGAAGCAACCCGAAGTTCAAGTACCACATGTTTAAACGACTGAACACTGGTGGTGAGGCTCTCACCGCGCAGCAACTGCGAAACTGCACGATTCGTCTGCTGGACTCAAAGTTCAATGACTTCATAAACGCTCTCGCGGATGAGAATAGCGATTTCAAAGTCTGCGTATCTACGATCTCTGATGATCAATTCTTGGGGGCGTACGACAAAGAACTAGTGCTTCGTTTCTTTGCTCTTCGAAACTGGCGTGCGAAGTTCAAACATGATGTTTCCGATTTTTTGACGGAGTACATGGAAGCGGTATCCGATCCGGACCACCCAGAGCCTTTTGACTACGCATCGCAGGCGGAGGCGTTTGCGAAAACCTTCCACATTCTTGCGAAGGCGCTCGGTGACCGGGCTTTTGGGCGGGCTCATCCAAACAAGCCAGGCGAGCTCGTGAGAGGATTCGGTATCTATCACTTTGAAGCATTCACGATGGGACTACAGTCCCTGCTTGACAAAGTGGACGTGGATGGACCCGAGGGCTTGCAAAAGGCGCGCGATCTGCTAATGAGCGTAAAAGTCGCTCCAGAGTTCATTGCACTAACAACTGGTGGTGGAAAGAACAGTCCAGGACCACTTAACGAAAGGATCTCCTTCGTGGAAGGGAAGCTCGCAGCGAAGCTATGAGCGCAGATATAGCGTCCTTTCGAGCGGAGCTGGAGCAGGAACTTTCTTGGCGGATCGGGGAGATTCATTTCTTTCAGAACCAGTGCGAGCGAATGTCACGGGAAGAAGAAAAGGATCAGTTTCGTCGTGCTCTTGTGCTTCTTTTGTACTCAAACTTCGAGGGCTTTTGCAAATTCGCACTTACGCTGTATTTGACGGCGGTCAACAATGCTGGAGTCGAATGCAGGGATGCCGAGCATGCAATAGTCGCGGCATCTCTCAGCGACGTATTCGCCTCGCTGAGAGATGCCGCTAAGAAGGCTCCGGAGTTCAAGAACGATGCCCCCGACGACGCAAAGTTGCATCGATTTGCGAGAGACCGGGAGTTCGTTGGCCGGGCGTTTGATCTGTTGCGACGAAAGGTCGCAATACCAGAATCGGCCGTTGACACGGAATCGAATCTCAATCCGGTAGTGCTTCGGAAGAATCTCTACCGCCTTGGCTTGCCATACGGGCAGTTCGCGGCTATGGATGGGGATATCCATAGGCTACTGAATATCCGCAACAAGATCGCGCATGGGGAGAGCAGGCAGGGCGTACCAGAGCGCTCGTACCGAGATCTCAAGGAGGCGGCCTTTCGGATCATGAACGGAATCTCCTCGGGAGTAACGCAGGCTTGCTCGGAGCAATGGTATTTGGCGGGGCGCATGCCGAGCGCATAGCAAATAGAACCTCGAACAAGAGGTGGGGGGAGGGGCTGATGGGGCGTGTGAGGACACAACCCAAAAGGGTCGTCTATCTCTGGGGGGCGGGTGCAACACAAGGAGAGGCGCAGAATCTTGGCGCCGATCTTAGCTTGCTCATGCGCGACACCGAGCAATTCGGTGAGGGGATTACGTCCCGAATACTTAACAGAGCTGGAGCGGGCGCAAGGGCCACGTTCGGTCAAATTGCGGACATAGAAAAGCTCATCAGTTTGTTGTCCATGAGCGGCGTAAGTGAACACCTTGTGCTCGCCGAAAGAATGAGGACGCACTACTTCGAAGAGCTTAGATTTAGTCTGTCCAGTAGTGGACTACTGGAGAATCCGCAGTTGGCCATTCGACTCCTTGAACTCCACAATGATCGAAAGTTTGAAAGCGAGGTGGAGACCCTGACCGGGGTGATATCAACAAATCACGACGGACTTCTCCAGATTGCGTTTCAAGTTGTCTTTGGGGAAGTGAACCTCGGTCTGTCATTCGTATCTGCTGATTTTGCTCCTTCGAGTTCCCCGTCAACTCCGCCGTTAATACAGCTCCACGGATCCTTCACATGGCAATTCGGGGTACCGATGCAAGTTGCTCCGTTGAGAGCTGACACTGAGTACTCGTCGGACACCGTCTGGATTCCACCGACCACAACAAAGGAAGCTAAGAGTTACCCCTTCAATAAGCTTGCAGCTCGTGCCTACGAACTCCTGGCAGAGCAATGCGATGTCTTGCGTGTGGTCGGGGCATCCCTTACGCAGAATGACTGGAATGTGCTGTGCCTCATTTTCAATGCACAGAGGCATCGGCAGTCAGTAAAAGGGAGTTCTTTTCGCATTGAACTGATAATGCCGCACGCTGCCGGTGAGTGGATCGCAGCTGATTGCGCATACTTGCAGCACCTAACGCCGATCGGGTACCTAACCGAAGGGCGTTTTGCAGAATACAAAGATCAATCGATCGCTCCCGAGTCAGATCTCGCCAATCCATTTGGATACTGGGTCAATCAAAAGGTTGACTTTCACTATGCGCGGGGCGAGCTGGATGGAACAGAGGCGCGTCGAGCTACGCCGGAACTCGCTGGGGAGGCGGCATGACTAAGCGAAGTGTGGAGGATTGGAGCGTAGAACGTTTGGACAAAGAGAGGGAGGCGATCTCGTTTCCGGAGTATCAGCGCGAAAAAAGCCTTTGGACGGACGAGAAGAAGGCGCTACTGGTTGATTCGATCCTTCGGGACTTCGACATTCCCAAGTTGTATTTCAACCGTCTTGGCGATGGGGAATATGAAGTCATTGACGGTCAACAGAGGTTGTGGGCGCTTTGGGAATTTCTTGACGACGAATTCGAGTGCAAGATCGATGGGCAATCGCGGTTCTATTCCAAGCTAACGACCGCGCAGAAGCGTCGTATTCGGGCGTATAGGTTTCAAGTGACGGTGTTTGACGAGGCGGACGATCAGTATCTTCGCGACCTCTTCTTGCGGCTTCAGTGGGGGCTCCTCTTAAATACTGGTGAGAAGCTCCATGCAACAAAGGGGAAGATGAAGCAGTTCGTCTTTTCCACTTTTGTTGCCCATCCGTTCATAAAGAACTTGGGTATACCAAGGCGTCGGTATGCGAAAGAAACTTTATGTGCCCAGATATGTGTGAACTACTTTTCCCGCATTAAGCTGGACGCGTTTAGTAGGACGCGATACGAGGACCTGTTGCATTTTTTTTCCGAGTACGAAGATCCTCAGGCCAAGGATCTTCAGATCTTTCAAAGGGCGACAAAAAGAATCTTGGCAGTCGCTGATGAGCTCTGGGCTATTTTTGACAAAGATCCCAAGACGCTGCGGAAGGCTTTGAGAAGTAGGTCCTATATTCTTTCTATCTTCCTGTTCTTCGAGGAACTCTCAAACAACGGACTCTCTGCAAAACAACAAAAGCAGTTCGCAGACTTTGCGTTCAGGCTGTCCAAGCGGGTGAGGGAAGAGTCCCGCCTCGGCCTAGATAGGAAGAATCGCGAGCTGTATTCATTCGACACAATGCTCCATAGCGCCCCAGGGGAGCGCTACCAAATCGAACGGCGGCACCAAAAGCTAGGTGAGTATTTCGAGCACTTTAAGAAAGTCGGGCGGATCAAAGGGGACAGGTCTTAAGGTCGAAAAGCAGTTCAGGCCTCAGCGTAAAGGAGTAGTGCTAGAGGTGGTATTAGGCGGAGCGGTCAAGGGGTCGGCGACGACTTCAACGGCGGCGTGTGGGGCCGACGCCGCAGCCTTTGTCTGGAGGTTCTAGGAGGCAACCCGTTCATGGTGTGTGTCGGGCGCGGACGGCTTCGATGAGAGCGGTGTGGTACTTCGCGCCGAGGCCTAGGGCGGCGGTTTCCTCGAGGAGGGTGCGGGCGGTGTTGGCGCCGAGGAGGTCGAGGCCGGCATCGCGGGCGAGGGAGAGGGCGTACTCGATGTCCTTGAGCATGTAGGTCACCGGGAAGGCCTGCTCGGGATGGGTTTCCGGGAGGAGGGCCTTCATGCCGTGGTTGCGAAGGGCGAAGCTGTCGGCGGAGCCGCGAGCGAGGGTCTCGAAGAGGATGTGGGGGTCGACGGCGCCGCTCGCCTTTGCGACGGCGAGCGCCTCGGCGAGGGCGACGACGGTGACGGAGAGGACCATGTTGTTGAGGAGCTTGACCGCCTGGCCGGCGCCGGGGGCGCCGCAGAGGGTGACGTCGCTCGCCATGCAGCGGAGAGCCGGCTCGATGCGGCGGAAGAGGGCTTCGTCGGCGCCGACCATGATGCTCAGCGTGCCGTCGACGGCGGCCTGGCGCGTGCGCGCGACGGGGGCGTCGGCGAAAGAGGCGCCGCGCGAGGCGAAGGCGGCGGCGAGCTCGCGGGCGAGGGAGACGGGGGCGGTGCTGCAGTCGACGAAGGTCTGACCCGCGCGCGCCAGGGAGACGAGGCCGCCGGGGCCGAGGCAGGCGGCGCGCACCTGAGGCTCGCCGGGGAGGGAGAGGAAGACGAGGTCCGCCTGCGCGGCTAGGTCGGCAACGCTCGCGGTGGCCGCGACGCCTTCGGCGGCGAGGCGCTCGAGCGGCTCGCGGCGCAGGTCGAAGGCGACGACGCGCCGGCCGCTCTTCTTCGCGAGATTGCGGCACATGGGCTCGCCCATGACGCCGAGGCCGAGGAAGCCGATGGCCTCAGTTGGCATTCAGGTGGATGCCGTAGTCGAGCTCCAGGATGGCGCCGGTCATCATCGACGCGCCGGAGGTGAGCCACCAGATCGTGTCGGCGACCTCGTCGGGCGTGCCGATGCGGCGAAGCGGCGCGCTCGCCTGGTACTGGGCCTTGCGCTTCTCGAAGGTCTCCGGGTCGAGGCGCTCGACGAAGCCGCCCTCGGTGAGCGTCGGGCAGACCGAGTTCACGCGCACCTCGGGGGCGAGGATGCGCGCCATCGAGAGGGTCATGGTGTTGAGCGCGCCCTTCGAGGCGGCGTAGGGGATCGACGAGCCGCCGCCGGTGAGCGCGGCGCGCGAGGCGATGTTGACGATCGCGGCGTTGCCGGCCTGGCGCAGGTGCGGCGCGGCGGCGCGCATCATCTGGAACGGGCCGATCGTGTTGACCGCGTAGATGCGCTGGAAGTCCTCGTAGCCGACGCCCTCGAGGTTCGCCTGCGGCACCATCTTGCTGATGCCCGCCGCGTTCACCAGGGCGTCGAGCCGCCCGAGCGCCGCGACCGCCTTCGCCACCATGGCGCGGCAGTCGGCGTCGCGCGAGACGTCGCCCATCAGCGTGAGCGCCTTCTGGCCGGGCTGGGAAGCGCTCGCGGCGATGGCGGCGGCGAGCGCACGCTGGCCCTCGTCGAGGTAGTTGAGGGCGACCGACCAGCCTTCCTTCACGAAGCGCCGGGCGGTGGCGGCGCCGATGCCGGTGGCGGCGCCGGTGATGAAGACGGAGCGGATCATCGCCGGATTATGTCCGGGAAAAATGGGGACAGACCCTATTTTCCGTAGCTCCGCGGAGCGCGCAGGAAAATAGGGTCTGTCCCCATTTTTCTATCTAGCGGCCGTTGCAGCCCCAGGCGCGCACGACGCAGTTGGCGCGGCCGGCGCCGCGCTGGCGGCATTCGTTCAGGGCGGCGCTCTGCGCAGAGCCGCCGGAGCCGGCGGTGGCCCAGCCGTAGGCGCTCGAGCCGCGCGCCTGGTCGGCGGCGTAGGCGGCGCAGCCGGAGCTGAAGCGCAGGACGACCGAGCAGCCCCTGCCGCACTCGCTCACCGCGCGCTGCTCGGCGGCGCCCATCGAGGGGTGGTTGTAGGCGAACCCGTACTGGTCGCCCTGGTTGCCGTCGATGGCGAGCGCGCCGTTGGCGAAGGCGTGGCCCTGGAAGGCGAGGGCGAGCACCGCGGCGATGCCGAGCTTCTGGAATACCTTGCTTTGCACGTTCTTTTCTCTTTCTGGTAGACGCCGGAATCCGGCCGGCGCGGATTATGCGGCCGCTCCGGAGCCGGGGCTGCGAAACGGCGGTCACAGCATCCGCCGCTAGAGGGTCTGTCCCCATTTCCCGGGCTTTTATCCAGGAGTCCGAAGTTTAAGAACGTGACTTTTCTCGCGCGAATCGCTCTAGCATTGCGCCTCTTCAAGGCGGGCGTCCCGGCACGGCGGCGGGCACCCAGGGGGCTGCCGTGAAGGCGGGATTTGCGAATCTCTGCGGACAGCGCACGCAGGAGATCGAAGCGCTGCGTCACGGCCTCGCGGGCCGCGGGGTGCGGCTTGCCGGCGCGCGGGACGAAGACGCGAGGCGCCAGATCCTCGTCGCGGTCGACCAGTCGGAACCGGCCACGCTCGAGCAACTCTCCATCTACGCAAGCCTGCGCCCCGAGCGCGTGCTGGTCGCGTGGCTCGCCGGCGACGACGTCCCGGCGGCGCAGGCCGCGGCGCTGATCGGGGCCGGCGCCGCGCACGTGCTCGCCGCGCCGATGGACCTGGCGGGAATCGCCGCGCGGCTCGAGCGCTGGTCCCGGATCGACGCGCTCGTGGAATCCCCGGCCGTGCAGCGCGAGGCCGTGGGGGGCGCGCCGGCCTGGACGCGCGTGATCCGCAGGGCGGTCGAGCTCGCGCTCGTGAGCCGCATGCCGCTCCTTCTCACCGGCGAGAGCGGCACGGGCAAGGAGCTCGTCGCGCGTCTCGTTCACGGGCTCGACCCGCGGCCCGGGAAGGGCGCGTTCGCGATCCTCGACTGCGCGACCGTGGTGCCCGAGCTCGCGGGCAGCGAGTTCTTCGGGCACGAGCGCGGCGCCTTCACCGGCGCGGTGGCCGAGCGCGAGGGCGCCTTCACGCTGGCGCACGGCGGGACGCTTTTCCTCGACGAGATCGGCGAGCTGCCGGCGCCGTTGCAGGGCCAGCTCCTGCGCGCGATCCAGGAGGGGGCCTTCAAGCGCGTGGGCGGAAACGCCTGGCGCACGGCGAGCTTCCGCCTCGTGTGCGCGACCAACCGCGACCTTGCCGAGGACGTGAAGCGCGGGCGCTTCCGCGAGGACCTCTACCAGCGGATCTGCGGCTGGTCGCTGCGCCTGCCGCCGCTGCGGGAGCCGCGCGACGCCGTGCTGCCGCTCCGGCACCACTTCCTGCGGCACGACGTGCCTGCCGAGCGTGCGCCGATGACCCTCTCGCCGGCCCTGCGCGACTTCC
>CBDDRX010000049.1:0-8766 GCA_965233165.1 uncultured bacterium | reverse complement strand
TGCGCCGCCTCGGCGGTGCCCAGGTCCGCCTCGGCGCTCGCGGTGCGCGCGGCGCGCTGTCCCGGAAGGAGAAGCGGCCACGCGATGCCGACCTCGCTTTCGCGCTGGCCCGGCACCGTGGACGACAGCGGATCGCCGCGGTGCGCGAGCTCGAGTGCCGGCGGCGCCGCCCAGAGCGCGCCGGCCGCCGTCCGGCCGGCACGCGCGACTTCGAGCTGCCCCGAAGCCGCGGGGCGCTGCACCGACCGCTGCCAGGCGGACTCCACCGCCTGGCGGAGCATCTCGCTCGCCCCCGCCGGCGACAGGGGCGCGCCGGCGCACAGCATCGCCGCCGCGTACGCGCGGCAGCGCAAGGAAAACCTGCGTTTCACGTTGATCCCGATTCATCGGCGAAACTGACCGACCGCCCGTCCGAGGGACGGGCAGCACCCGTGCTGCGAGGTCAGCCGTCGAGTCGGGGAGGTCGTCTCGGCCCGCCGAGGACCGGGGGCGCGACTTCAGGGAACGCGAAGGACTCGGCCCTCGCGGGTACCGCCGACGGCAGCGAAGCCACCGGCGAAGCAAGCAACGCGGCGACGCACAGCGCGCAGTCCGCGTTCAGGTGCGTGCGCGACTGCTCCGAATCCTCTTCGTGGAACGATCCGTCGTGGTGGTGGTGGTGCGCGTCCTTTTCCCAGTGCAGGACGGCATGGGCGAGGCCCTCGCCGGCGTGCGCCATCATCCCGCCCCCGGCCGATGCCATCGACTGGAACAGAAGCGAAGCCGCGACCAACGCGACGAGCAGGCCCTTGCGCACGCCCGAAGGGTAGCAAACCGCAGCCCGGGATGTCGATCTCCGAGCTGTAACGACTTGTTGCCGGGGCATGAACCTTGCGTCGATACGTCCATACAAAGGAGGGACTCATGGCGATTCAGCAAGGGCGCAAGGCGCCGAAGATCGGCCCGAGCGACACGAGCGACACCTATTCCGACGACCCGGAGGCCGTGACCGACAGCGACTCGGGCGCGACCGGCGAGGATGCGGGCGCCCCGGGGCGCGGCGACGTGCACGACGAGACGGCGCCCGACCGGGTGGTGGACGACGGCGAGGCGGGCCTGGGCGGCGGGCTGGACGAGGCGGAGGAGGCGCGCCTCGGCCGCCGCGACGACGGCCCGGTCCGCAAGCCGCTCAAGTCGCCAAAACAGCCTTGATCTGATTCTGCTGCAGCAGGCCGAGGAGCGCGTCGGTGTGCTCCCGGTCGCGCGTCTCGACGAGGAACTCCACCTCGGGCGTGCGCACCGAGGCGGTGCCGAAGATGCGCTGGTGCTGGATCTCGACGATGTTGCCGCCGGCCTCGGCGATCAGCGTCGCCACCTTGGCGAGGCTGCCGGACACGTCGGGCATCGCCACGCGCAGGCGCACGAGGCGCGCGTCGCGCACCAGGCCGCGCATCAGCACCGAGGCGAGCACCCGGCTGTCGATGTTGCCGCCGGAGATCGGCAGGCCGACGCGCCGCCCGGCGAAGCGCTCCGGGTACTGGAGCAGGGCGGCGAGGGCGGCGGCGCCCGCGCCCTCGGCGACCGTCTTCTCGATCTCGATCAGCGCCATCACCGCGCGCTCGATCGTCTCTTCCTCGACGACCAGGACTTCCTCGACGCGCTCCTGCATGATCGCGAAGGCGATGTCGCCGACGTCCTTCACCGCGATGCCCTCGGCGATGGTGTCGCCGCCCACCTGGACGGGCCGGCCGGCCAGGCGCTGGTGCATCGACGGATAGTTGCGCGACTCGACGCCGAAGATCCGGATGTCGGGCTTGAGGCCCTTCGCCGCGACCGCGATGCCCGAGACCAGGCCGCCGCCGCCGACCGGGACCACCAGGATGTCCAGGTCCGGCACCGCCTTCACCATCTCGAGCGCCACCGTGCCCTGGCCGGCGATCACCAGCGGGTCCTCGTAGGGATGGACGAAGACGAGGTTCTCCTTCTGCGCGAGCTCGCGCGCGTGCGCGCCCGAGGCATGCAGCGAGTCGCCTTCCAGCACCACGCGCGCGCCGTGCACGCGCGTGTTCTTCACCTTCGTGTTCGGCGAGCCGCGCGGCATGACGATGGTCGCCGGGATGCCGAGGCGCGCGGCGTGGTAGGCGACCGCCTGCGCGTGGTTGCCGGCGCTCATCGCGATCACGCCGCGCCGGCGCTCGTCCGCGTCGAGCGAAAGCAGCTTGTTCAGCGCGCCGCGCTCCTTGAAGGAGGCGGTGAACTGCAGGTTCTCGAACTTGAGGAACACCTCCGCGCCGGTCAGGCGCGACAGGGTGGCGCTGCGCAGGCAGGGCGTCTGCTCGATCGCGCCGGCAATGCGCCGCGCCGCGGCCTTGACGTCGGCGAGGCTGACCAGGGGCGCCGGGGTCTGATCCATGGCCCCCAGTCTACAAGACGGCTATGCGCTCTTGCGCTCGCTCTTGCGCTCGTTGTTCGCCGCCGCCCCGGCGGATTGCCCCGAAGTGACGATGCGCGCGCTCTCGTCCGTGGTGCGGGCGCCGAGGTCGCGAATCTGGCCGATCATCGCCGCCTGGCTCTCGCTGGTGGTGCGCCAAAGGGACGCCCAGACCTGCGCATTGCGTTCCATCTGCTGGAGCGCGAGCGACTGGATGCGCTGCGTGGTCTCGAGCGAGTCGCGCGCGATGTCCGATGCGCTGCGCATGCCGGCGCGGTAGAGCTCGAGGAAATAGGTCTGCTGCTCCTGGATCATGGGATTGCTCTCCTGGGTGAGCGGCGAACTATAGCGGCCGCTTCCGGGCGCGGAATAGCGCGGAAAGCGCGACCTTGCCGTCGCAGCTTCCGCTACCGGCTGAGCCGCCACACCGTGTTGCCCACGTCGTCCGCGACGAGCAGCGCGCCGCTGCGGTCGACGGCGACGCCGACCGGGCGCCCCATCGCGTTGCCGTCGGCGCCCAGGAATCCCCCGAGCACCACCTGCGGCTTGCCGTGCGGCCTGCCGCCGGAGAAGGGGATGAACACCACGTCGTAGCCGCTCGGCGGGCGGCGGTTCCAGGAGCCGTGCCGGCCGACGTACGCGCCGCCGTGCGCGAACGCGAGGCCGAGGGGCGCGACGTGCGCGCCGAGCGCATAGTCGGGAACGATCGCCTTCGCGACGAGCGCCGGGCGCGGCGGCTGCACGCGCGCATCGACGTGCTGCCCGAAGTAGCTCCACGGCCAGCCGTAGAAGCCGCCCTCGCGCACCGAGGTGAGGTAGTCCGGGACGAGGTCGCTGCCGAGCTCGTCGCGCTCGTTGACCACCGTCCACAGCGCGCCGGTCTGCCGTTCCCAGCCCATGCCGTTGGGGTTGCGCAGCCCGCTCGCGAAGACGCGCGTCGCGCCGCTCTTCGCGTCGATCTCGAGGATCGCCGCGCGCCCGTACTCCTTGTCCATGCCGTTCTCGGCGACGTTGCTGTTCGAGCCGACCGTGGCGTAGAGGCGCGCGCCGTCGCGGCTCGCGATCAGCGCCTTGGTCCAGTGATGGTTCAGCGGCCCCGCGGGCAGGTCGGCGACCTTCTCGCCCTTGCCCTTGATTTCCCCATCCTCGTACTTGAACCGGAGCACCGCGTCGGTGTTCGCGACGTAGAAATCCTCGCCGACGAGCGCCATGCCGAACGGCGAATTCAGGCCCTGGAGGAACACGCTCTTCGTGCCGTCGGGACGCACGCGCGTGATCCGGTTCGCGCTCGGCACGGCCGCGCCGGCGCGCTTCATGAACAGCTTCATGAAGAAACCCTTGATCCCCTTGCTGTCCTCCGGCCGCTCCGGCGCGTTGGTTTCCGCAACCAGGACATCGCCGTTCGGCAGCACATGCAGCCAGCGCGGATGCTGCAGGCCGGTGGCCAGCGCCTCGACCTTCCAGCCCGGCGCCGCGACCGGCTTCGCGCCCTCCGGCCAGCTCTTTGCCGGCGCCACCTTGACGGTGGGGATGACGGTTTCGACGGGCGCCGCGATCGTCGGCTGCGGACCGGTGTCGGCGCCTTCGGGCAGGCGCGAGCTCTCCGCGCATGCCGCCAGGAAGAATGCGACCGCGAGGGAAGCCGGCTTCACGCCCATGCGATGACGGGCGTGCATCCGGCGTTCCCCTTACGGCCGACTACTTGGTGGTGCTGCCGCTGCTGCTGCCCGAGCCCGACGTGCTGCTGCCCGAGGTGCTGCTCGGCGTGCTGCTGCCCGAGGTGCTGCTCGGGGTGCTGCTGCTCGGCGTGCTGCTGCTGCCGCCCGAGGAGCTGGAGCCGGACTTGTTGAAGTGCTTGTCCCACTCCGCGCGCGACACCTGGCCGTCGCTGTTCGTGTCGACGCTCGAGAAGCTGGGCGAGGACATGCTGCCGGAGCTGCTGCCCGACGAGCCGCCGGAGGAGGTGCTGCCCGACGCGCCCGAGGACGCGCCGGACGACCCGGTCGAGCCGGTCGAGCCGGACGAGCCGGTCGAGCCCGAGGTGCCGCTGGCGCCTTGCGAGGACGAGGTGCCGCTCGCGCCGGTCGAGCCGCTGCTGCCGCTGCTCGACTTGCTGTCGCCGGCCGCGACCGCCGCGGAGGCGAGGAAGGCAGAGAACACTGCCGCACTGATGAGTTTCAAGGTCATATCGTAAGTCTCCTGGTAGATGAGGAACTGCGACCGGCTTGTCTGCAATCGCGATGCCGGGCAGCAGCGCGCCGCGCTGCCCCGGAGGCGCGGTCATGAATTCATCGAAGGCGCGGAGAAACTTCCTGCGGCGGGTAGTTTGTGCTGCTTCTCAGCGGTGCCGCGCGGCTTCCACGGCGGCAACGAGCTCGGGGATGGTGAAGGGCTTGCGCAGGACGCGGTCCGCGCCGAGCTTCGCCGCGACCTCGAGGAAATCGGCGCCGGTCCGGGTGGACACGCCGGAGATCGCCACGATCGCGATGTCGGGGAACTCCTGGCGCAGCGTCTGGATCGTCTCGATGCCGTCCATCTCCGGCATGAACAGATCGGTGACGATCACCTCGTAGTGCTGCGCGCGCTGCAGGTCGAGCGCGCGGCGCCCGTCGGGTGCCTGGGCCACGTCGTGGCCGCTCGCTCGCAGGCCGATGCTCATGATCTCGCGCAGCCCCGCGCTGTCGTCGACCACCAGGACCCTGGCCATGCGGGCATTGGAATCCACCGGCGACCGCGCGCCATAGGGCAAATGCCCTCATCTTCCCCGCGCCGCGCCAGATGGCCTTGTCGGTAAACGGCGACAAGAGGCCAATATGACACGACTGTTAAATAAGGGGGCAGCGATACCCCGCCAAGGGACGCCCCCCTACCATGGCCTCGCCTTTCAACGAACCCGCGGGAGACACGAAATGGGCGGCACCGTACTCGTAGTCGACGACGAAATCGCAGTGCGCGACCTGCTGGCCGCGAACCTCCAGCGCGCGGGATACAAGGTCATGACCGCCGGCGACGTCCCGCAGGCCGAGGCCCTGGTGCGCGACGCGCGCCCCGACCTCGTGCTGCTCGACTGGGTGCTGCCGGGCGTGCCCGGGCTCACCTTCGCCCGTCGCCTGCGCAACGACCAGCGCACCAAGGACATCTCCATCGTGCTGCTCACCGCGCGCGCCGAAGAGCAGGACAAGGTCACCGCGCTGGAAAGCGGCGCCGACGACTACGTCACCAAGCCCTTCTCCGCGCGCGAGCTGATGGCGCGCATCAAGGCGGTCATGCGCCGGCGCGCCCCGCAGCTCGCCGACGACGTGGTCGAGGTCGCGGGCCTGCGCATCGATCCCGCGGCGCACACCGTGTCGGCGGGGGAAAAGCCGATCGACCTGTGGACGACCGAGCTGCGCCTGCTCCACTACTTCATGACCCACCCCGGACGCGTCTTCTCGCGCGCCCGGCTGCTCGACGAGGTCTGGGGCGAGCACGTGTTCGTCGAGGAGCGCACGGTGGACGTGCACATCCGTCGCCTGCGCCAGGCGCTCACCCCGACCGGCCACGACAAGCTGATCGAGACCGTGCGCGGCACCGGCTACCGCTTCAAGCCCGACGCCACCACCCCCGCCATGGCCTGACCTCTAGCGCTTACTCCACGGTCACGGATTTCGCCAGGTTCCGTGGCTTGTCTACGTCGTTCCCGCGAAGCAGCGCCGCGTGGTAGGCGAGCAACTGTAAGGGCACCGTGCTGACGATCGGACTCAGCACGCCGGGGAAGTCATTCATGCGGACCACATGCATCCCTTCCTCGTTTTCGGAGCTCATGAGGCCGGTGTCGCCGGTGGCGAGCACGTAGAGCTCGCCGCCGCGGGCCCGGACCTCCTGCAGGTTCGACTTGAGCTTGTCGAGCAGCGCGTCTCTCGGGGCGATCGCGACCACCGGCATGCTCTTGTCGACCAGCGCGAGCGGGCCGTGCTTCAGCTCGCCGGCCGCGTACGCCTCGGCATGGATGTACGAGATCTCCTTCAGCTTGAGCGCGCCTTCCATGGCCACCGGGTAGTGCACGCCCCGGCCGAGGAAGAGGGCGTGCTCGCAGCCGGCGAACTTCGCCGCCCATTCCATCATCTGCGGCTCGGTGCGCAGCGCCCCGGCGATGGCGCCGGGCAGGGCCCGCAGCGCTTCCAGGAGGGAAGATTCTTCCTGGGCATCCAGCCTGTTCCTGGTCTTCGCGAGCGTGGCGGCGAGCACGAGCAGCGCGGAGAGCTGCGCCGTGAACGCCTTGGTGGACGCGACGCCGATCTCCGGCCCGGCGCGGGTCAGGAACTTGAGCTCGGCGCTGCGCACCAGCGCGGACTCGGGGACGTTGCAGATGGCGAGCGAGGAGGGGTGGCCGAGCTTGCGCGCGTGCTGCAGCGCGGCGATGGTGTCCGCGGTCTCGCCGGACTGCGAGATGACGATGACCAGGCTCTTCGGGTTCGGCACCGTGTCGCGATAGCGGTACTCGCTCGCGATCTCCACGTTGGTGGGCAGGCCGGCGAGGCTTTCCAGCCAGTAGCGCGCGACGACGCCGGCGTGGTAGCTGGTGCCGCAGGCGAGGATCAGGGCGGAATCGATGCGCGCGAAGACCTCGCTCGCGGCCGGGCCGAAGATGGTCGGGGAAAAGCTCGTGCCCTTCGCGACCCAGTCGAGCGTCGCCTCCACGGCCGCCGGCTGCTCGAAGATCTCCTTCTGCATGTAGTGCCGGAAGCTGCCGAGCTCGAGCGCGCCGGCCTGGAGCTGGCTCACCTGCAGCGGCCGCTCCACGACGTGGCCGCGCGCGTCGACGATTTTCACGTGCTTCGGCGTGACCTCGGCGCAGTCGCCTTCCTCGAGGTAGATCATGCGGCGCGTCACCTGCAGCAGCGCCGACATGTCGGAGGCGGCGAAATTCTCGTTCTCGCCGATGCCCAGCAGCAGCGGCGCGCCCATGCGGGCGACCACGAGCCGGTCCTTGTCTTCCAGGTGGATGACCGCGATGGCATACGCCCCGACCAGCTCGCGCACGGCCGCGCGCACGGCCTCGAGCAGGTTGCCGTGCTGGCGGAAGAAATCGTTGACGAGGTGGGCGATCACCTCGGTGTCCGTATCCGAGGTGAATTCGTACCCGAGCGCCTGCAGGCGCGTGCGCACCTCGTCGTGGTTCTCGATGATGCCGTTGTGCACCACCGATACCCCGCCGCTGACGTGCGGGTGGGCGTTCCTCTCCGAGGGCGCGCCGTGCGTCGCCCAGCGCGTGTGGCCGATGCCGATGCGGCCCTCGAGGCCCGCCTCGTCGCACAGCCGCTTCAGCGAGGCAACGCGCCCCGTGCTGCGCAGGCGGTGCAGCGTGCCGTTGATCACCGCGACCCCCGCGGAGTCGTAGCCGCGGTACTCGAGGCGCTGCAGGCCCTCGATGAGGATCGGGACTACGTTCCTGCGCGCGACCGCGCCGACGATTCCGCACATGGCTTCCGGGCTCCTTGCTTCCAGTACATGAGGGCGCCGACCGTGACGGCGGCGAAGGCGTCGGCGAGGAAATCCATGAAATCCGCCGAGCGCGCGGGGATGAAGGACTGGCGCAGCTCGTCCGCGAGGCCGAGCGCCATCACGCCGCCGACCAGCAGCACCGGCCAGCGGCCGGCGGTGGCGATCCAGAGCATCATCGCGAGCGAGCCGTACGCCAGCACGTGGAACACCTTGTCGAACGGCTCGCGCAGCTCGAACGGCAGCGAGCCCAGGGAGAAGATCTGCAGGACGAGGACGGCCGAGCATACCCAGCACCAGGCGCTAATACGCATTCTGCTTCCTCAGGACGACCAGGACGGTCTTCAGGATGATCTGCAGGTCGAGCAGCAGCGACCAGTGGCGCAGGTACTCGAGGTCGTAGGCGACCCGCGCCTTCATCTTGTCGACGGTGTCGGTCTCGCCGCGCAGGCCGTTCACCTGGGCGAGGCCGGTGATGCCGGGCTTGACCTTGTGGCGGATCATGTAGCCCGGGATGAGCTTGCGGTAGAGCTCGTTGTGCGCCACCGCGTGCGGGCGCGGGCCGACGATGCTCATGCGCCCCTGCAGCACGTTCACGAACTGCGGCAGCTCGTCGAGCGAGGTGCGGCGCAGGAACGCGCCGAACCGCGTCACGCGCGCGTCGTTGCGCGTCGCCTGGCGGACCACGTCGCCGTCCTCGGCGACGGTCATCGAGCGGAACTTGTAGACGACGATCTTGCGCCCGTCCAGGCCGTAGCGGCGCTGCTTGAACAGCACCGGCCCGGGCGAGGAGCGCTTCACGCCGATCGCGATCGCCAGCAGCAGGGGCGAAATGACGGTGAGGATCACGCTGGAAAGAATGATGTCGCTCAGGC
>CBDDRX010000048.1:0-9222 GCA_965233165.1 uncultured bacterium | reverse complement strand
CTGGCGCTCGACCAGGCGGTGCGAGAGGTAGATTGCCATCGGCATGAGGCCGGGCGTCTCGTCGCAGGCGTAGCCGAACATCAGGCCCTGGTCGCCGGCGCCCTGGTCGAGGTCGAGGCCCTTGCCTTCGTCCACGCCCTGCGCGATGTCGCGCGACTGCTCGCCGTAGGCCACCACGACCGTGCACCCGTCGCAGTCGAAGCCGATCTTCGGGTCGTTGTAGCCGATGCGCCGGATCGTGTTGCGCGCGATGTGCTGGAAGTCGACGTCCGCGTTGGTCGTGATCTCGCCGGCGAGCACGACGAGGTTGTCCTTGACCAGCGTCTCCGCGGCGACGCGCGAGCGGGGGTCCTGGGCTAGAATCGCGTCAAGAACCGCGTCCGAGATCTGATCGGCAACCTTGTCCGGGTGCCCTTCGGACACCGATTCGGAAGTAAAGAGAAAATCGCTCATAGCAACTCGCGGTCCCGCCCTCTGTTGGAAGGCGGCAAGGATACCAAAACCTTTGCGAGCGTTCCTCCGCTTTCTCCTCGGCGCCGCCGCCCGCCTTCCCCTCTCGGTCCTGCATGCGGTGGGCAGCGCGCTCGGGTGGGCCATCTACGGCGCGTCCCCGGCCTACCGCGCGCACCTGCGCGAGAACCTCGCGCGGGCCGGCGTGGGCGATCCTGCGGTGCGCAGGGAAGCGATCGCCTCGGCGGGGAAGATGCTCGCCGAGCTGCCGGCGATGTGGTTCCGCGCGCACCAGGACACCGCTTCCCTCGTGCGCAGCGTCGTGGGCGCGGAGGAAGCGCTCGCCGCGGTCGCGCGGCGCGAGCCGGTCCTCTTTCTCACCCCGCACATGGGCTGCTTCGAGATCACGGCGCAGTACGCGGCGCGCCAGACGGCGATGACCGTGCTCTACCGCCCGCCGAAGATCGCCGCGCTCGAGCCGCTCATGCAGGAGGGCCGCAGCCGGCCGGGCATCCGCCTCGTGCCGGCCGACGTGACCGGCGTGCGCGAGGTGTTCTCGGCCCTGCGCCGCGGCGAGGCGGTGGGATTCCTCCCCGACCAGGTGCCCGGCGAGGGGGAGGGCGAGTGGGCAGACTTCTTCGGCAGGCCCGCCTACACGATGACGCTCGCGGCGCGCCTCGCCGAGCGGCCCGGCGTGCGCTGCTTCCTCGCCTTCGGCCGGCGCCTCGCGCGCGGCCGGGGCTACGAGATCGTCGTGCGGCCGCTCCCGGAGAAGCAGCCCGGGGAAAGCGCGACCCGGCGCATGAACCGCGCGCTCGAGGCGCTGATCCAGGAATGCCCCGGGCAATACCTGTGGAGCTACAACCGGTACAAGATCCCGAAGGGCGCGAACCCCCGGTGAGCCGGCTCGTCTTCGGGTTGATGTACCTGGCCCATGCGTTGCCTCTTCCCATCCAGGCTTTCGCGGGCAACGCGGCGGCATGCGTGCTGTACTGGATCCTCCGCGAGCGCCGGCAGGTCATCCGGACCAATCTGCGGCTGTGCTTTCCGGACCTGGACGAGGCGGACCGCGAGCGCCTTGCGCGCGCGCACTTCCGCGCCTTCCTGCGCGGCTTCCTGGATCGGGGGATGCTCTGGTGGTCGAGCGCGGAGCGCATCCGGGCGCTCGTGCGCCTGGAGGGCGTGGAGCACCTCCCGCAGGGCCGCCCGGTGATCCTCTTCGCGCCGCACTTCGTCGGCCTCGACGCGGCCCTGTCGCGCCTCTCCCTCGACCATCCGCTGGCGACGATCTACGCGCGCCAGAAGGACGCGCGCTTCGATGTCCTGATGAGCCGCGGCCGCACGCGCTTCGGCGGAAAGGCCTTCCCGCGCCATACGGGGCTGCGGCAGGTGCTGCGCGCGACGCAGGAAGGCGCGCTGCTCTACTACCTGCCCGACCTCGACTACGGGCCGAAGGGCGCGCTGTTCGTGCCGTTCTTCGGCGTGCCCGCAGCCACCGTCACCGGCCTGTCGGGAATCGCGCGCGCCATCGACGCGGCCGTGGTGCCCTGCGTGACCCGCATGCTCCCGGGCGGCGGCTACCAGGTGACGCTCTTCCCGCCCTGGAAGGACTTCCCGGGTGGCGACGAGGCGGCGGATGCGCGCCGCATGCTGGCGTTCGTCGAGGCGCGCGTGCTGGAGATGCCGGAGCAATACTATTGGCTGCACAAGCGGTTCAAGACCCGCCCGCAAGGAGAGCCGGGGTTCTACGCATGAAGCTGAAGTTCACCAAGATGCACGGCGCCGGGAACGATTTCGTGGTCTTTGATTTCACCGAGCACGAGCTTTCATTGAGCGAGAAGCAACTGCAGGCGATTGCAGATCGCCATCGCGGCGTGGGCTGCGACCAGATCCTGGTCGTGGAGAAGCCTTCGGCCGCGGGCGCGGATTTTCGCTACCGCATCTTCAACGCCGACGGCGGCGAGGTGGAGCAGTGCGGCAACGGCGCGCGCTGCTTCGTGCGCTTCGTGCACGAGCGCGGCCTGACGGACAAGCGCGAGATCCGGGTCGAGACGCTCGGCGGGCTGATCGTGCCGAAGCTGGAGGAGGATGGCGAGGTGACGGTCAACATGGGGCCGCCGGCTTTCGAAGGCGAGGAGAGGATTGACGGCGTGGAACTGACGATTCTTTCCATGGGAAATCCGCATGCCGTACAGGTCGTGGAGGACGTGGGCAAGGCGCCCGTCACCACGCAAGGCCCCGTGCTGGAGCACCACCCGCGGTTCCCGAACCGGGTCAACGCGGGCTATCTGCAGGTGCAGGGCCGGCACAACGCGAAGCTGCGCGTCTGGGAGCGCGGCGCCGGCGAAACGCTGTCGTGCGGCACCGGCGCATGCGCCGCCGTGGCGAGCGGGATCCGGCGCGGCCTGCTCGACTCGCCGGTACGCGTGCAGACGCGCGGCGGCGCGTTGACCATCGCTTGGGCCGGCGGCGACAATGCGGTGTTCATGAAGGGTCCGGCGCAAAGCGTCTTCGAGGGAGAGCTGCAGGTATGAGAGAAGAAGAACGATGAGCCCGGACGACGTCGCGATGTTCCTGCGCACGCACCCGCAGTTCTTCGACCAGCATCCCGAGCTCCTGGAGCGGATCCAGGTGCCGCACCCGTACGGCGGGCGCGCGATCCCGCTCGCCGAGCGCCAGACCGTCGCGCTGCGCGAGAAGCTGAAGCTCGTCGAGAGCAAGCTCGGCGAGCTGATCGCCTTCGGCGAGGACAACGACGCGATCAGCGAGAAGGTGCATCGCCTCGCGGTCGCGCTGGTCGGCGCGCGCGACTTCCCGTCGCTCGCCCAATCGCTCTACTTCCACCTGCGCGAGGACTTCGCGGTCCCGCACGTCGCTCTGCGCATCTGGGGCAAGAGCGTGTCGCCCGACTACGTCGAGGCGGAGGCGGTGGAGCCGGCGCAGCGCCAGCACGGCGAGGCGATGGGCGCGCCGCAGTGCGGCGCGGCGGCCGGCAACCCCTTCCTGCCCTGGTTCGGCGAGGCCGCCGAGCACGTGCGCTCGGTCGCGCTGGTGCCGCTCGGCGACGCATCGGTCTTCGGCCTGCTCGCACTGGGCAGCGAGGATCCGCAGCGCTTCTTCCCCGAGATGGGCGTGCTCTACCTGCGCCGCATCGGCGAGCTCTGCGCGGCCGGCGTGTCGGCGCGCCTCTAGCCGCATGTGAGCGCGGACCCGAGGCTGGCGGCGGAGTACCTGGAGGCGCTGAAGCACCAGCGCCGCCTGTCCCCCGCGACGCTTTCGAACTATGCGCACGCGCTGAACCTCCTGCTGGGGTTCCAGAAGGATTCCGCCCTGGGAGGCATGGACGCGCAGCAAGTCCGGCGCTATGTCGCGCTCCTGCATTCCAAGGGCCTCGCGCCGCGCACCCTCGCGCTGACCCTTTCCGCATGGCGGGGCCTCTTCAAGTGGCTGGTGCGGCACAAGGGCTTCGCGACGAACCCGGTGCTCGGGGTGCGCGCGCCGAGGGCGTCGAAGCCCCTCCCCAAGGCCCTCTCGGTGGAGCAGGCGACGAAGCTGCTCGACGTGCCCGAGGACGCCTCGCTCGCGCTCACCCGCGACCGGGCGATGTTCGAGCTCCTGTACTCCTCGGGGCTGCGCCTCGGCGAGCTGGTGGCGCTCGACATCGGCGACGGCCGCCTCGACCTCGCGCACGGCGAAGTGACCGTGACCGGCAAGGGCTCCAAGACGCGGACCGTGCCGGTCGGGGCGAGGGCGCGCGACGCGCTCAGGGCGTGGCTGAAGGTGCGCGAGCAGCTCGCCGCGCCTGCCGAGCGCGCGCTCTTCGTGGGAGCGCGCGGCCGGCGCATCGCGCATGCGGCGGTCGGCAAGCGCCTGGAGGCCTGGGCGGCGCGCAGCGGCCTCGGCCAGCACGTGCACCCGCACATGCTGCGCCACTCGTTCGCCACGCACGTCCTGCAGTCGTCGCAGGACCTGCGCGCGGTGCAGGAGATGCTGGGCCACGCGAGCATCTCGACCACGCAGGTCTACACGCATCTCGACTTCCAGGCGCTCGCGAAGGTCTACGACGCCGCGCACCCCCGGGCCCGGAAGAAATGAAGCTGCACCTCAAGAAGGGCCGGGAGAAGTCCCTGCGGCGCCGCCATCCCTGGATCTTCTCCGGCGCGGTGGAGAAGGTGACGGGGAAGCCGGCTGCCGGCGACACCGTCGAAGTGGTCGATTCCTCGGGGAAGCCGCTCGCGCTCGCCGCGTGGAGCCCCAGATCGCAGATCCGCGGCCGGGTGTGGACGTTCGATTCCTCGCCGATCGATGCTTCGTTCTTCGGGGGAAGGATCCAGGCGGCCCTGGCGCTGCGCGAGGCCTTGCCGGCGGCGAAGCACACGAACGCCCTGCGCCTCGTGCACGGCGAGTCCGACGGCATGCCCGGCCTGGTGGTGGACCGCTATGCCGACGTGCTGGTCGCGCAGTTCCTGTCCGCCGGCGCGGAGCGCTGGCGCGAGGAGATCCTCGACCAGCTGATGGAGCTCTCCGGCTGCGCGGCGGTGTTCGAGCGCTCGAACGCCGAGGTGCGCAAGCTCGAGGGCCTGGCGCCGCGGGTCGGCTTCGCGCGCGGCAACCGCAACGCCTCGCGCTGCCCGATCATCGAGCACGGACTGAACTTCCGCGTCGACGTGCAGGAGGGGCAGAAGACCGGCTTCTTCCTCGACCAGCGCGAGAACCGCCAGCGGGTGCGCTCGCTCGCGCAAGGCCGCCGGGTCCTGGACGGGTTCTGCTACACGGGCGGGTTCGCCCTCGCCGCGCTGGCGGGCGGCGCGGCGCACGTCACGGCGCTCGAAAGCTCGGCCGAGGCGCTCGAGGTGGCGAAGGAGAACCTCGCCGCGAATCCGCTCGACGCGGCGCGCATCGATTTCCAGAAGGCGGACGTGTTCGCCCATCTGCGGGTCCTGAGGGACCAGGGGCAGAAGTACGGCCTCATCGTCCTCGATCCGCCGAAGTTCGCCCCGACCGCGGCGCAGGCGAGGAACGCGGCGCGCGCCTACAAGGACATCAACCTGCTCGCCTTCAAGCTGCTCGCGCCGGGCGGCCTGCTCGCGACCTTCTCCTGCTCGGGGGGCGTCGACGCCGGGCTCTTCCAGTCGATCATCGCCGGCGCGGCGCTCGACGCGCTCGCCGAGGCGAAGATCATCGAGCGCTTCGGCGCCGCCGCGGACCACCCGGTCGCGCTCGAGTTTCCCGAAGGCGAGTACCTCAAAGGCCTGCTTCTCCTTAAGTCCTAATCAGGGACGCACCACGATTTCCGGTCAACCGGTTGACGCCAGAGGCCGTTGACCTCGCATGCCTCGCCGCGCTCGCATCGTCTTTCCGGGCCTCCCCCTGCATGTCGTGCAGCGCGGGAACAACAAGGCCACGTGCTTCTTCGACGACGAGGACCGCCGCTTCTACCTACACCATCTGGAACGGCTCTCGCGTCAGGTGACATGCGAAGTTCACGCGTACTGCCTGATGACGAATCATGTGCATCTCCTTGTTACGCCGAGACAAGCGGAAAGCTCCGGGCAATTGTTTAGGAGACTGCATCTGCTGCACAGCCAGTACATCAATCGCAAGCGCGGCAGGACGGGATCGCTCTGGGAAGGACGGTTCCGCTCGTGCGTGGTGGAGAGCGAAACGTATTTGCTCCACTGCTACCGCTACATAGAATCGAATCCAGTTCGAGCCGGATTGGCCCGCGATCCAGGTGACTACCCTTGGTCAAGCTACGCGGCTAACGCATTGGGATCGCCTAGCTCATTGTTGACCGACCACGAGGAGTACGTGCGCTTGGGCGCTTGTGCCTCGGAGAGACGTGCGAACTATCGTCGGTTGTTCGATGGAGCGGGAGAAGCGGCCAAGATTCGCGAGGCAACGAATGGCAACTTCCCGCTAGGCAGCGCGGCGTTCCTGGAAAGGCTCGGCAATGCGCTTGGGAGACGTGTTACGCGAGGGCAGGCAGGCAGACCGGTGCGGCAACCGGCTTCGAGCGGGAATCACGAGCTGGTGACGCTCAGGGGAAAACGTGGTGCGTCCCTGATTTGAGGGATAATCGCGCCCTTCTCAAGGAGCGCGGAATGCAGGAAAGCAACATGGTGCCGGTGACGATCCTCACCGGCTTCCTCGGCGCGGGCAAGACCACGCTGCTCAACCGGATCCTCAAGGAAGACCACGGCCACAGGATCGCGGTGATCGAGAACGAGTTCGGCGAGACCGGCGTCGACAGCGAGATCATCGAGAAGTCCGACGAGCAGATCGTCGAGATGAACAACGGCTGCATCTGCTGCACGGTGCGCGGCGACCTGATCCGCATCCTGGGCGAGCTGAAGGCGAAGCGGGAGACCGGCGCGCTCAAGTTCGACCGGGTGGTGATCGAGACCACCGGGATGGCGGATCCCGGCCCGGTCGCGCAGACGTTCTTCACCGACGAGGAGATCGGCAACTACTACCTGCTCGACTCGATCCTCACCGTGGTGGATGCGAAGCACGCGCCGAAGCAGCTCGACGAGTTCCACGAGGCGCAGGAGCAGGTCGGCTTCGCCGACCGGATCCTCATGTCGAAAACCGACCTGGTTTCCGAAGGCGACGTGGCGACGCTATCCCAGCGGCTGAAGCGCATGAACCCGCGCGCGCCGGTGAAGAAAGTCCATTTTGGCGAAGCCAAGATAGAGGAAATTCTCGACATCCGCGGCTTCAACCTGAACGCGATCCTCGAGCTCGACCCGGAGTTCCTCGCCGACTCGCACCACGAGCACCACGACGAGGTGGAGTCGTTCGTCTTCAAGTCGGACAAGCCGTTCGACGGCGACAAGCTGGAGCAGTTCCTCTCCGGGATGATCCAGGTCTACGGCCCGGACCTCCTGCGCTACAAGGGCGTGCTTTGGATGAAGGGCAATCCGCGCCGGGTGGTCTTCCAGGGCGTGCACATGATGATGGGCGGCGATATGGGCAAGCCCTGGGCGAAGGCGGAGAAGAAGAAGTCGATCCTGGTGTTCATCGGCAAGAAGCTGCCGAAGGACCTTTTCATCGCCGGCCTCGAGGAATGCCTGGCGAAGTAGCCTGATGCTCGCCGTCCGCGGCCTTGCTCACCGGTACGGCGCCCGGGAAGTCCTGCGCCTGGACGACTGGACGGTGCCGGGCGGCGGGCACGCCCTTGTCCTCGGGCCCTCCGGAAGCGGCAAGACGACGCTGCTGCATGTCCTCGCGGGCCTGCTTCGCCCGAGCGCCGGCGCGCTGTCGATCTTCGACGAGGATATTCTCAGGCTGAGCGGCAACGCGCTCGACCGCTGGCGCGGCCGGAACGTGGGTATCGTCCTGCAGGCGCTGCACCTCGTCTCGCATCTCACGGTCCGCGCCAATATCCGCCTCGCCCAGTACCTGGCGCGCCTGCCGCAAGACGATGCGGCGGTCGACCGCGCGCTCGCCGCGCTCGGGCTCGGCGACAAGGCGGAGCGCCGGCCGCACGAGCTCTCCCAGGGCGAGCAGCAGCGCGTCGCCGTGGCGCGCGCCGTCGTCAACGGACCGAAGCTGCTGCTTGCCGACGAGCCGACCTCCAGCCTGGACGACGCGGCGGCCGAACGCGCCGTGGCGCTCCTGATGGGCGAGGCGGAGCGCGCCGGCGCGACGCTGGTCGTCGTCACGCACGATGCGCGCGTAAAGAAGCGTTTCCGGCAGACGCTGGAGCTTTCGCGATGAACCTCGCCACGCTCTCGGCGAGCTACCTGCGCGCCAGGCCGCTGCAGACCACGCTCAGCCTCGTGCTGCTCGCGCTCGGGATCGCCACCATCGTGATGCTGCTGCTCGTCGTCACGCAGCTCGAGGAGCGCATGGGACGCGACGCGCGGGGCATCGACCTGGTGGTCGGCGCCAAAGGCAGCCCGATGCAGCTCATGCTCGCCGGCATCTATCACCTCGACGCGCCGGCGGGCAACATCCCGCTCGCCTCCGTGCGCCAGCTGCAGGGCAACCGGATGGTGAAGCGGGTGATCCCGCTCGCGCTGGGAGACAGCTGGAAAGGGTTCCGGATCGTCGGCGCGCCGCACGCCTACGTGGAGCACTACGGGATCGCGCCCGCCTCGGGCAGGCTGCACGAGAAGCCGATGGAGGCGGTCCTGGGCGCGGAAGTCGCGCGCCGTACCGGCGTAGGCGTTGGCGGCGCGTTCAACGGCGCGCACGGGCTCGGCACCGAAGGCGGAGGGGACGAGCACGACATGCCCTACCAGGTAGTCGGCGTGCTCGCGCCGAGCGGGACGGTCGTCGACCGGCTGGTGCTCACGAGCATCGAGAGCGTTTGGCACGTCCACGAAATGGAGCACGAGCCGGCGGACGAAGAAGAGAAGAAGGCGCTGGAGGAGGACCGCGAGGTCACGGTGCTGCTCGTCCAGTACGCCTCGCCGCTCGCCGCCGCGACGCTGCCGCGCGCGATCAACGCCACCGCCGAGCTGCAGGCCGCCTCGCCCGCCTACGAGAGCGCGCGCCTGTTCCGCATCGTGGGCGCCGGCGTGGAAGCGCTGCGTGCTTTCGGCATCATCCTGGTCCTGGCCGCGGCGTTGTCGGTATTCATCGCCCTCTACACGGCCCTCGAGGAAAGGCGCTATGAGCTTGCCGTCATGCGTACCCTGGGCGCCTCGCCTGGCAAGCTGTTCGGCTTGCTGCTCGCCGAAGGCGCGGTCCTGGGGCTTGCCGGCGCGCTCGCGGGCCTGGTGCTCGGGCACGCGTTCACGTCCGCGCTCGGCACGTGGCTGG
>CBDDRX010000047.1:0-6043 GCA_965233165.1 uncultured bacterium | reverse complement strand
GCGCAGCATCTCGACCTTGTTGCGGTAGCTGTAGCGCTTCACGCGCGCGTCGCCCGTGTCCACGACGTAGCGGATGCGCGGCACGGTGAGCGAGGTCTCGGCGACGTTCGTCGCCAGCACGACCCGCCTCTGCCTTCCCGGCTTGAAGACCCGGTCCTGTTCGGCGGCCGAGAGCCTGCCGAAGAGCGGCAGGAGCTCCACGCCCTTCAGGTTCTTCCCCTTCAGGACGGCAAGAGCGTCGCGGATCTCGCGTTCGCCGGGCAGGAAGACGAGCACGTCTCCGTCGCCCTTGGCGCAGACTTCCTGGACCGCGTCCGCAAGCGCCTGCTCCTCTTCGTCGCGCGTCGTGTCCTCCCGGTCGCCTTCCACCGGACGGTAGCGAACCTCGACCGGATAGAGCCGGCCGGACACCTCGATCACCGGCGCGCCGTCGAAGTGACGCGAGAAGCGCTCGGCGTCGATCGTCGCCGAGGTGATGAGCACCCTGAGGTCCGGGCGGCGGCCGGTGAGCCGCTTCAGGTAGCCGAGCAGGAAATCGATGTTCAGGCTGCGCTCGTGCGCTTCGTCGATGATCAGCGTGCCGTACTGGCGCAGATCCCGGTCGCCCTGGGTCTCGGCGAGCAGGATGCCGTCGGTCATGAGCTTGATCGCCGAGCGATCGCTGACCTTGTCGTGGAACCGCACCTTGAAGCCGACCAGGCCGCCCAGCTCCGTGCCGAGCTCCTCGGCGATGCGCGCCGCCACGGCGCGCGCGGCGATGCGCCGCGGCTGCGTATGGCCGATGCGTCCCGCGGCCGCGCGCCCCATGGCGAGCAGCATCTTCGGCAGCTGCGTCGTCTTGCCCGAGCCGGTCTCGCCGCATACGATGACGACCGGATGCGCCTGCACCGCCGCGCGGATCTCCTCCTGCCGGGCGTTGATCGGCAGCGCCGGATCGAAGCGCACCGCGGAAAAATGGGCGTCCGCCTTCATCGAATGTTTCGTTTCCCTTCCGCTGCCCACGCAATAGAATGCCGCCGATGAGCCGCGTCTCCGCCCTCCTGGCCGCCATTCCCGAGCGCGCCATCCGCGCCCCGAGCGGCACGCCGCTCCCGCTGGCGCGCGATCCGGAGGCCCGCGAATCGCGCCTTGCCTATCTCTCGCAGCACCTCACCTGGCTCACGCCGTTCAGCGAGCTCGGGCCCGACGGCCAGCGCGCGCTCGGCCTGCTTGCCGCGCGGGACAAGCCAATGGACCGCGACGAGGACGAGGCGGACGACGAGCTCCTGCGCCGCTAGCGCGCCGCCAGCAGCCGCTCGAGGTAGCGCGCGACCTGGTCCACTTCCAGGTTTACCCGGCCGCCCGGCTGCAGGCGTCCCAGGGTCGTGACCTCCAGGGTGTGCGGAATCAGGTTCACCTCGAACTCGGGTCCCTTTACCCGGTTGACGGTCAGGCTCACCCCGTCGACGCAGATCGACCCCTTCCGGGCAAGGTAGCGCGCCAGCTCCGCGGGCGCCCGGAACGCGAACACGCTCCCCTCGCGCCGCACCAGCTCGCCGACCCCGTCGACATGGCCGCTGACGAGGTGCCCGCCCAGCGCATCACCGGCGCGCAGCGCCTTCTCGAGGTTGACCGGCCCGGGGCGGTCGAGCCCCGTAGTCACCGAAAGCGTCTCCGCAGAGACGTCGGCGCGGAAGCCGCGACCGGTCAGCGCCGTCACCGTGAGGCACACGCCCTGGACGCTGATGGAGTCGCCCACGGAGACCCCGGCGAGATCGAGGCCGCCGGTTTCGATTTCGTGCGGACCGGCGCCAACGATGCGACCGACCGCCTGCACGATGCCCGTGAACACGGGCGGCAGGTTACCGCAAAAGGATCTTTGCCTACCGCAAGAGGAGCTTCTCGAGGGAAAGCGCGGAGCTGGCGAGCGCCGCGACCAGGGTGCCGACGACGATCGCGTTCACCGTGGCGAGGGCCTCGCCGCCGAAGCCGAGGAGAAACGGCGCGAGCACGAGCCACAGGCCGGCCGCCATGTTGAACCATTCCACCGTGTTCTCATCGAAACTGACTTCGAAGTGCGAGCCGAGCGCGATCGCGAGCCCGAGGAAGGCGGCGTTGGCGGTGGCGGCTTCGAGATGCGCGTAATCGAGCGCCCACGGCGAGACGGCGAGCCAGAGCCCGAGCGCGAAGCTCGCCCAGTCCTGCCATCGCGCCGACGTTGCCTGGGGCATGCGGTCCTTGACTGTGCTGTGGCCGAGTCCAACCATTCGACTGGAGGATGAACGCTCCGTTCTGAACATGCGAGTCGCGCCGCCCGGATCCGGATGTAGCCGTGAAGCGACAGGTTGAAGTGATCGGCGCTGCCTGGGGGCTCGGCGGCGCCGATCCCGGCTGCGCGGATGCGCCCGACGTCCTCGCGCCGCTCGTCGCCGCCCGGCTGCGCGCCTGCGGCGCCGTGGTGAGCTTCGGCGCAGTGCTGCGCCCGGCAACCGCGGATCGCCGCAAGCAGGCGGTCGTCAGCCGGCTCTGCGGCAGCCTTGCCGCGGAGGTGGCGGAAGCCGTGCGGCGCGGGCGCGTGCCCTGCGTGCTCGGCGGCGACCACAGCTGCGCCGGCGGCACCTGGAGCGGGGTCGCGCGCGCGCTGCACGGCAAGCTCGGCCTGGTCTGGGTGGACGCGCACATGGACAGCCACACGCCCGCCACCAGCCATACCGGCCGGCTGCACGGCATGCCGCTCGCCTGGCTGCTCGGCGAGGACGACGATCCGCTCTACGGCTTGAGCGCCGGCGTGCTCGACCCGCGCCACGTCTACCTGGTCGGGGTACGCAGCTACGAGCCGGAAGAGGATGCGCGTCTCGCGCGCCTGGGCGTGCGCGTCGTCATGATCGACGAGCTGCAGCGGCGCGGCGCCGATGCGGTGATGGAAGAGGCCCTCGGCATCGCCACCTCCGGCACGCAGGCCGTTGGCGTCAGCATCGACCTCGACGTGGTCACGCCCGAGGAAGCGCCGGGCGTGGGAACGCCGGTCGCAGGCGGCGTCGCCGCCGAAGAGCTGACGCGAGCGCTCGCCCGCGTGGCACGCCGGGAAGGGCTCGCGGCGATCGAGCTGGTGGAGTACTCGCCTCGCCTGGACGCCGACGGCATCAGCGCGCAGGTTGCCGTCGAGCTGCTCGCCGCCGCGCTATGTGGAAGAAGCGGCGGCGGCGGGACGGGCGAGGATGCGCAGGTCGTCGCCGAGGCGCTCCAGCGAAACGATCCGTAGCTTCCTGCGCTGGTCGAGCCCCGCGGGTGCCGGCAGGTCCGCGATGCCCTGCGCCGAATCGCCGAGCAGGCTGGGATTGAGGTAAAGCAGCACCTCGTCGACGCAGCCTTCGCGCATCAGCGAGCCGTTCAGCCGGAAGCCAGCCTCCACGTGCAGCTCGTTGATGCCGCGCCGCCCCAGCTCCTCGAGCATGCGCGGCAGGTCGACCTTGCCGCCGGGATTTGCCAGGTGTACGACCTCTGCGCCCTGCAGCGCGCCCTGCTTTGCCGAGAACACCAGCACGTTCCCGCCTTCGAGGATCTTCGCGCCGAGGGGCGTTTCCAGCCGGCTGTCGACGACGACACGCAGCGGCTGGCGCGGCGTCTCCACGTCGCGCACCGTAAGCCGCGGGTCGTCGGCCTTCACCGTGCCGATGCCGGTGAGGATCGCGCAGGCACGCGCGCGCCAGCGGTGGCCATCACGCCGCGCCTCGGCGCCCGTGATCCACTGCGAGCGGCCGTCCTCGAGCGCGGTGCGCCCGTCGAGCGTCGCCGCCGCCTTGAGTCGCACCCAGGGCCGGCCGCGCGTCACGCGCGAGATGAAGCCTGCGTTGAGCTCCCGCGCCGCTTCTTCCAGGAGGCCCGCCTCGAAGCGGATGCCGGCGCTCGCGAGCGCGGCGCCGCCGCCCGAGGCATGCGGATTCGGGTCGCGCGTGGCCGCGACGACGCGCGCGACCCTCGCGTTGATCAGCGCGCCCGCGCACGGCGGCGTGCGGCCATAGTGGTTGCACGGCTCGAGGCTCACATAGACGGTCGCGCCTTCCGCCGCGCCGCCCGCCTTCTCCAGCGCGGCGATCTCCGCGTGCGGACCGCCGGCCTTCTCGTGCCAGCCTTCGCCGGCGATCCGGCCGTCCTTCGCCACCACGCAGCCCACGCGCGGGTTCGGCGTGGTGGTGTAGAGGCCCCGTTCGGCGAGCGCAAGCGCGCGCGCCATCATGGCGCGGTCGAGCTCGCTGAACACTACTTGCGCCTTTTCCGCCCGGGCGACTTCACTTCCTGGACCGCCTCGCGGAAGTCGTCCGGCGTCTCGAAGCTGCGGTACACCGACGCGAAGCGGATGTAGGCGATCTTGTCGAGCTTGGCGAGCTCCTTCATGACGAAGTCGCCGACGCGGCTCGTCGGCACCTCGCGCTCGCCGGTGCCGCGCAGGCGCTCGATCACGCGGTCCACGGCGCCCTCGATCTCCTCCGTGGCGACCGGGCGCTTGCGCAGCGCGAGGGTCATGCTGCCCATCAGCTTGTCGCGGTCGAACTCGGTGCGGCTGCCGTCCTTCTTCACCAGGCGCGGCATCTTCAGGTCGACCCGCTCGTAGGTGGTGAAGCGCTTCTCGCAGCCCAGGCACTTTCTGCGGCGGCGGATCGTGTTCGCCTCGAGGTTCGCCCGGGTATCCATCACCTGGGTGTCCTCGGAGCCGCAGAATGGACACTTCATAGAGTCAAACGCCCTTCCTAGCGGAGGGACACTTCATTTGTACACCGGGTGCCTGGCGCAGAGCGCCTTGACGTCCGCGGCGACCCGCGCGAGGTGCGCATCGTCGGCCGGCTTGTCGAGCACGTCGGCGATCAGGTTGGCGAGCTGCTCGGCTTCCGCCTTCCTGAAGCCGCGGGTGGTCATCGCCGGCGAGCCGATGCGCACGCCGCTCGTGACCATCGGCTTCTGCGGGTCGTTCGGGATCGCGTTCTTGTTCACCGTGATGTGCGCGCGCCCGAGCGCCGCCTCCGCGTCCTTGCCGGTGAGGTTTTTCGACGTGAGGTCGATCAAAAACATGTGGCTGTCGGTGCCGCCGGAGACGATGCGCACGCCGCGCTTCTGCAGCGTGGCAGCCATCGCCCGCGCATTCTCGAGGACGTGCTTCTGGTAGGTCTTGAACTCCGGCTTGAGCGCCTCGCCGAGCGCGACCGCCTTGGCGGCGATCACGTGCATCAGCGGCCCGCCCTGCAGGCCGGGGAAGATCGCGCTGTTGATCGGCTTCTCGAACTCGTCGAGCCCGAAGATCATCCCGCCGCGCGGCCCGCGCAGCGTCTTGTGGTTGGTCGTGGTGACGAAGTGCGCGATGCCGACCGGCGAGGGATACAGGCCGGCGGCGATCAGGCCGGCGTAGTGCGCGATGTCCGCCATGAGCAGCGCGCCGCACTTGTCGGCGATGGCGCGGAAGCGCTTCCAGTCGATCACGCGCGAGTACGCCGAAGCACCGGTAACGATGAGCCTCGGCTTCTCCGCCATCGCGATCTTCTCCGCCGCGTCGTAGTCGATCTCCTCCTTCGCATTGAGGCCGTAGGAGACGATGCGGTAGAGCTTCCCGGAGAGGTTGACCGGCGAGCCGTGCGTGAGGTGGCCGCCCATCGCGAGCGACATGCCGAGGATCGTCTCGCCGGGCTTGAGCATTGCCGTGTAGACCGCCTGGTTCGCCTGCGAGCCCGAATGCGGCTGCACGTTCGCCCAGGGCGCGCCGAACAGCTTTTTCGCGCGCTCTATGGCGAGCGTCTCCGCGATGTCCACGTACTCGCAGCCGCCGTAGTAGCGCTTGCCGGGATAGCCCTCGGCGTACTTGTTCGTGAGCTGGCTTCCCTGCGCGATCAGCACGGCGCGGCTGACGTAGTTCTCGGAGGCGATCAGCTCGACGTGGTCTTCCTGGCGCTGGTTTTCCCGGCGAATCGCGTCCCACACTTCGGGGTCGGACTGGGCTAAGAGGTCGGGGGCCGGCATGCTGCGATTCTACCAGCGGCCCCATATATAGTGCCTAATACGACGAAGGGCCCTATAG